>JAEZBO010000187.1 GCA_023427085.1 Pseudomonadota bacterium
GCGCAGGCCTGCGCGGCGCACCGGCGGGCCACGGGTCGTTTGCGCGGACGCGGCCGGCGGCCTGGCGCCGCGCGCTCAGAATTGCGTCAGGCGATCGACGATGCTGCGCTTGACGTTGTCCAGGTGCGCGGCCATGGCCTTGCGCGCGGCCTCGCCGTCGCGCTGCTTCAGGTGGCCGAGCAGCTCGAGATGTTCGTGGCAGCCGGGCTCGAGCCGCTCGGGCACGCTGTTCAGGTCGAATACGCGGGTCTTGAGCCGCAGGTCGCGCACCAGCCTGGCCAGATAACCGTTGCCACAGGCGCTCGCGATGGTGTTGTGGATCAGGTCGTCGACGCGGTGCTGGTCGGCCGGGGTGCGGCGGCGGCTCTCGAGCAGCTTGCGGACTTCGGCGATCATCAGGTCGATCTGCGCGTCGCTGAGATTGCGCGCGGCGATCGCCGCGGCCTCGGTTTCCATCAGCAGGCGCAGGTGCAGGATCTCGATATACTCGCGGACATCGGGCTCCTTGACCATCAGTTGCCCGCGCGCCGCGCGCGAGGCCAGGCCTTCGCTTTCCAGCCGGGTCAGTGCTTCGCGCACGGGCGTGCGCGAGACGCCCAGCGCTTCGGCCAGCATGCGTTCCTGCAAGAACGTACCGCGCGGCAGCACGTTGGACCTGATCATCTCGAGCAGGCGCAGATAGGTTTCCTCCGACAGATTCGGAGGGCGCTGGTCGAACAGCGGGGCGCTTTTCTTGGAGGCGTTTTTCACGGTCCACGAGCCGTTGATTTTTGGAATTCCGATGGTATACCAGTTGTCGGGGGTTGCCTAGGAATGGCGGCAACACGCCGGTGTGGCGGTGTGGTTTTTCGGTTGTGCCACGCGCGGTGTTGCGGTTTGCCGGATCGCGGCCGGCGCGTGGGTTGTTTCCTGATCCCTTTCCCTCGCTCGGACCTTTTTCATGACCATCACGATCGCCAGTCTGCACAGTTATCCGATCAAGTCCTGCGGCGCCATCGACCTGCAGGTGTCGGCGGTGTCGCAAGCCGGCCTGTCCTACGACCGCCAGTGGATGCTCGCCGACCCGGACGGGCGCTTCATGACGCAGCGCCAATGGCCGGCGATGGCGCTGATCCGGCCGACGCTGCGCGACGGCAGCTTGTGGGTCGAGGCGCCCGGCATGCGCGCACTGCGCGTCGGCGACCTGGCGCCGCCGGCCGAACCGCGGGACGACGGCCGCAGCTTGGTGGTGTGGCGCGACGCCGTGCCCGGGCAGGACGAGGGTGACGAGGTCGCCGCGTGGTTCAGCAGCTATCTGGGCGTGCCGTGCCGCCTCTATCGGCTGCATCCGCAGGCGCGCCGGCTGGCCAGTCCCGATCATGTCACTGCGTGGCGCCTGCGCCACGGCGCCGACGCGCCGGCGCTGGGACCCGAGCACGCCTTCGGTTTCGCCGACGGCTTTCCGTTCCTGATCGCCAATCTCGAGTCACTGGCCGAACTCAATGGCCGCCTGCGCGCCAAGGGCGAGGCGGCGGTGCCGATGGAGCGCTTTCGTGCCAATGTGGTCGTGAGCGGGCTCGAGGCCTACGAAGAAGACTACGTCGCGTCCTTGCGCGGCGGCCAGATCGTGCTGGCGCTGGTCAAGCCCTGCGCGCGCTGCAACGTGCCCGATACCGACCAGCAGACCGGCCAGCGCGGCGCCGAGCCGGGCCGCACGCTGGCCAGCTACCGGGGCCGCGACGATGGGGTGATGTTCGGCCAGAACGCCGTGGTGCAGGCGCCGCCGGGCGCGCAACTGCGCGTCGGCGACGTGCTCGAGGCCGAACTCGACTTCTGAGCCGGCGGGCCGAGCCCTGGCGGTGGCCGGCGTACCGGGTGCCGCGGGGGGCTGTTCGGCCGCGAGCGGTTGCGGCCGGGTGCTTGGGCTGGCATGGCCTGGCATGGGCTGGCATGAGGGCGGGCCGCCTGTTGCCGCAGGTCCCGGGCAGGCCCCGGGCGGCTCGATCGCCCGCCAAAGCGGCTAGAATCCCGGGTTTGGCGCTGTACTCCCTCCGTCACACCGGCGCGATGCCTGTCGCGCAGCACTCCGATCGAATCCATGAGCTTTCAGGTCACCGTCCTGCCCAGCAACCATTCCTTTACTGCTGACGCCAACCAATCCCTGCTCGATGCGGCGTTGGCCGCCGGCATCGTGCTGCCCTACAGCTGCCGCAACGGCGCCTGTTCGACCTGCAAGGGCAAGGTCGTCAGCGGCGAGTTCGACGCTGGCCCGGCCCCCGAGCAGATCCTCAGCGCCGACGAGCGCGAGCAGGGCTACACGCTGTTCTGCCAGGCCAAGCCCAAGTCGGACATGGTGCTCGAGTCGGCCGAGCTGCGGCTGGCCAGCGACATCCAGATCCGCAAGCTGCCGGTGCGGGTGATCTCGATGGAGCGCGCCGCGCCCGACGTCACGGTGCTCAAGCTGCAGATGCCGGCGACCGAAACCTTCCGCTTCTATGCCGGCCAGTACGTCGAGGTCATCCTCAAGGACGGCCGCCGGCGCAGCTATTCGATGGCCGTGCCGCCGCACGCCGGCAGCCCGCTCGAGCTGCACATCCGCCACATGCCGGGCGGGGTCTTCACCGACCACGTGTTCGGCGCCGGCGCCACGCAGATGAAGGAGCGCGAGATCCTGCGCCTCGAAGGCCCGCTGGGCTCGTTCTTCCTGCGCGAGGATTCCGACCGGCCGATCGTGCTGCTGGCCAGCGGCACCGGTTTTGCGCCGGTCAAGGCCATCGTCGAGCATATGCAGCATGCCGGCATCCAGCGCAAGGTGCGGCTGTACTGGGGCGGGCGGCGCCCGCAAGACCTGTACATGGACGCGCTGGCCCGGGAGTGGGCGCGGACCTTGCCCGATTTCGACTACGTGCCGGTGATCTCGGCCGCGCAGCCTGAGGACGACTGGCAGGGCCGCAACGGTTTCGTGCACGAGGCGGTCATGCAGGACCTGCCCGACATGTCGGGCTGGCAGGTCTATGCCTGCGGCACGCCGCTGATGGTCAATGCCGCGCGGCTCGACTTCGCCGAGCGCTGCGGCCTGCCGGACGGCGAGTTCCATGCCGATGCCTTCACGTCCGAGGCCGATGTGGCCGCGATCAAGGGCTGATCGGGCCCGGCCGACGGGGCTTTGTGTTGCGGTCCCGGGACAAGTAAAATCCCCTATCCGCGACGACATGCCGTTTCAGCGCATCGTGCCAGGCCTCAAGTCCGGACCCACACAGTCGGGAGCCAATCAGGCATGAGAATCGCGGTTTTGGGCAGCGGCATCATCGGCACGGCAAGTGCCTGGTGGCTGCAGCAGGCGGGCCATGAGGTCGTCGTGATCGACCGGGCCGGCGGTCCGGCCCGCGAAACCAGCCTCGCCAACGGCGGGCAGATCTCGGTCTCCTACGCCGAACCCTGGGCCAATCCGCAAGCCCCGCTCAAACTGCTGCGCTGGATCTTCCAGGACGACGCCCCGCTGTACTTCCGGCCGCGGCTGGACTGGCGGCAGTGGCAGTGGGGGCTGGCCTTCCTGCGTGAATGCCTGCCGGGCCGCCTGGCGCCCAACATCCGCGCCATGGTCAACATGGCCGAATACAGCCGCGCGACGCTGCAGCAGATGCGCGCCGGCATGGGCCTGCGCTACGACCATCTCGAGCGTGGCATCCTTAATTTCTACCGCGATCCGGCCGAGTTCGACGCCTCGCAGCGCGCCGCCGGCCTGATGCGCGATTTTGGCGTCGACCGGCGCATCGTCTCGGCCGACGAGGTCGTCGCGATCGAGCCGGCGCTGGCGCCGCACCGCGACGCCATCGTCGGCGGCGACTACACGGCCGACGACGAAAGCGGCGACGTGCACCTGTTCACCACCGCGCTGGCCGAACGCGCCGAACGCGCCGGTGTGCGGTTCATGTTCGACACCCAGGTGACCCGGCTGGTCTGTGAAGGCGGCCAGGTCAAGGCCGCCGAGCTCATCGGTCCGGATGGCCGCTACGGCGCCTACCAGGCCGACGCGTATGTCGCCGCGCTCGGCAGCTTCACACCCGCGCTGGTGCGCCCGCTCGGCGTGGCCTGCCCGATCTATCCCGCCAAGGGCTATTCGGCCACCTTTCCGGTGCTCGATCCCCGCGCCGCGCCCACCGTCAGTCTGACCGACAGCAGCCACAAGGTCGTGTTCAGCCGGCTGGGCGATCGCCTGCGCATGGCCGGCACGGCCGAGCTGTCGGGTTATTCGCGTGCCCTCAATCCCGTGCGTTGCCAGGCCTTGACGCGCCTGGCGCGCGAGCTGTTCCCGGGTGCGCTCGATTTCGAGCGCGTCAGTTACTGGTCGGGCTTGCGTCCGTCCACTCCCTCCAACGTGCCGCTCATCGGCCGGACCCGCGTCGCCAACCTGTACCTGAATACAGGCCACGGCACGCTGGGCTGGACCATGGGTGTCGGCTCGGGCAGGGCACTTGCCGACATCGTCGATGGCCGGCCGCCCGAGCCCGAGTTCCCTTTCATCGGCTTGTAGACCACACATGAAATCCACGCAATCCATGGGCCTGGCCCTGTCGCTGCGGGCCGCCGGGCACGCGCTGATCCTCGCCTTCGGCGCCGCCGGCGCCTCGGCCTACGCCGCGACCGATATCCAGGTCTGGCACACGCTGACCGGCCCGAACAAGGCCGAGTTCGAAAAGATCGTCAAACAGTTCAACCGCGACCAGAAGGACGTCCGAGTCCTGGTCAAGGGTTTCGACACGCAGGCCGCGCTGCGCGACGAGGCGCGCAAGGCCAAGGCCGCCAAGAACTCGCCGCATCTGGTGCAGATCGAGGACAACCACTCGCCCGACGTCATCGCCGAGCATGAGGACATCCTGCCGATGCACCGCCTGCTGGCCGACTATCCGATCCGCGACCTGGCCTGGTTCCTGCCGCAGACCTCCAACTTCGTGCGCGACAGCCGCGGCCGGCTGCTGGCGTTCCCGTTCATGGCCGAAGTGCCGGTCATGTTCTACAACCTCGACGCCTACAAGAAGGCGGGCCTGGACGCGCGCACGCCGGCGCGCACCTGGAATGACCTGCAGGCCGAGTTGCTGGCGCTGCGTGCTTCCGGCGTGACCTGCCCGTACGGCAGCAGCGACGCGGTCAACGTGCACCTGGAAAACCTCGCGCCGATGAACGGCCGTGACCTGACCACCGCCGACAACGGCCTGGGCAAGGGCCGCCCCAAGTTCAAGTTCGATTCGCTCTACATGCGCCACATCTCGCTGATGGTCAGCTGGAAGCGTTCGATGCTGTTCACGCACCACCCCGATGACCGCACGCCCGATGCCTTGTTCGCCAAGGGCACCTGCGCGGTGCTGACCTCCGGCACCGGCGCGCTGGGCCAGCTGCAGGCCGCCAAGGGCCTGTCGTTCGGCGTCGCGCCGCTGCCGTACTACGCGCAAGTGGCCAAGCAGCCCGGCCGGCCCTTCGTCAGCGGCTCGGCGCTGTGGGCCGTGTCCGGCCACCCGCGCAGCGACGACAAGGCGTCGGCGGCGTTCCTAGCCTTCCTGGCGACGCCGGTGGTGGCGGCCCAGTGGCACCAGCACACCGGCTACCTGCCGCTGACCGAAGCGGCGTTCCGCGCCTCGGACGTCTCGTTTTACAACAAGATCCCGGGCGCGCAGCAATTGATCGAGGCCATGCGCACCACGCCGACGCCGTCGTCGCGCGGTTTCCGCCTGGCCAACTATCCGCAGGTCGAAGCGGTCATGAACACCGAGCTGCAAGGCGCGCTGGCCGGCGACACGCCGCCGGTGCGGGCGCTCAACGTGATCTCCGAAAAGGGCGATGCGCTGATGCGCTGATGCCATGCCGTGGTGATCCGCTGACGCGGTGAGCCACCGAGCGGCAGACCGCCGCGAAATCGTCCGTGAGGACATTTCGCGGCTGGTGCGGCGGCAGTCCGCGCGCCACCATGCAGGCATCCCGGCTTGGCTGGGCCTGCATTCGGTGGCGCATGAAACCTCTCGCTCTGGTCCTGTGTTGCGCGGCGCTGTCGGGCGCCTGCACCACCTTGCCGACACGCCCGCTGGCACGCGGGGCGGCCACCGCTCCGCGTGCCTACGACTTCAACTGGCGGCTGTCGGGCGACCCGGCCGTGGCGCCATTGCAGGTGTTCCACGATGGTCGGGATACCTGGCTGCATTTCGCGCCGGGGCAGGCGGTGCCGGCGGTCTTCGTCGACGCCGGCCAGGGCGAGCAGATCGCCGCCTATACCCGCCAGGCGCCTTATGTCGTGGTCGCCGGCATGTGGCCGCGGCTGGTGCTGCGTGGCGGCCGCAGTCGGGCCCAGGCCGATTATCTGGGGGCCGCCGCGGGCCAGCAGGGCGGCGCGGCGATTGCCTTGCCGCCGCAAGGCACGCCGGTGCCGGCAGAGCCCGCCGCGGCATCCGATCACGTCGATGGTATCGATACCGGTGCCGCGGGCCGCAACGGCCGCGACCAGGTGCTTGCGGCCAAGCCTGTAGCGGCCGCGACGGTTTCGGCGGCCATGTCGGCGTCGCCAGCCCGGTCAGCCGCCCGGGTTTCGACATCCACCGCTAGCCCGGCCCCTGCGCTGGCCCTGACCCCGACGCTTGCCCCTGCGGCGACGCTTGCTTTGGCCCCGACGCCGGCGCTTGCCTCTGCGCCGACGCCGGTCCCGGTCCCCGCCGTGTTCCACGCGACGCCCGCCGATGGCACCATGCGCGCGCTGTTGCGCAATTGGTCGCGGCAGGCAGGCTGGACCTTCGACAGCGAACACTGGGCCGTCGACGTCGATATTCCGCTCAGCGGCTCGGCGTCGTTCAGCGACGGCTACCAGAACGCCGTGCGCGACCTGCTCGCCGCTTCCGAACTGGGCGAGCGGCCGGTGCAGCCGTGCTTCTACGCCAACCGCGTGTTGCGGGTCGTGCCACTGAACCAGCCCTGCGACCGCAGTGCGCCGCTCGCCAAGGTACCGGCATGAAGCGGGCCGACTCCGTCATCAGGCCCGGCGCCGCAACGACCCGGCGCCTGCCCGCCAATCCGCGTTGGCGCCGCGCGGTGCTGCCGGTGCTGGCCGGCATCACATTGCCGGGCTGCTCGGTGGTGCAGCGGCTGGACGACATGCTCGGCCGCCATCAGGCCGCCGCGGCACAGCTGCAGGCCCGCCACGACGCGTTCGTGCCGGCCAGCGATCCGGCGGCGCGCCGTGCGGCGCAAGAGGTCGACCGGGTCTGGCTGGCCGGCCCGGTCCAGCCACTGGCGCGCGACGCAGTGTTGCCGGCGGCGTTGCAGCGGCATGTCACGACCACGCTGCTGTTCGCCGACGAGGCTGCGACGCTGCCGGTGCTGGCCGAACGTATCGCCCGGGCCACCGGCATCCCGGTGCGGGTGATGCCCGACGCCTTGCTGCCGGCCGAGGCCTTCCTGCCGCGGCTGGCCATCGACGTGCCGGCGACCGCAGCCATGCCGTTCGTGGCCAGTTTCGCCAGCGGACCGCAGCCCTTGCCGGCCATGCTCGACGCGATCGCGCACCGGCTCGGTGTGCAGTGGCGATTTCGCGACGGCATCATCGAGTTCTACCGCGTCGACAGCCGGGTCTTCGATCTGCGTCTGCTGGCCATGGGCGCGCGCGCCCAGGCACGGCTGGGCCGTTCGGCCAACATTGGCGCAGGGGGCTTCGACAGCGCGTCCAGCACCGAGCTCACCTCGCTCGACGATCCCTTGCCGGCGCTGCGCGCCCGTATCGAGGCCTTGCTGACGCAGGCCGGCACCGTCGTGCTGCAAGCCGGCGCTGGTACGGCGGTGGTGGTCACCGATACCCGCGAGGCCCTGGATCGGGTGGCGCAGTTCGTCGAGCGCGAAAACCGCGTGCTGACCCGCCGCGTGCGGCTGGTGTTCGAAGAGATCACGCTGGCGCTCGACCGCGGCACCGAAGGCGGCATCGATTGGCGCTTCATCCAGCAAAGCAGCCGCGCCGCCGCCGCCTTGACCGGCGCCAGCCTGGGTGCCGCCAACGAGGCCGCGCGCCTGAGCACCAGCCTGCTGGCCGGGCCGATGAAGGGGTCCGAGGCCATCGTCGCGGCGCTTGCCCAGATCGGCACCGTGCTGCGCCACACCCGCGTGCCGGTCTATACCCTCAATCGGCGGCCGGTCACGCACGCGGTGCGTACCACCTTTTCTTACATCGATCAGGCCCAGACCAGCGCGGCCTGGGGCATGGGGCCCAGCGGGGCCGCGCTGCCGACCGTCTCGGTCAGCCAAAAACAAGAGACCACCGGTACCTTCCTGACCTTGCTGCCCGATGCCCAGGACGACGGCCAGATCCTGCTATCGGTGTCTTACGACAACACCGTGGCCCAGCCGCTCAAGACCATCACCTTCGGCGCGCAAGACAACCAGATGCAGGTCCAGCAATTGGCGATCGATGGCTCTGGCACGGTCCAGCAGGTGTCGGTGCGTCCCGGGCAGCCGGTGGTCATCGCGGGTTTCGACCGCAGCGAAGACGAGGGCAGCCGGCGGCGCGCCTTCGAAGGCCTGCCCCTGCTCAGCGGCGGCCGCGACCGCGCAGCCAGTCAGCGCACGACCACCGTGATCATGGTGGCCGCCGACATCGAAGAGGGTCTCTGACATGCCGGCGCCAATCTCCTTGCGTCCCGAGCCGCTATGCGCCGGCCTGTGGCTGGCCGATGGCGGCGGGTTCACGCTGGCGCTCGGACTGCATTGGGCGCCGCTGCTGGGGCGCGATGTCGCGCGGCTGGCGCGTCAGCGCGCTCGTGCGCTGGGGGCCAGCTTCTACGTCTGGTCCGGCCGCGAGCAGGCCAGCGTCGGCTCCTTGCGCGCGCCGCGCCGCTTGGGCCGCACGCTTGGCCTTTGCCAGTCGGCGGCCCTGCACGCCCAGGCGGCGGTCTCGGGTGGCGCCGTCGCGCTGTTGCTCGAGACGCCCGCGCAGGGCTGCTGGCTGGTCGCCTGGCACGATCATGCGGTCATCGCGCATACCGACTGCGTGTATCCCTCGACGCCAGCCGCGTGCCAGGCGCTCGATGCGCTGCGTGGCCGCTATCCCGATCTGGTGCTGTACGGCAACCTGTCGCTGCCCGGCATGACGCGATTCGACTGGTCGGACATGCCGGCGCAGCGGCAGCCCGTGGCGCAGTTGCGGCGCGTGCGCAGCGTGGCGCGTGGCCTGCGCCATGCCGGCTGGTGCGTGGCGCTGCTGGCCGCCGTCGGTGGCGGACTGGCGCTGCGGCGCGGCCCGTCACCGGCACCGCCAGCGGCCGGCGAACAACTGGCCGCCTGGCACGCGGCGCTGGCCGCCAGTGTGGCCCCGGCGTATCGGCACGCACCCGAGCATTTGGCGCCGCTGCTCGTGTCGCTGACGCAATTGCCGCTACAGGTCACCGGCTGGACGCTCAAGGATGCGTCATGCCTGAGCGAACGCGCCGACTGGCTCTGCCGCGCGCGTTACCAGCGCGGTCCGCTGGGACGCAATCGCCTGTTGGCCGATGTGCTGCCGCCAGGCTGGCAGTTGCGGGTCGATCTGCTCGACGGCGCCGATCTGGCATGGCGGCTGCCGGGTCGGGCAGCCCCGCTGGCATGGCAAGACCTGCGCCCGTCGGCCGAGACCGAGCTCGGCCTGGCCAGCCGCCTGCAGACCGTGGCGCAGTTGTTCTCGCGTATCCGCCTGTCGCCGTGGCAGGCCCTGCCGGTCGAGCCGCCGCGTCATGGCGATGGCCGCACGATGGCGCGCCCCGAGGCCCTGCCGGTGCCGGGCATGCGCGAGCTGCTGCTCGAAGGGCCCCTGCATGCATTCGCGCTGTTGCCCGACCTGGCTTTCTCCGCCTCGTGGCGGCGCCTGCATTTACAGATCCTGCCGGCCGGTGGCGCCGGTCTGGTGTCGCCGCGTGCGCAACTCAGCCTGCAAGGATGGCTCTATGAAAAGCAATGACTTGCGGCGCGCGGGCCTGCTGCTGGCCTTCGCCGCGCAAGCGTCAGCCGCCGCCCAAGCGTCAGCCGCCGCACCAGCGTCAGCCGTCGCACCAGCGTCAGCCGTCGCACAAGCGTCAGCCGCCGCACAAGCGTCAGCCATCGCAACGGCCGCCCGCCAGCGCTTGCCCGAACCCGCCGCGGCGCTGGCATCCCCCGACGCCCTCGTGCGTCCGGCACCCTTGGACGCGTCGGCGCGAGCCTTGCCGGCCGACACCGCGTGGCGTCATGCGCCGACCGTGCAGGCGCTGCTCGAACTCGACTTGCAGGCCGCGCTGGCTGCTAGCGCCGCGGCCGCGGGGCAGGGCCCGCGCGGGTCAGCCGGCGGCATGCCGCAGGCCTCCGCGCGGGCGCGGCTGGGCGCGCAGCCCGTCCAGGCCGACGTGCCGATGCCAGACGAGCCGCGCCTGATCGCCATCTATGGCGTCGGCAATCGCCTGCGCGCCGAACTGGTGGCCGATGGGCGCCGGCAACTGCTGGGCGCCGCCACGACCGGCCGGCCGTCCGACTACCGGCTGGTCGCGCTGCGCGGTGATTGTGTGACGACCCGCCGTGGCCACGAGGCGCCGCTGACGCTGTGCCTGCGGTCGGCCGCCCAGGAGCCCTGACATGTGCGCACTCGCATTGCCAAGCTGGGGACCACGCGCCCGTCCCGCCGTACGGTCCGCCGTCGTGCCGGTCCCGCCCTCGATCGGCACGCTCGCCGGCCAGGACGATCTGGCGCGGCTGTCGCCGGGCTTGGCGCGGGTGTTGGCGGCCGACTTCGATCTGGCTGCGCTGGCTGGCCGTCTGTGCCCGGTGTTGCTCGAGGACGGCAGCGCCGCGGTGCTGGCGGTGCCCGAGCAGGCGCGCGCCGACGCGGTCGGCGAGCTGCTGCGCCAGATGCGCCAGCGCGGCCTGCGGCTGGCCGAGCCGGCAGTGTATGTCGCGCCGGCAACGCTGCTGCTGGCGGTATCACGCGGTCAGGCCTGCGGCGTCGGCCTGCCGGCGCCCACCACGCTGGACGCGTCGCGCCAGACCGCGCTGGCGCGGGCCTTCGACGAACTGGTCAGCTGGGGGCTGGATCACCAGGCCAGCGACATCCACCTTAACGTCAGCCTGCGGCAGTCGTATTCCCAGGTGCTGTACACGATCGCTGGCCGTTATGTCGCGCCCGACTGCCAAGCCCGCATGCCGACGGCGACGTTGATGGAAATCCTCGCGGTGGCCTGGATGCAGGTGCGGGGCGGCAACGGCGCGGTCTTCGATCCCCATGTCGAACAGCAAGGCCGCATTCTGCTGGGCGGCCCCGAGCGCGCGGTGATGCTGCGCTGGGCGTCGCTGGCGGCCGATGCCGGCCCCAGCGTATGCCTGCGCATCGTGCGGCTCGACGGCGGGGCGGCGATGCCCGACCTGGCCGCCCTGGGCTACCTGCCCGACCAGGTGCGCTTGCTCGAGCACGCCCGGCAGACCGAAGGCGGCGCGGTCGTGCTGGCCGGTGCGGTCGGCTCGGGCAAGTCGACCACGCTGGCGGCGCTGATTCGCGGCGTGCCTTCGCATCGCAAGGTCGTCACGCTTGAAGACCCGGTCGAATACCTGATCCCGGGGGCGCTGCAGAACACCGTTGGCCGCGATCTCGAAGACAGCGGCCCACACGTATTCGACGCCAAGTTGCGCACGCTCAAGCGCAGCGCCATGAACGACCTGATGATCGGCGAGATCCGCGACGCGCAGACCGGCCGTGCCTTCATGGATCTCGCTGCCTCCGGTGTCAGTCTCTACACCACGACGCATGCCGGATCGGTATTGCTGATCGCCGAGCGCCTGGCCTCCGACTTCATCGGCATCTCGCGCGACTTCCTTGCCAGTCCCGGGGTCTTGAAGCTGTTGGTCCATCAGACCTTGTTGCCGACCTTGTGCCCGCATTGCGCCTTGCCGTTTGACAGCTTGCTGGCCGCGCCTGGCGTGGCCGGCCGCTGGCGCTGCTGGAAAGGCCGGGTGCAGGCCCGCTACGGGCTGGATCCGTCGCTCATGAAGGTGCGCAATCCCGCTGGCTGCACGGCCTGCCGCGGCGGCCCCGCCGAACTCGTCGGCCGGGCCGGCCGCACCGTGGTGGCCGAGATGCTGGCACCCGAGGACGACCCGGCCCTGTTGCGCTGCCTGCGCGAGCACGACAACCTGCGCCTGGCCGAACTGTTCGCCGCGCATCGGCGCGCCGCATTCGACCAGCCCGACATGCAGGGCAAGACGGCGATGCAATGCGCGCTCTACAAGGCCATTCGCGGCTGGATCGACCCGCGGGATATCGAAGCCGGGTTCCGGCCGCTCGATGGCGGACCCTTGCCGCGCGCCGGGGTCAGGCGCGTTGCCCGCGCGCGGCGGCAGACTGGAGCAGGGCCGGGCGCAGCGCCGCGGCCAGGCGCTGTCGTGCGACAAGGCGCTCGTGCGCAACCAGGCGCCAGGCGGCGACACATCGTGCGGCGCGCCGTGCTCGCGCCCTTCGCAGCCGCGCGCTCGCCGAGGGGCGCGCGATGACGGCCGGCTGGTTCAGCAGCCGTTGGGCGTCGATATGGCGGTCGCACTCGGCCACGGTCATCAGACGCCGGCGCGCCGACTACTACGAATACCTGGGCGAACGATTGCAAGGCGGCGCGGCCGGCAAGACCTTGCTCGGCTTGTTCGCCGACGATGCGGCCCGTTACGGTCCGCGCACCGCCCGGGGGCGTCTCGCCAGCCACTGGGCCGGTCTGTGCCAAGAGCATGGCGCCGACATCCAGCGCATCTGGCACGGCGTGTTTCCCGAACAGGAACTCATACTGTTGCGCACCGCCCAGCGCGCCGGCGCCGAACTCTTCGTGGCGACGCTGGGCGAACTGGCGCGCACGGTGCGCCTGGTCGACGAGGTGCGCCGCACGCTGGTCCAGACGCTGGGCGTGGCCTTGCTGGCCGTGCTGGTGTTGCTGGCCATGCTGACGGCCGTGCCGTATTTCACCGCGCCCCGGTTGTTGTCGGCGTTCCAGGGGCTGCCGGCCAGCCTGCATGGGCCGCAGACGCTGTGGTTCCTGCGGCTGGCGGACGGGGTCAGGTTAGGCTGGCCGTGGCTGGCGGCCGGCACGCTGGCGGCGTGCACGGTGATGCTGGCCTCGCTGCCGCGCTACACCGGCGCGCTGCGGCCGTGGCTGGACCATCTGCCGCCGTGGTCGCTGTACCGCGATTTCCAGGCGCTGCGGTTTCTTGCGCTGCTTGCCTTGCTGCTGCGGCGCCAGGGTCACCGGATCATGGTGCTCAACGAGGCCCTGGCGCGCATCGCGGGCGGCGCCTCGCCCTGGATGGCCTGGCAGGCCGAACGCATGGCGATCCGCATGGGCGAGGGCGAGTCCGGCATGGCCCTGTTCGGCACCGGCCTGCTCGACACCAACACGCGCTGGTATCTGCAGGACATGATTCAGGCCTATGGCATGGACGAGGGGGTGCGCCGCGTCCGCCAGCGGCTGGAAAGCCACACGCGGGTTCGCCTGCTGGCGCAGGCGCTGCGTTGGCGATGGTCACTGCTGCTGGCTTCGCTGGCCTGCCTGATCGGCCTGGCCCTGCTGCATTACGGCGTCATCGACGAACTCCGCCGGGCCTTGCTGCTGTTCCACGCGGGGGTCTGACCATGCCGTCGCCGCCCGTTCGTCCCGTGCCCTTGTCCCACTCCCACACCGAGGTTTGCTCCGCCATGCGCCATGCCGTTGCTCTGTTGCCGTCCCGTCGTCCGCGCCATCCCGTGCGTGCCCCTCTGCGATGCGTGTCCGCGCGGCGCTCGGGTATGCGCGGCTTTTCGCTGATCGAGGTCTCGGTCGTCACCGCCATCATCCTGCTGATCGCCACCATCGGGGTGCCCGCCGTCGACTCCTACCTGATCGAAAACAAAGTGCCGCACGTCGCGCAGGAACTGCAGCGTTTCGTGCTCAGGCTCAAGGTCGGCGCCCAGGGGGCGGGGCCGGTTCCTTATGCGGGCGTCGACGACCTGGTGCTGGCCGAAGCGTCGCGCTCCTCGGGGGTACTCACCGTCGCGGGCGCGCCCGGCAGCGCGACGGTCACGCACGGCCTGGGCGGCACGGGGCAGGGCAGCAACGGCGTGGTCAAGCTGGCGCCGGTCGAGTCGGGCGGCGCCTTCACGCTGGCGCTGAGCAACGTCAGCCGCGCCGCCTGCCCGGCCCTTGCGTCGATCTTGCAACGCATGGCCGAGGCCGTGCGGGTCGAAAGCGGCGCCGGGGCCGGACTGGTCAAGAACGACCGGGCCACGCCGCCCCTGAGCTATAGCGCGGTCGCCACGCAGAACCTCTGCAGCGCGGGTGACAGCAATCTGTTCGTGTTCACGTTCCGCTAGGGCAGGCCGGCATGTCCAGGCTCCGGCTCCGTTGTGCCCCGGCTCCGGCCTTTGCTTCGGCTCGGACTCCGGCTTCGTCCCCGTCCCCCTCAGTGGGGCACCGCGTGCAGCACACCACCAACGCCCTGGCCGCTGCCGGCTTCACGCTGGTCGAGCTGACCTTGGTCATGGCGCTGCTGTCCCTGGCGGCCGTCTGGGCGGCCGGTACCTGGGTCCAGCGTATCGAAGACGCCGGTGCGCAGGCGGTCGCCCGCTGGCTGCTGGCGGTCGAGTCGGCGGCAGAGCCGGCGCGGCTGGCGCTCGAGGATGTCGAACGCGGCCGGCCTGGCGCGGTGCTGCCGCCCGCATTGGCGGGCGGTATCACGCTGGCGGCGCTCAAGCAGGCCGGGTATCTGGATGCCGGCTTTCCCGAGCTGTCGGCGTGGAACCGCGGCTTGCGTTTCAGCGTGCTGCGTACCGGGACATGCCCCGGCATGACTTGCGGCATCCGTGTGCTGGCGCACACCGACGCCGGTCCCGACACGCTCGATCCCGGACGACTGGCCGACCGGGTCGGCGCGGTGCTGCTGGCTGCGCAGGGCAGGGTGGGGGCGGTGCATGCGCGCGACGCCGAGCGCCTGCGCGGGCCGGTGTTCAATCTGGCCAACCCGCCCGCCCCGCAAGTGCCCAGGCTGCCGGCGGGCACGCTGGCAGTGCTGCTCGCAGGCGGCGCGGCGCAGGATGAACCCTACGTGCGCAGGCGCGACCTGCGCGATCCCGAGCTGGCTGGACCGCTGACCGTCGCCGGCGCGACGGTGCTGGGCGAAGACGTCCAGATCGGCGGCAGCCTGAACGTGCTGGGCACCAGCATCCAGGCCTGGGCCGCGCAGGTCTCCCGGGATCTGCAGGTCGGCGGCGAACTGCGTACCGCGGGCCGCGTGACCGCGCAAGAGTATCTGCAGATTGAAGGCCAGGCGGTGGCCGGCGCCCGTTGCCCGATCACCGGCCTGATGGGGCGCAACGCGCGCGGCGTCCTGCTCAACTGCGACGACGGCTATTGGGCGCATCCGGATGGCGGTTTCGGCGGCACCTATGTCGAGCGCAACGGCCGGGTCTGCGTGGCGGCCGATGGCAGCTCCGGCGCCAACCCGCGCGTTGGCCGCTGCGGCTGCCCGGCGGGCTATTCGGCCCGGCTGGTGTCGGTGCTGGGGGCGGGGGGGCCGGCTGCCTACACCACTTATCTGTGCCAGCGCTGAGTCCGCGGCGGCGGCCGGCCCCGGCCGGCCTGCCGCCGCATATAATCGAAGATTCGCCCCATTTTCGGCCGCCCGCATGAAAGTCTCCGAGATCCGTCAAAAATTCCTGCAGTTCTTCCAGTCACAGGGCCACACCATCGTCCCGTCCTCGTCGCTGGTGCCGGGCAACGACCCGACGCTGCTGTTCACCAATTCGGGCATGGTGCAGTTCAAGGACGTCTTCACGGGCAAGGAGCCGCGTCCCTACAAGCGCGCCACCTCGTCGCAGCGCAGCGTGCGCGCCGGCGGCAAGCACAACGATCTCGAGAACGTCGGCTACACCGCCCGGCATCACACCTTCTTCGAGATGCTGGGCAACTTCAGCTTTGGCGACTATTTCAAGCATGACGCGATCCGTTATGCCTGGAAGCTGCTGACCGAGGTCTATGGGCTGCCGGCCGAAAAGCTCTGGGTGACGGTCTACCAAGAAGACGACGAGGCCTATGGCATCTGGCAGAACGAGATCGGCGTGCCGGTCGAGCGCATCATCCGTATCGGCGACAACAAGGGCGCGCGCTATGCCTCGGACAACTTCTGGCAGATGGCCGAGACCGGCCCCTGCGGTCCCTGCACCGAGATCTTCTTCGATCACGGCCCGGACGTGTGGGGCGGCCCGCCCGGATCGCCCGAAGAAGACGGCGACCGCTACATCGAGGTCTGGAACCTGGTGTTCATGCAGTTCGACCGCGATGCCTCCGGCACGCTGACGCCGCTGCCCAAGCCCTGTGTCGATACCGGCATGGGCCTGGAGCGCATCGCCGCGGTGCTGCAGGGCGTGCACTCGAACTACGAGATCGATCTGTTCCAGGCGCTGATCGCCGCCGCCGCGCGCGAAACCGGCTGTCAGGACAAACAAGAAAACTCGCTCAAGGTCATCGCCGACCACATCCGCGCCTGCTCGTTCCTGATCGTCGACGGCGTGATCCCCAGCAACGAAGGCCGCGGCTACGTGCTGCGCCGCATCGTGCGGCGCGCGCTGCGTCATGGCTACAAGCTGGGTCAGACCAAGCCGTTCTTCCATCGGCTGGTGCCCGATCTGGTGCAGCAGATGGGCCAGGCCTATCCCGAGCTCGAGCAGGCCGGCGCGCGGGTCGCGCAGGTGCTCAAGCAAGAAGAAGAGCGCTTCGGCGAGACGCTCGAGCACGGCATGAAGATCCTCGACGCCGCCTTGTCCGGCGTCGCCGAAGGCGGCCGCATCGAAGGCACGACGCTATTCACGCTGTACGACACCTACGGCTTCCCGGTCGACCTGACCGCCGACATCTGCCGCGAGCGCGGCGTCGAGGTCGACCTCGACGGCTTCGAAGCCGCGATGACGCGCCAGCGTGAGCAGGCCCGCGCCGCCGGCAAGTTCAAGGCAGCCGAGGGACTGGCCTACGAGGGCGAGCAGACCCGTTTCGGCGGCTACGACAGCCTGAGCGGCGAAGCCAAGGTGCTGGCGCTGTACGTCGGCGGTACCGCGGTCCAGACGGTCGAAGCCGGCCAGGACGCCATCGTGGTGCTGGACGGCACGCCGTTCTACGCCGAGTCGGGCGGCCAGGTCGGTGATGCCGGCGTGCTGCAGGCCGGCGACGCGGTGTTCGCCGTCGCCGATACGCAAAAGATCCAGCCGGGCGTGTTCGGCCATCACGGCAGCTTGCAGAACGGCACGCTGACGGTCGGGGCGCAGGTGCAGGCCCAGGTCGACATCGCGCGCCGTGCGCGCACGGTGCGCAACCATTCGGCCACCCATTTGATGCACAAGGCCTTGCGCGAGGTGCTGGGTGGCCACGTGCAACAGCGCGGCTCGCTGGTCGACGCCGACAAGACCCGTTTCGACTTCGCGCACGACGCGCCGATGAGCGCCGAGCAGATCGCCGAGGTCGAGTCGATCGTCAACGCCGAGGTGCTGGCCAATCACGCGGTGCAGGCCCGCGTCATGGCCTATGACGACGCGGTCAAGGGCGGTGCGATGGCGTTGTTCGGCGAAAAGTACGGCGATACCGTGCGGGTGCTCGACATCGGCTCGTCGCGCGAGCTGTGCGGCGGCACCCACGTCGCCCGTACTGGCGACATCGGCCTGTTCAAGATCGTCGGCGAGGGCGGCGTGGCCGCCGGCGTGCGCCGGGTCGAGGCCATCACCGGCGACAACGCCTTGCGCTGGGTGCAGAACCTGAACGCGACGCTGGCCCGCGCGGCCGGCGCGCTCAAGACCCAGCCGGCCGAGCTGCCCGAGCGCATCGCGCAGGTGCAGGACCAGGTCCGCCAGCTCGAAAAGGAACTCGAGCAGGCGCGCGCGCGGCTGGCTTCCAGCGCCGGCAACGACCTGGCCGCCAGCGCGGCGGTCCAGTTGCCGGGTGCGACGCTGCTGGCCGCGGTGGTCAAGGATGTCGATCCCAAGGCGCTGCGCGGCATGGTCGACCAGCTCAAGGACAAGCTCAAGCCGGCCGTGGTGCTGCTGGCCACCGGCGCGGCCGATGGCAAGATCAGCATCGTCGGCGGCGTGACGCCCGATCTGGTCGGTCGCGTCAAGGCCGGCGACCTGGTCGGCCACGTGGCCACGCAGGTCGGTGGCAAGGGCGGTGGCCGCCCCGACATGGCGATGGGTGGCGGCGCCGACCTGGCCGCGCTGCCGGCCGCGGTGCAGGGTGTGCGCGCCTGGGTCGAGCAGCGGCTGCAATGAGTGTGTGCCGCGCGGTGGCGCTCCAGGCGGCGGCGCGCGGATCTTTGTTGGTATTTGCCAGGGTGGCCCGATGAGCACCGACGACATCCGAGACACTGCGGTCCCGTCCGACGACGAGCTGCCGATGCACCACCTGGTGGTCGACGCTTGCGGGCTGGTGTGTCCCTTGCCGATCCTGAAGGCAAAAAAGGCCTTGGCGCAGCTCGAGAGCGGGCAGGTGCTGAAGGTGTTGACCACCGACCGCACCGCGATCAAGGATTTCCAGGCGTTCGCCAAACAAACCGGCAACACGCTGATGCTGCAGCACCAGGCAGGACCGCGGGTGTTGCATTTCCTGCGTCGGCGCTAAGCCACACGCGGTACTAAATAACGCGTAATCTGCCCTCGTGGGGGCGATGTGCGTTAGAATCTTCTGTTGCTCCTGACAAGTATTTGCCAACTAGGCGCGTCAGGTGCTATCCTAACTGGCTTTTCTCAACATTTTCAAGGAATTACCTATGGTGGTGATTCGCCTGGCCCGCGGTGGGTCCAAGAAGCGACCGTTCTATAACGTAGTGGCTGCCGATTCGCGCAATCGTCGCGATGGCCGCTTCATCGAGCGCGTGGGTTTTTACAACCCCGTGGCTAGCGAGAATGACGAGCGTCTGCGTCTGGCCCTGGATCGCGTCCAGCACTGGACCGGCAATGGCGCCCAGCTCTCGCCCGCTGTCGAGCGTCTGGTCAAGGAATACTCGGCCAAGGTTTCGGCTGCTGCCTGAAGCGGCTCGCCTGCTCGGGGTGGCCCAGCCACCCGTGGCTGAGCCCAACCCGTCGATCCGGCCTGTCAGGTCGGTTGGACGAGTCGATACAAGATGTGCGCGCCGCGCCCGGCGTGCGTGCGCCGTCTTGTCAAGGACAGTGTCGTGACTCAGGCTAGTTCCAAGCGCGCCGCGCCAAGCGATCTGATCGAACTCGGTCGTATCGTGTCGGCCTATGGCGTGAAAGGTTGGGTCAAGGTCCAGCCTTATTCTTCCCAGGCCGAAGTCCTGTTGGCAGCCTCCACCTGGTGGTTGGCGCGTACTCCTGCGCCTGGCGCAGTGGCGTCCAAGGCGGCGACGGCGGATGCCGTGGCTCGCGACGCATCGAGCTCCGACGTTTGCGCAACGTCCGCTGACGCTGGCCGCGCCGGCGCGGCGGTCGCCGACTGCGAGGCCGTCACGGTGCTGACGTCCCGCCCGCAAGGGTCGACGGTCGTGGCTGCGCTCGACGGCGTCGACGATCGTGACGTGGCGCACGCCATGCGTGGCATCGGCGTCTATATCTCGCGGGCCGATTTCCCTGCCGTCGAGGCGGGCGAATACTATTGGGTCGACCTGGTCGGCTGCCTGGTCTATGGTGACGACGACGGTGCGTCGGTGTTGCTGGGACGGGTCGCCGACGTGACCGAGAACGGTGCGCACGCCTTGTTGAAGGTGCAGCGCCTGGTCCAGGAAGACGCCGGCTTGCGGCCCTTGCTGTCGGCCAAAGGCCGCGAACAGGAGCTGCTGGTGCCCTTTGTCGATGCCCACCTGCTGTCGGTCGATCTGGCCGCGCGCCGCATCGACACCAATTGGCCCATCGACTACGAATAACCCGCCGTCGGCCGGTGCGATGCCATGCGTTTTGACGTCCTGACCTTGTTTCCCGATATGTTCGGGGCGCTCTGCGATATGGGCGTGACCGGTCGCGCCCATGCCTTCGGCCGCTGGCAGCTCAAGGCCTGGAATCCGCGCGACTTCACACACGACGTGCACCGCACGGTCGACGACCGTCCCTATGGCGGCGGGCCGGGCATGGTGATGATGGCGCAACCCTTGCTCGACGCCGTGCAGGCTGCCCGGCGCGACCGCGAACGGCTGGGCCATCCGCCGGCGCGCGTGGTGCTGCTGTCGCCGGCTGGCAGCCGCTTCGGCCAGGCCACCGCGCAGCGGCTGGCGCATGCCCAGCAGGGCGTGATCCTGGTCTGCGGACGCTACGAGGGCATCGACCAGCGTTTCATCGACCAGTGCGTCGACGAGCAATGGTCGCTGGGCGACTTCGTGCTGTCCGGCGGCGAGCTGGCCGCGATGGCGATGATCGACGCGACCGTCAGGTTGTTGCCCGGTGTGCTGGGCGACGCCGATTCGGCATTGCAGGATTCCTTCCATCCCTCGCTGTCGGGCCTGCTCGACAGTCCGCACTACACGCGACCGGAACAATGCAGCGGCGCGGGCGTGCCGGCTCCGCTGCTGTCGGGTCACCACGAGCGCATCGCGCGCTGGCGCCGCGAGCAGTCGCTGATGCTCAGCGCCAGCCGCCGGCCCGACCTGATCGTGGCCGCGCGTCAGCGCGGCGAGCTCACGCGCGAGGACGAGGCCTTTCTGGTTCGGCTCGACAAGGCCCGCGGCGAGACCGACAAGGATTGACACGCGCCGCAGTCCGCGCTGCGCGGCGGCGACAGGTCGGACAGGTCGGACACGCGCGCAGTAGGCGCTGCGCGGCGGCGACAGGCCGGACACGCGCCGCAGTTCGCGCTGCGCGACGGCGGCAGGCTGGCCAGGTCGGACCGGCAGCCAACCGGTCGTACGTCGCCAGCCTGATCGAGCCAGCCAGCCAGCCGGCCGGGTCGGTCCGCTCAGATAGCTGAGCTCATCTCCGCTCAGCTCGCCGGAAACACCACGCTGACCTGCAGCCCCTTGCCGTCCAGCCCCTGGCTGCAAACGCGCCGCGCGCCGTGCAGCGCCACCACGCGCGCGACCAGCGACAGGCCGATGCCGCTGCCGCGCTCCTGGTTGCCGGCCACCCGGTAAAACCGATCGAAGATCTTCTCGTGTTCGGCGGTCGGCACGCCCGGCCCGTTGTCGGCCACGCTGAGCAGCACCTGGCCATCGGGCTGGCGCGCGCATTGCACCCGCACCATGCCGCCTGCCGGCGTATGGCGGATCGCGTTGTCCAGCAGATTGCCGACCAGCACGCCCAGCGCGTCGACATTGCCGCGCACCGAGCAGGGCTCGGTCTCGAGCGCCACGCGCAGGCCCTTGTTGCGCGCCTTGGTCTCGAGTTCGCGGGTCATGACGTTGACCACCCGCTCGAGCGCCACGCCGTCCTGCAGGGCCGCGACGTCCAGCGTATCCAGCCGTGCCTGGTCCAGCAGCTGTTCGGCCAAGCGCGAACTGCGATGGACCGCCAGTTGCAGCTTGTCGAGCGCTTCGCGGGCCTGCGCCGGATCGCTGGCCTGGCGCGCCACCTCGGCCTGGCTGGCCAGCACCGCCAGCGGCGTGCGCAGCTCGTGCGCCGCGTCGGCGACGAAACGTTTTTCCTTCTGTACCGCCTCGTCCAGCCGCGCCAGCAGCTTGTTGACCGCCTCGATGAACGGTTGCAGATCCTGCGGCAGCTCTTGATGCGGCAGCGGCGTCAGGTCCAGCGCCGGCCGGTCCAGGATGGTCTTGCGCAACGTGTCCAGCGGCCGCAGCGTGCGCCGCAGCACCCACCAGACCGCCGCGGTCATCAGCAGCACGAACACCACCGTCATGCGCATCGAGCGATGCAGCAGCTCGCGGAATTCGGCGCGCAGTTGCGTGCGCGATTTGGCCACATGGGTCTGGATGATCGACTGCGCATCCGAGCGTGAGTAGACGCGCCAGTCTTCGCCGGCCAGCCGGGTGTCGCTGAAGCCTTCGCGATTGAGCGCTCCCAGCGGTTCGGACGGCGCGCCGGGCGAGCGCATCAGCAGCCGGCCGGTCTGCAGGTTCCAGATCTGGAAGGTCAGGTCCTCGGGCGGCAGCTCGATGCCGGTCGGCAGCGAGTAGCTTTCCTCGGCCGCGCCGGGCGGCAGGTTGGCCAGGCCGCGCGGTGTCGAGGCGATGATCTGGGTGCCGATCTCCTCGAGGCCGCGGTCCCACACGCCGGTCTCGGGCCGGGTGTATTCGTACATGTGCTCGGCGCGGCCGAGCAGCATGCAGATCACCAGGATGAACAGGAAGGTCGCGAACAGCCGTTTGCCCAGCGTGTTCATGACAGCGCCTCGCCCAGCCGGTAGCCGTAGCCATGCACGGTCATGATCAGCGACTCGCCGAGCTTGCGGCGCAACTGGTGGACGTAGACCGCGATGGTGTTGCTCTCGATGGTGCCATGGCCGCCGTAGACGGCGTCCTCGAGCTGGTTGCGCGACACCGCGTGGCCCTGGCGCTGCATCAACGCCAGCAGCGTCAGGTATTCGTGCTGGCTCAGCGTGACCGGCTCGCCGGCGCGCGTGACCTTGCGGCTGGCGGTCTCGATGGTGATCTCGCCGCAGCTGAGCAGCGGCACCACGGTGCCCTGGCTGCGGCGCATCACCGCGCGGATGCGGGCCAGCAGTTCGTCGAGCGGAAAGGGCTTGACCAGGTAATCGTCGGCGCCGGCGTCCAGCGCCTGCAGCCGTTCACTGAGCTGGTCGTGGGCGCTGATGACCAGCACCGGCGTGGGGTCGAGCCGCGAGCGCATGGTCGCCAGCACCGAATGGCCCGAACCGTCGGGCAGGCCCAGGTCGAGCAGCACGGTGCTGTAGGCGTGGTCGGTCAGCGCCAGCCGCGCGGCGCCCGCGTCGCGGGCCCAGTCGACCAGGTTGGCGCCGCCCTGCAGCAGCCCCGCGCGCAGGCTGTCGCCCAGCAGGGAATCGTCTTCGACCAGCAGTATCCGCACGCTCAAGACTCCGAAAGCTAAGGGTGATGACCGGCGCCGGGCCGGTCGCGGGCACCGGCCTGGGCCGACGCACCAGCACCAGCACCAGCACCAGCACCAGCACCAGCACCGGCACCGGCACCAGCACGGCACCGGCACCAGCACGGCACCGGCACCTACAACGGCACCAGCACTAGCGCAGGCACCAGCGCCAGCAACAGCCCAGGCACCCGCGCAGCCATGACCAGGCCCCCAGCGGGCTTAACTACCCAGCTTGGCGCGCTGCTCCTGCACCTTGGCCAGCGTCGACGCGAACTGCGCCATGCGCTCTTTTTCCTGCTCGACCACGGCCGCCGGCGCGCGCTCGACGAAGCTGGCATTGCCCAGCTTGCCCTGGGCCTTGGCGATCTCACCCTGCAGGCGCGCGATCTCCTTGTCCAGCCGGGCCGTTTCGGCGGCCACGTCGATCTCGACGTGCAGCATCAGGCGCGCGGCATCGACCACCTGCACCGGCGCGCCGACGTCGGGCAGCGTGGCGACCACGTCGACCTGGCTGAGCTTGGCCAGCGCGGCCAGGTAGGGCGCGTTGCGGCGCAGCATCGGCTCGTCGCCCTCGGCCAGCAGCGGCACGCGCTGCGCCGGCGACAGCGACATCTCGCTGCGCAGCGCCCGCACCGCGTCGATCTGGCGCTTCAGCTCGGCCACCTGCAGCTCGGCGGCCTCGTCGATGGCCTGCGGGTTGGCCTGCGGGAACGGCCGCACGCTGATGCTGGCGGTGTCGCCCGGCTGGCGCGCGCCCGAGACCACCGAGACCTTCTGCCAGAGCTCTTCGGTGATGAACGGGATGATCGGGTGGGCCAGCCGCAGCACCGCCTCGAGCACGCGGATCAGCGTGCGGCGGGTGGCCTGCTGCTGCGCCGCATCGCCTTGCTGGATCTGCACCTTGGCCAGTTCGAGGTACCAGTCGCAGTACTCGTCCCAGACGTAGCGGTAGAGCGCATTGGCGATGTTGTCGAAGCGGTATTCGGCAAAGCCGCGCGCGACGTCGGCCTCGAGCCGCTGCAGCTGGCTGATGATCCAGCGGTCGGCAAACGACAGCGCCTCGGGCGCCGCGTCGCGCGCCGCCTCGGCGTGGCCTTCGGTGTTCATCAGCACGAAGCGCGTGGCGTTCCAGAGCTTGTTGCAGAAGTTGCGATAGCCTTCGCAGCGCTTGAGGTCGAAGTTGATGTTGCGGCCCAGCGTCGCATAGGCCGCCATCGTGAAGCGCAGCGCGTCGGTGCCGTAGGCCGGGATGCCGTCGGGGAAGTGCTTGCGGGTCTTTTTCTCGATGTCGCCGGCCTGCTTGGGATTCATCAGGCCATAGGTGCGCTTGGCCACCAGCGTGTCCAGGTCGATGCCGTCGATCAGGTCGACCGGATCGAGCGTGTTGCCCTTGGACTTGCTCATCTTCTGGCCTTCGGCGTCGCGGATCAGGCCGTGCACGTAGACGTCGTGGAACGGTACCTGGCCGGTCAGATGGGTACTCATCATGACCATCCGGGCGACCCAGAAGAAGATGATGTCGAAGCCCGTGACCAGCACGCTGGACGGCAGGTAGCGCGCCAGGTCGGGGGTCTGCTCGGGCCAGCCCATGGTCGTGAACGGCACCAGCGCCGACGAGAACCAGGTGTCGAGCACGTCGGCGTCGCGCTTGAGCGGGCCGGTCACGCCGGCCGCGCGGGCCTGCGCGATGGCGTCCTCTTCGGAGTGCGCGACGAAGATCTGGCCGTCCTCGGCATGCCAGGCCGGGATCTGGTGGCCCCACCACAGCTGGCGCGAGATGCACCAGTCCTGGATGTTCTCGAGCCACTGGTTGTAGATGGTGGTCCAGTTCTCGGGATAGAACCTGACCTGGCCGTCGCGCACGACCTGCAACGCCACCTCGGTGATGCTGCGGCCCGGATGGTGCGTGCCTTCGGGCGCGGCCTTGCTCATCGCGACGAACCACTGGTCGGTCAGCATCGGCTCGAGCACGACGCCGGTGCGGTCGCCCTTGGGCTGCATCATCTTGTGCGCCTCGACGCGCACCAGGTAGCCGTCTTGCTCGAGCGCGGCGACCACCGCCTTGCGGGCCTCGTAGCGTTCCAGACCCTGGAAGCGCGCCGGACCGTTTTCGTTGATGTGCGCGTCGAGCGTGAAGATCACGATCAGCGGCAGGCCGTGGCGCTGCGCGCAGGCGTAGTCGTTGAAGTCGTGCGCGCCGGTGATCTTGACGCAGCCGGTGCCGAATTCGGGATCGACGAAGTCATCGGCGATGATCGGGATGTCGCGGTCGCACAGCGGCAGCTGCACCAGCTTGCCGACCAGGTGCTGGTAACGCGGGTCGTCCGGATGCACGCACAGCGCGCCGTCGGCCAGCATGGTCTCGGGGCGGGTGGTGGCGATGGTCAGGCCGCGCAGCGTGACGCGGTTGCCGTCCTTGTCGACGATGGTCTGCGGGCCGTCGACGAAGGGGTACTCGATGTGCCACATGTGGCCGTCGGTCTCTTCCGACTGCACCTCGAGGTCGGACACCGCCGTCAGCAGCTTGGGGTCCCAGTTGACCAGCCGCTTGCCGCGGTAGATCAGCCCCTGGCGGTACAGCCGCACGAAGGTCTCGACCACGCCGCGCGACATGCGCTCGTCCATCGTGAAGTATTCGCGCGGCCAGTCGGCCGATGCGCCCAGGCGCCGCACCTGGCTGGTGATGGTGCTGCCCGACTGCTCCTTCCATTGCCAGACCTTCTCGAGGAATTTCTCGCGGCCCAGGTCGTGGCGCGACACCTTCTGGGCGTCGAGCTGGCGCTCGACCACGATCTGCGTGGCGATGCCGGCATGGTCGGTGCCCGGCACGAACACCGTGTCGCGCCCCAGCATGCGGTGATAGCGCACCAGGCCGTCCATGATGGTCTGGTTGAAGGCGTGGCCCATGTGCAGCGTGCCGGTGACGTTGGGCGGCGGAAACTGGATCGTGTACGGCAGGTTCTGGCCGTCGGGCGCGGCGACGTGCTGGCCGGCCTGGAAGACTCCGCGGCGCTCCCATTCGGCGTACCAGCGCGCTTCGAGCTCGGCGGGTTCGAAGCTCTTGGACAGTTCCGGGGTTTCGGTCGACGGGGAGGGTGCGTTCATGAGTGGGGTCCGGCTAGGGGTGGGGCAGGGTCCGGCGGCGGGGCCCGGTTTCGGGCCGTTGCGCTCAGGGCAAAACCACTGATTTTAAGATGTAGCGGGAAACTTCGGCGTGATAGAATGCCGGGTTAGCAAGAATTCTCTCGAAGTCTCTGTTTTCATTGAACTTGTTGTGAACTTGATGGCTGCCGGCCCATGATGCCGGGGCGCCTTGGCGTGGCGGGTTTCGGCCCGCCAGCTGCCCGACTGCGGGCGCGTCCCCGTCCTCGCGGGTCCAAGCCGAACCTGGAGTTTTTCTGATGTCCACTGAACGCACCCTCTCGATCATCAAGCCCGACGCCGTTGCCAAGAACGTCATCGGCCAGATCGTGTCCCGTTTCGAGCAAGCCGGCCTGACCGTCATCGCCGCTCGCCTGACCCAGCTGTCGCGCGCCGATGCCGAGCGTTTCTACGCCGTGCACGCCGCTCGCCCCTTCTTCAAGGACCTGGTCGATTTCATGATCTCGGGCCCGGTGTTCGTGCAAGTGCTCGAAGGCGAAGGCGCGATCCTGAAGAACCGCGACCTGATGGGCGCGACCGATCCCAAGAAGGCTGAAAAAGGCACGATCCGCGCCGATTTCGCCGAAAGCATCGATGCCAACGCCGTGCACGGCTCGGACGCTCCCGAGACCGCCGCCGTTGAAATCGCATTCTTCTTCCCCGAAATCAACATCCACAGCCGTTGATCGGGGTGCGCCCGGGCGGCTCTGTGCGCCGTCCGGCGCCCGATGAGGTGACCGACATGGACCAACGCATCAACCTGCTGGGACTGGATTCCGCCGCCCTGGCCACGCAAGTGGCCGATTGGGGCGGCAAGCCGTTTCGCGCCAAGCAACTGATGCGTTGGCTGCACCAGCGCGGCGTCGACGATTTCGACGCCATGAGCGACCTGGCCCGCGACTTTCGCGGCCAGCTCGCCGAGCGCGCGCAGATCGCCACGCTGCCGCTGATCACCGAGCAACGCTCGACCGATGGCACGCGCAAGTGGCTGTTCGATGTCGGCCAGAACAACGCGATCGAATCGGTGTTCATTCCCGAGGACGATCGCGGCACGCTGTGCGTGTCGAGCCAGGCCGGCTGTACGGTGGCCTGCCGTTTCTGTTCGACCGGACACCAGGGTTTCAATCGCAACCTGAGCACGGCCGAGATCATCGGCCAGCTCTGGTATGCGCGCAACGTGCTGATGGCCGACCAG
Organism: Pseudomonadota bacterium; assembly: GCA_023427085.1. Lineage (GTDB taxonomy): Bacteria > Pseudomonadota > Gammaproteobacteria > Burkholderiales > Burkholderiaceae_B > Orrella. The sequence continues at coordinate 27,297 of JAEZBO010000187.1, forward strand.
GCCTCGGCACGCCTGCCCGGCCAGGGCGACGCCGCCGACGGCGCGCCGGCCAAGCTGATCAGCAACGTCGTCATGATGGGCATGGGCGAGCCGCTGCTCAATTACGACCAGCTGCTGCCCGCACTGCGGCTGATGCTCGACGACAACGCCTACGGCCTGTCGCGCCGCCGCGTCACGGTCTCGACGTCCGGCGTGGTGCCGATGATGGACCGGCTGGCGCGGGATTGCCCGGTGGCACTGGCGGTGTCGCTGCACGCGCCCAACGATGCGCTGCGCGACGACCTGGTGCCGCTCAATAAAAAGTACCCGCTGGCCGAGCTGCTGGCGGCCTGCAATCGTTACCTCGAACACGCGCCGCGCGATTTCATCACCTTCGAGTACGTCATGCTCGACGGTGTCAACGACAGCGACGCGCATGCGCGCGAACTGGTGCGCATCGCCCGCGAGGTGCGTTGCAAGGTCAACCTGATCCCGTTCAATCCGTTCCCGCAGTCGGGCCTGTTGCGTTCGCCGGCCGCGCGCGTGAAGATATTCGCGCAGCGCCTGATGGACGCCGACGTGCTGACCACGGTGCGCAAGACGCGCGGGGACGATATTGACGCCGCCTGTGGCCAGCTGGCCGGCGACGTCAAGGACCGCACCCGCATCAAGGAACGCCTGGCCGCGCAGCGCACGGCCATTCCCATCAAGGAACTTCGCGTATGAAGCAGGACAACGGCCTGGCTGTGTCGGTCCCCGACGGTCCGCTGGCGGCGGCATCGACCGCGTCGGTCGGTCCTGCGCTGCGCGCGCTGCGCCAGGCCAAGGGCCTGTCGCTCGACGAAGTCTCCACCCGGCTGAAGTTCTCGGTGCGCCAGATCAGCGCACTCGAAGAAGAGCGCTGGGCCGATCTGCCCAGCGGCATCTCGCTGCGCGGCCTGGTGCGCAACTATGCGCGCCTGCTGGGCGCCGATCCGCAGGCGCTGATCGCGGCCCTCGAGCCCTACGTATCCGCTGGCAGCGCCGCGCGGCTGGCCGGCTCGATGCGCACCACCCAGCGGCCCGATCCGGTCGAGGCCGACGACGGCGGCGGCAGCGTGTTGCCGCGCATCCTGCTGATCCTGCTGGTGCTGGCGCTCGCCGTGGGCGTGGCGCTGTGGCAGGGCTGGCTGCCCGAGCAATGGCTGTCCTCCTTCGACTTCAATCGTCCGGCCAGCGGCGGCTGAACGCCGGCGGTCCTATTCCGATGCTAGATACCGAAAAGCCCTGCACCGCGTCCGCGCCCGCGCCGGTCGGCCCATCGTCCAAGCGCCAGACCCGCTCGGTGGCGGTGCGCTGGGGCCAGCGCGTCGTCACGATCGGCGGTCAGTCGCCGGTGGTGGTGCAGTCGATGACCAACACCGACACGGCGCTGCCTATCGATACCGCGATCCAGGTCAAGGAACTCGCGCTGGCCGGGTCCGAGATGGTGCGCATCACCGTCAATACGCCCGAGGCCGCCCGCGAGGTGCCGGCGATCCGCGAGCAGCTCGACCGCATGGGGCTGGACGTGCCGCTGATCGGCGACTTCCATTACAACGGCCACAAGCTGCTGACCCAGTTTCCCGAGTGCGCGCAGGCGCTGTCCAAGTACCGCATCAACCCCGGCAACATGGGCGGCGGCAAGAAGCGCGACGACAACTTCGCGCAGATGATCGAAGTGGCCTGCCGCCATGACAAGCCGGTGCGCATCGGCGTGAACTGGGGCAGCCTCGATCACGAGCTGATGGCGCGCATGATGGACGAGAACAATCAGCGCGCCACGCCGTGGACGGCGCAGGCGGTGATGCGCGAGGCGCTGGTGGTCTCGGCGATCACCAACGCGCGCCGCGCCGAACAGCTCGGCCTGCGGGGCGACGCCATCGTGCTGTCGTGCAAGGTCAGCCACGTGCAGGACCTGATCGCGGTCTACCGCGACCTGTCGGCGCGCTGCGATTACCCGCTGCACCTGGGCCTGACCGAGGCCGGCATGGGCAGCAAGGGCATCGTCGCGTCGACCGCGGCGCTCGGCGTGCTGCTGCAAGAGGGCATCGGCGACACGATCCGCATCTCGCTGACGCCCGAGCCCGGTGGCGACCGTACCCGCGAGGTCGTGGTCGGGCAAGAGATCCTGCAGACCATGGGACTGCGCGCGTTCACGCCGATGGTGGTCGCGTGCCCGGGCTGCGGCCGCACCAGCAGCACTTTCTTCCAGGAGCTGGCCGACAGCATCCAGTCGTACCTGCGCCGCCAGATGCCGGTCTGGCGCGAGCAATATCCCGGCGTCGAGTCGATGAACGTCGCCGTGATGGGCTGCGTCGTCAACGGACCGGGCGAAAGCCGCCATGCCGACATCGGCATCAGCCTGCCGGGCACCGGCGAGATCCCGTCGGCGCCGGTGTTCGTCGATGGCGAGCGCACCGTCACGCTCAAGGGCGATCACATCGCCGCCGAGTTCCAGGCCATCGTCGAAGACTACGTCGCGCGCCGCTATGGCGCGGTGGCGGATACGCGCGCCTAGCCCCGCGCTGGCGCTGTTCAGAATCACTCCAGGCCGCCGAGGCCGATAAGCAAGTAAACTGGCCGCCGCGCCGCCCACCGGGCCGGCGCCCCAGACTGACCCGATATGACCCAGGCATTCCAGAAACTGGCCGCGATCCGCGGCATGAACGACGTACTTCCCGAGGCAGGCAGCCGCTGGGAAGCCTTCGAGGCGCTGATCCGCGAGTGGCTGCAATCCTACGGCTACCGCAACATGCGCGCGCCGGTGCTCGAGCACACGCGGCTGTTCACGCGCGGCATCGGCGAGGTCACCGACATCGTCGAAAAAGAGATGTACAGCTTCACCGACGCGCTCAACGGCGAGTCGCTGACGATGCGGCCCGAATTCACCGCCGGCATGGTGCGCGCCGCGATCGAGCACAACCTGCTCTACGACCGGCCCCAGCGTGTCTATGCGATGGGTCCGGTGTTTCGCCACGAGCGTCCGCAGCGCGGCCGTTACCGCCAATTCCATCAGATCGACGTCGAGGCGCTCGGCTTTGCCGGCCCGGACGTCGATGCCGAAATGATCGTGATGCTGGCGCGGCTCTGGAAGCAGCTGGGCCTGCAGGACATCCGGCTCGAACTCAACTCGCTGGGCCAGCCGGCCGAGCGCGCCGCGCACCGCGCCGCGCTGATCGCCCACCTCGAACAGCACCGCGACGTGCTCGACGAGGACGGCCAGCGGCGCCTGTACACCAATCCGCTGCGGGTGCTCGACACCAAGAATCCGGCCATGCAGGCGATGGCCGACAGCGCGCCGCGCCTGTCGGATTTCCTCGGCGACGAATCGCGCGCGCACCTGCAGGGTGTCTGCGACCGGCTCGACGACGCCGGTATCGCCTACCGCATGAATCCGCGCCTGGTGCGTGGACTCGACTACTACAACCTCACGGTGTTCGAGTGGGTCACCGACCGGCTCGGCTCGCAGGGCACCGTGTGCGGGGGCGGCCGCTACGACGGCCTGATCGAGTTGCTGGGCGGCAAACCCGCGCCGGCGGTCGGTTTTGCGATCGGCATGGAACGTCTGCTCGATCTGTGGGGTCAGACCCGCGAGGCCGATGCCGTGCCCGAGTGCCAGGTCTACATCGTGCACCAGGGCGACGCCGCGCAGCGCCGCGCCGCCCTGCTGGGCGAGACCTTGCGCGACGCCGGCCTGGCCGTCGTTGTGCATGCCGGCAGCAGCGGTTTCAAGTCGCAGTTCAAGCGCGCCGACGCAAGCGGCGCGCAAGTGGCGGTGATCCTGGGTGCCGACGAGCTCGCCGCCGGGGTCGCCAGTGTCAAATGGCTGCGCGGCGATGCCCAGCAAGCCCAAGACCAGCAGCAGGTGCCGCTGGACCAATTGGCCGCAGTTTTGCAATCGAAGGTGTAGTGCATGGCATACGATCTCGACGAACAGGAAAAACTCGACTCGCTCAAGGCGTGGTGGAGCCGTTATGGCATCGTGGTCTCGACCGCCTTGCTGGTGGTGATGATCGCGCTGGCCAGCTGGCAGGGCTGGCGCTGGTACGAGGCGCACCGCGCCACGCAGGCGATGGGCTATTTCGAGGCGCTGCAGGATGCCTCGACCCAGCAGGGCGATGAGGCCGCCGCGCGTATCAAGGCCGCCAGCGACACGCTGCGCGACGACTTCTCCAAGACCGCCTACGCGGCACGCGGCGCGCTGATCGCGGCGCACGCGCTGCAAGCGCGCGGCGACGTCGCCGGTGCGCGCGAACAGCTCGAATGGCTGGTCAACACCAAGGATCCGGCGATGCAGCCGCTGGCGCGCCTGCGCCTGGCCGGGCTGCTGCTCGACCAGAAAGAATACGACGCCGCGCTGGCGCAGCTGAACGACGCGCCGCCGGCCTTCGCGCAGCTGTATGCCGATCGCCGCGGCGACGTCCTGGCCGCGCAGGGCAAGCGCGACGATGCGCTGGCCGCCTGGCAGGGCGCCGCCAAGGACATCGAGGCCGGCGATCCGCTCGGCCAGGTACTGCAACTGAAGATCGACGCACTGGGAGGCGCCTGATGAAATCCGCTGCGCGTTTGTTCTCTGCCGTCACGCTGCGCCGGCTGCGCGGCGCCATGGCGGTGTCGGCGGCACTGGCGCTGGGCGGCTGCGGCCTGTTCTCCAGCGATGACGGCCGCTACGATCCGGCCGACCTGACCCAGTACGACGCCGGCATCTCGGCCACCGTCAACTGGGAAGCCTCGGTCGGCAGCGGCGGCGGCATCGGTTTTGCGCCGGTGGTCGCCGGCGATGCGGTCTATGCCGCCGCGCCCAATGGCCGCGTCGGCAAGTTCGACCTGCTCAGCGGCCGCGAGATCTGGCGCGCCGACGTCGACACCCGGCTGTCGGCCGGGGTCGGCAGCGACGGCGTGATCACCGTGGTCGCGACGCCGCAGGGCGAAGTCATCGCGCTCGACGACCAGGGCCAGGTCAAGTGGCGTTCGCGCGCCACCAGCGAAGTCTCGGTGCCGCCGGCCGTCGGCTACGGCGTGGTCGTGGTGCGCAGCGGCGACTACCGCATCCAGGCCTTCAACGCCGAAAACGGCGATCGCCTCTGGAGCGTGCAGCGCCCCGGTCCGGCGCTGGCGCTGCGCAGCAGCAGCCAGATGATGCTGGCCGAAGGCATGGTCATCACCGGCATGCCCGGCGGCAAGCTGCTGGCCATCCAGGCCAGCACCGGCAGCGTGCAATGGGAAGGCACGGTCGCGACGCCGCGCGGCTCGAGCGATCTCGAGCGCGTCACCGACGTGGTCGGTTCGCCGCGCGCGGTCGGCCGGCTGCTGTGCGCCGCCTCGTACCAGGGCCGGGTGGCCTGCTTCGACGTGTCGGCCGGCGGCCGCACGCAATGGGCCAAGGACCTGTCGTCCAGCGCCGGCCTGGCGGTCGACGACCGCTTCGTCTACGTGCCCGATCATCACAGCGTCGTCTATGGCTACGCGCTCGAGGGCGGCGGCAACATCTGGCGCCAGGACGCGCTGCGCAACCGCCGGCTGAGCTCGCCGGCGGTGTTGGGCCGCGCGGTCGCGCTGGGCGACTATGATGGCTATGTCCACTTCCTGGCGCGCGAAGACGGCCACCTGCTGGCCCGCGTGTCGGTCGGCGGTGGCGCGATCGTCTCGCCGCCGCAGGCCACGTCGCAGGGCGTGCTGGTGCAAACCGGCCGCGGCGACCTGGTCATGATTTCCGTTAACTGATAAACACCGTGTCCCTCAAACCCGTCGTCGCCCTGGTGGGCCGCCCCAATGTCGGCAAGTCCACCTTGTTCAACCGCCTGACCCGCTCGCGCGCGGCGTTGGTCGCCGATTATTCCGGCCTGACCCGCGACCGCCACTATGGCGAGGGCAGAGTGGGCGACAAGCCCTTCATCGCCATCGACACCGGCGGCTTCGAGCCGGTCGCCAAAAGCGGCATCCTGCTCGAGATGGCGCGCCAGACCCAGCAGGCCATCGCCGAAGCGGACGCCGTGGTGTTCCTGGTCGATGCGCGCGCCGGCGTCAACGCGCACGATCACGAGATCGCCAAGCAGTTGCGCCGCAACAGCCAGCGCGTGCTGCTGGCGGTCAACAAAGCCGAGGGCATGGCGCACAACGCGGCCATCGCCGAGTTCCACGAACTGGGGCTGGGCCAGCCGCTGGCGATTTCGGCCGCGCACGGCGACGGCATCGTCGACCTGATCGAGCGGGCGCTCGAAGGCCTGGGCGAACCCGAGCCGGCCTTGCCCGAGAGCGATGACGACGACGCCGATCCCGGTTATCCGGACGATGCCGATCTGGCGCTGGCCGACGGCGAGACCGGCGAGGGCGCCGAGCCCGAACCCGAGGCCGTGCCGCACCGGATCAAGCTGGCCATCGTCGGCCGTCCCAACGTCGGCAAGTCGACCCTGATCAACACGCTGCTGGGCGAAGAGCGCGTGATCGCCTTCGACCTGCCGGGCACCACCCGCGACGCGATCGAGATCGAGTTCCAGCGCGGCGGACGGCAATACACGCTGATCGACACCGCCGGCCTGCGCAAGCGCGGCAAGGTGTTCGAGGCGGTCGAAAAGTTCTCCGTCATCAAGACGCTGCAGGCCATCGAGGCCAGCAACGTGGTGCTGCTGATGCTCGACGCGCATCAAGAGATCTCCGAGCAGGACGCCCACATTGCCGGCTTCATTCTCGAGACCGGCCGGGCGCTGGTGATCGGCATCAACAAGTGGGACGGGCTGGACGCCGACCAGCGCGAACGCATCCTGCGCGAGTTCGAACGCAAGCTGCGCTTCCTGTCGTTCGCGCGCATGCACACGCTGTCGGCGCTCAAGGGGCAGGGCGTCAACGCCGTGCTCAAGTCGGTCGACGCGGCGCACGCGGCGGCCTTCGCCAAGCTGTCCACGCCGCGCCTGACGCGTGCGCTGCAGGTCGCGGTCGAACAGCAGCAGCCGCCGCGCAAGGGCATCTTCCGGCCCAAGATGCGGTATGCGCACCAGGGCGGCCAGAACCCGCCGCGCATCATCATCCACGGCAGCGCGCTCGACGCGATCCCGGATTCGTACCGCCGTTATCTCGAGACGCGCATGCGCGACGAGTTCAAGCTGGCCGGCACGCCGCTGCGCATCGAGTTCAAGGCCTCGCGCAACCCCTACGTCGAAGACTGACAACGCTGGCGGCCCGCTGCGGCGGGTGGCCGCAGCAAGGATCCCAGCCGATCATGAGCCGTTACTGGAGCGCCGTGGTGCACGGCCTGTCGCCGTATGTGCCGGGCGAGCAGCCCAAGCTGGCCAACCTGGTCAAGCTCAATACCAACGAGTTGCCGTATGGCCCGTCGCCGCGCGCGCTGTTAGCCATCCGCGAGGCGGCCAGCGACTCGCTGCGCCTGTATCCCGACCCCAACGCCGACGGCTTGCGGGCCGCGATCGGCGAGCGCTACGGCGTCGCGGCCGACCATGTGTTCGTCGGCAACGGTTCGGACGAGGTGCTGGCCCATGCCTTCATGGCGCTGCTGCGCCACGAGCGGCCGCTGTGGTTTCCCGACATCAGCTACAGCTTCTATCCGGTCTACTGCGGGCTGTACGGCATCAGCAGCCATCAGGTGCCGCTCGATGCGCACTACGGCATCGACCCCGATAGCTACCTGCCCGGCCCGCAAGGCCAGGCCGGCGCCATCATCCTGCCCAATCCCAATGCGCCGACCGGCCGCGCGCTGAGCCTCGCGCAGATCGAGCGGATCGTGGCGGGCAATCCCGACGCGGTGGTGGTGATCGACGAGGCCTACGTCGATTTTGGCGGCGAGACGGCCGTGCCGCTGGTGGCGCGCCACGACAATCTGCTGGTGGTGCAGACGCTGTCGAAGTCGCGTGGATTGGCGGGCTTGCGGGTCGGCTTCGCGATCGGCCAGCCGGCGCTGCTGCAGGCGCTGGACCGCGTCAAGAACAGCTTCAATTCCTATCCGCTGGATCGTCCGGCGCTGGCCGGCGCGACCGCCGCGATCCAGGACGAAGCGTATTTCGAACAGACCCGCCAGCGCGTCATCGCCAGCCGCGAGACGCTCGATCGCCAACTGAGCGGGCTGGGCTTCGAGGTGCTGCCGTCCCGGGCCAACTTCGTGTTTGCGCGCCATCCGGGCCATGACGCGGCGACGATCGCCGCGGCGCTGCGCGAGCGCGGCATCATCGTCCGGCACTTCGCCAAGCCGCGCATCGATCAGTTCCTGCGCATCACGGTCGGCACCGACCCGGAGTGCGCGGCGCTGGTGGCGGCGCTCACGCAGATCGTCGGCTGAGGTCCGGGCCGTCGGCTCAGCCGCCGGTCTGGTTGCCGTCGCCGCTCTTGGGAATGCCCAGCAGTTCTTCCAGATTGGCCAGCGAGTCGCCTTCCTTGAGCACCGTGCGCAGCCACAGGTGCAGCGACATCTCGCCCCAGCCGGCTGCCTTCTCGGCAAGATAGGCCACCGGGCTGTGCGGCTCGGTGCGGCGAAAGAAATCGGCGACCTCGCGCAACTGCGCCAGCGCCTGTTCGCGGGTCTGCAAGGGGCCGCCGGGCACATACGGGGCGGCAGGCACGGAAGCGGCGGGGCTGGGCGGGGCGGCAGGGGTCATGGTCGTCTCCGCGATAGGCTCGGGCAGGGGGGCGGCGTGGCGGGTGTCGGCGCGGGTGATCAGGCCGGCGTCGCGGGCAAAGCGCTCGGCCAGTTCGATGACGCCTTGCAGGCTGGTGCGCGCGGGCGTGAAGCTGGGACCGTCGTTGCCGAGCCGCAGGCTCAGGCTCGCTTCCATGTCATTGAGCGCCTGCAGGCACTCCTCGAGATTGCCTTGCAGCTCGATGTAGAACGCGGGCGGCGTGTCGCGCCGCGCGGCGTCGAACTGTTCCATCGTCAGCTTGCCGCGCGACAGCTCGTGGGCATTGTCGGGCGTGCGCTTGATCGCGTTGGCCAGCTGGCTGGCGCTGTCCCACAGCGCCGCGCCGTACGAGGCGCCGTCCGAGCGCGTCAGCGGCAATTCGCGCATCAGCTGGGCCGAGCGCGCCAGCAGCCATGACAGGTTGCCGACACGCTGCTGCACGTCGTCGTCGTCCGGCAGCGGATAGAGTCCGTCCCAGTATTGCTCGCACAGGCCCGTCACCAGCCGGAAGCCGTCGCGCAGGCCCGAGAAGCCGCGCGTCTTGGCCCAGGCCTCGGTCAGCCAGGCCGCCAGGCGGATGTCCTTGGTGCGCGTGCTCAGCAGCGCGGTGCACGACTTGGCAACAAATGGCCAGTCGGCTTCCTTGATGTCGGTGACCCATTCGCCCTGGTCCAGCGAGGCGTCGTCGTGGCGGCGGGCATCGCGGATCGCGTCGAATTCGGTGGAGAACACCATGTCCTCGCCGCAGGGATGGTCCGGCGAGATCGGTTGCAGTAGCGCGTCGAGTGTCGTCATGGCGGGTGTTCAAGACCGGCGCGGGGCCGGCAGGTGGTCGACAAGGTTTAAAAAAGAAGTCAGGAAACATGAGCCTGGCGCGGCGCGATGGGCCGGCGAGGCTTCAGGTGTAAGGGTTTGAAAACGTAAACGCCCTGGCCTTGCGGTTTTTGCCTACGTTATCATCCTTGCGGGTCTTACCGAGGAGAGTAGTCATGAGTTCCATCATTCGTTTGGCACCGGACGGCACTTACGTCAGGGGCACGCCGCGCCGTTGTCCTGACGGCACCTTCGTGGGCGACGGCGGACGCATCACGCGCGCGCCCAACGGCGTCTACGTGGCGGGCAAGCCGCAGCGCTGCCCCGACGGCAGCTATGTCGGGGATGCCGGCCCGGTGCGCCGCGCACCCAATGGTTCCTACCGCGCCGGACCGGCACGCCTGGCGCCGGACGGCAGCTACATCTGATCCACCGCGAGAACCGGCCGCCCCGTGGCGGTGGCCGGTTCCGTGACGACTGCCCGGCCAGCCGCCGGCGACGTCTGCCATTGCTTTACTGCGCGCCTGCGCGCGCCTGCCCGGCCGCCTGCTGCGCCGACTCCGAGCGCTTGGCGCGGAACTCGATGCGGCGGTTCTTGGCGCGGCCCTCTGCGGTCTCGTTGCCGGCGACCGGCCGGTCCGGCCCTTCGCCCAGCGTCTCGAAACGCTCGCTGGCCAATCCCTTGCCCACCAGATACGACTTGACCGAGTCGGCGCGCGCCTGGCTCAGCGCCAGGTTGGTCGCGCGGCTGCCCGAGCTGTCGGTATGGCCGCTGATCTCAATGCGCTCGCTGGCCAGGCGCGGGATGATGTCGGCAATCTCGTCGAGCAGCGCACGGCCCTTGGGCGTCAGCGTCGCGCTGCCGGTCTGGAACTCGACCACGCGGTCGGCCAGCGTGTCGTCCAGCAGCGTCTGCTCGTTCTGGTCGGCCGAGACCCGCAAGCCGTTGACGATGCGGTAGGTCGGATTCAGCGCGGTCGCAAAGGTGCTGGCGACCTGCTGGCGCTGCGCTTCGTTCTGCACCTCGCCGCGCATGCTGATCTGCGTGCCGTCAATCTGCAGCTGGCCGCGCGCGATCTGCTTGAGCGACGGCGAGTCCAGCAGCTTGCCGACGTTCTCGGCCCAGTTGGGCGGCGCCACCACGCCACCGACCTCGATCTGGTCGATCACGTTGCCGACGCCGTATTGCGCCTGCAGCCGGTTCAGCACCGCGACCTTGGTGGCCTCGTCGGGCACCACGCCGGCGGCCACCACCTGGCCGGGTTGCGGAATCACGTTGGCCGGCACCACGCGCGCGGTGTCCTGCGCGCCGGCGGCGAAGCTGGCGGCCAGCGCCAGGGAGAGGAACAAGGTACGCATGGTCATGCTCCGACGAAGACTTCGCGGAAGGTGTCGATGGCCTGGCGCAGCGACAGGCGCGGCTGGTCCAGGTAGGAAGACAGCTTGGCCAGCCCGTGGCTGTCGCGCAGGTGCGAGGCGACCCACGGCGTTTCCTCGAGCACCACGTTGCCCTCCTGCAGCGCCTGCGGCGACGACAGCAGGCTGCACAAGGTGCCGGACGAGGCGCCCTTGAAACCCACCGCCAGCCGCTCCTTGCCGCCGATCAGGCCGATGAACAGCGACAGCTCGAAATCGGCGCGCGCCAGGAAGGGCGTCAGCAGCGTCATCCAGAACTGTGCCATCAGGTTGCGGTACAGCGGGTCTTCCGGCAGCGGCAGGATCAGGCCTTTTTCCAGATGCGACGAAGCACTGGACATGACCGGCTGCAGCAGCAGGCCGATCGCGATGATGGTGTCGTGCAGCCGCAGCGTGTGGCCGTTGTGGCGCAGCATCTGCTCGACCCGTTCGATGGTCTGCAGGTCGACGAAGCTGCCGAAGCCATCGTTCGAGGCCGGCGCCGCCTGCAGCACCAGCTCACCCAGCACGTGCAGGGCGCCGCTGGCGTCGGGCAGGCGCTCGAGCTCGGCGGTGGCGCCCGACAGCTGGCTCCAGATGCGGCTCAGCGCCATCGGGCTGCGGGCGATGAACTCGAGCGGCCGGCCGGCGTCCATCGGCGCGGCGGCCAGGAATGGAAAGCGCCGGTTCGAGGCATCGCGGCTGGGGATGAAATGGCCGGCCACCGCCAGCTTGCTGCGCGATCCCAGGAACGCGAAATCGAGCGGCCGGGCCTGGTCGTACAAGGTCTTCCAGCCCGGATCCTGGGCCAGTCTTTCCATCGTCGCGGCCAGCCACGAATCGAGCGTGGCGACCAGTTGCGGATGGTTGGCGTTCTTGACGAAGTCGCCCCGGCTGGGGATCTTGCCGAAATAGGCGGTCTTCAGGCTCTGTTGCTGTGCGGCGCTCATCGCGCGGTCTCCTGGGCGTTGCCGGCCGGTCGGCTGGCGGGCGGCGCGCCCACTACCGAAGACGGCAGGCGCAGGCCGCGCAGGCCTTGGCTGGTCGGTGTTTCTCCGCCGGCACCGGCGGCCTGTGCGCTGCTGATGATGCGCAGGGTGACCGGCACCGCGACGTTGTCGCGGCTCCAGCGCATCTCGAAGCTGCCATCGGCGTTGGCCTGGCGGTCGGCCGTCGCGATCAGGCGCTCCAGGCCGAAGCGGCCCGGTTCGTTGATGACCTCGACCGTGCTGCCGTCGAAGGTCGTCGCGGTGATGCGTGCGCCCGGCGCGCCTTGCGGATTGGGCCAGACGAAGTTGACCCACTGCGGTGGCGTGTTGCGGTAACGCAGCTGCTGGCCGTCGATCTCGATGGTGTATTCGGTGATGCCGGGCGCCGGCTTGGGCTGGATCTGGAACAGCGTCTGCGGCGCGGTGGCCGAGCCGCCGGCGGCGCCGCCCGACAGCGGGGCGACCCACTGCGAGAAGTTGGCCGTGAAGGCCGGCAGCAGGCTCAGGCCCATGTCGCCCCAGGTGCGCGCCGTCAGGATGTCGCCGCGACGCACAGTCAGCGGTCCCAGCGTGTCGGTCACGAACTTGGCGATCGTGCCTTCGGGGCCGAACACCTGGCCGATCTCGGCCGAGCTGGCCTCGACGCTGGCGTTCGCGTCGAACGGGTACTTCTGCGACAGCGACTGGTTGAAGGGCTCGAACACCTGCGCGGTCCAGACCTTGTTGAGTTCGGTCTCGGCCGGCTGCACGATCACCGCATAGGCTTCGATCAGCGGGCGCACCAGCAGCGGGCGCAAGGTCTGGCGTTGCGAATCGCTCAGGCCGGCCAGCATCTGCTCGTCGGCCAGCTTCAGTGCGGCGGCCAGCTCGGAGTCCTGCGCGGTCAGCGTCTGGCGCATCAGCGTCAGCGCGCCGGGTCCCGGATCGCCCTGGTTGTTGAGCTGGTTGAAGCGGGTGCGGATCTGCGACAGCGCCCCCATGTAGTTGCCCAGCAGGGTCTGGTTGTTCTCACGCGGCGTCACCAGCCGCGCGACGTCCGAGAACTCGCGCCCGATCGGGCCCATCGGCGTCTCGGGATTGACGACCTGCTTGGGATCGGGCGCCGGCGTGTTCTGGCGCAGGATGACCCGCTTGAACCACGCCACCACGCCGCCGCGGGCCTGCTCCAGGCCTCGGCCGGCCAGCGTCGGGTTGTCCCACGAAGTCTGCTCGTAGGTGGTGTTGATCAGCGTGGCCAGCGGCGAGGTCTGCGGATCGCCCAGGCGGTTCATCGACACCACGGCCTGGTCGAAGTTGACGAACGGCCGCACCGTCACGCCGCGCAGGAAGCGTTGCCACTCCTGGGTGTACTCGGTCTTGTACATCGTCGCCAGCGTGCGCTGGATCTGCGCCGGGCTGCCCTGCAGCGTCAGGTCATCGGTGGCGCTGACGCCCAGCACCCAATCGGTGGTCTGCAGTTCCTTGTTGGCGGCTTCGTCGATGGCCGGGCGCACGTATTCGTCCCAGGCCTGGCGCGTGAAGGTGCCGGGGATCGCGTAGCTGCCGGCCAGGATATTGGCGTCCTTCTCGCCGACGATACGCGCCACCGTCATCGGCGCGTAGCGGGTCGCCGCGCGGGCCTTGATGGTCGCGTAGGCGCGCTCTTGCGCCGGCATGCCCTGCATCACGGTGCGCAGCTCGCCGCGCAGTTTCTCGACCACCGCCAGGTTGGTGGTGATCTGCGGCCAGTTGGCGTCGGTCGAGCGGCCCACGTAGAACGAGATCAGTCGTTCGGCACTGCGGATCAACTGGTCGCGCGGCATGGTGCCGCGGTTGGTCTCGAGCCAGCCGCGCCAGAACCGGGTGATCTGGTCGGCCAGGTGGGTCGGGTCGACGTGCTCGCGGTTGGCCAGCATCAGGTAGGTCTTGAGCGCGTTGTAGGCGTCCTCGACATTCTGCGGCGAGGCGTCCTGGAACAGCGCGCCGTTGGGGTTGTTGACCGGCGTGCCGACTACCGCGCTGGCATTGACTGGCTTGCTGTTACGCGTGTCGACGCGCGCCAGGAAACTCTCGAGGCTGACCTGCACCGGGCCCAGCATCAGTTGCCGCAGCCCGTGGTAGTACTCGTCCAGCAATTCCTTCTTGAGCGTATCGCCCTGGTACAGGCCCAGGCCCAGCGACAGCGGCCGGCTGGTGTCGTAGCCGTCCAGTTGCTCGATGCGGGCCTGCAGCAGCTCCATGGCCTGCAGGCGGCTCTGCAGGTCGGACTGGCCGGCCTGGTCGGCGACGATCTTGTCCAGATCGGCCTGGATGTCCTGCGTCAGCTGGCGATTGCCCAAGTACGACCAGGCCCAGCCGCCCAGCACCAGCCCCAGCGCCAGCACCAGCGAGAAGAACACCGCATAGCGCATGCGGGTCTTGACCGGACTGGCATGCTGGCGCACCAGCCGCTTGTCGGCGAAGATCACCTTCGAGAACAGCTCGCGCAAAAAGAAACCGTTCTGCGAGTTGACGTTGCCCTGGCCAGCCGGCGCCGTCAGCGACAGCCCGAAGCGGCGCGACAGGCGCTCGGTCGAGGTGCTCAGCGACGCGCCTTCCTGCAGCGCGCTGGTGAAGTAGAAGCCGCGGAACACCGGCTTGTACTGGAACGGGTTGGTCTCGAACAAGGTCGACAGGAAGATCCGCAGCGACGGCTTGATCGACGCGAACTCGGCCGGGAAGGTCAGCAGGCCCGGCGGCAGCGTGCCGCCGCGGCGCAGCGAAATCTGCGCCGTGCTCATTTCCTTCAGGCCCTCGTAGAGCTCGTCGAAACGTTCGTCGAACAGCGCCAGCACGTCGCGGTTCTCTTCGGTCGAGTAAGGCAGCGTGGCGCCCCACACCCGGTCGCGCTCGTTGTCGTCGTTCTCGGAAAAGAACTCGGTGAAGCCGGCGATCAGGTCGGCCTTGGTGAAGATGATGTAGACCGGTGCATACACTTCGAGCCGGTCGGTCAGTTCCTGCACGCGCTGGCGCAGGTTCTTGGCCAGGTTGATGGCGAAGTCGGGGCTGCTGCCGGCCAGTTCGGCGATGCTGGCCGCCACGATGATGCCGTTGATCGGCGCCTTGGGACGATGGCGCTTGAGCAGGTCCAGAAAGCCCATCCACTCGCCGCGGTCCTCGTCATGCACCGAGTAACGGCCGGCGGTGTCGAGCAGGATGCCTTCGGTGGTGAAGAACCAGTCGCAGTTGCGCGTGCCGCCCACGCCGCGTACCGCGGCGCCGTTCTTGTCGGCGAACGGAAACTGCAGGCCCGAGTGCACCACCGCGCTGCTCTTGCCGGCCGCCGGGTTGCCGATCACGATGTACCAGGGCAGTTCGTAGAGCGCCTCGCGGCCCGAGGCCTGGCCGATCTTCGAGCTCTTGATGGTGCGCACCGCCTGCACCATGCGCGAGCGCAGCGCGTCGACGTCGGTCTTGGCGGCGGTCTTGCCGGTCTTGGCCTGCTGCTCGAGCATCTCGCCGATGTCGTCGTTGGCCTTGCGCGAGCGCTTGCGCCGCAGCAGCCAGACCAATAGCGCGATCACCAGGATGCCCAGCAGCGCCATGCCTGCCCAGACCAGGCCGGTCTCGACGGTATCGGCGACCAGCACCAGGAACACCAGCAGCGCGATCACGCCGATCGCGGCGAAGGTCTTGGGGTTGGAGAAGGCGCGCGAGCACCAGTAGCGCACGTCGCTGAACGCACTGGACAAGGAGGAAAGCAGGCCTGAGATCGACATGGGTTTTTTGTTGGATGTGAATCAGGTGGCGGTGATGAAGGTGCCTGGCTTGAGCAGCGAGGCGCTGCGCAAAAGATCGTCCTGGACGGCGGCGGCTATCGTCGGCTTGCCGGTCTGCAGCGCCAGTTCGGCGGCCAGCGCGATCGACAGCAGCGGAGCGGCCACGCCGGTGTCGCCGCAGCCTTCGCCGGTCGACAGCGCGGTCTCGTCGGCGTCCAGCGCCAAGGTCTGCGCCAGCGCGGCCGATTCGAGCGGGCGCACGCCGCGATGGTCGGCATCGCTGATCAGCGCGCCCAGTTGCCCGGTTTGCAGCCCGCTCTGTTCGAGCATGCGCTGCAGCAGGCTGGCCAGCGTGTCGTCCTTGCCTTGTTTGTCCTGGTCGGCGGCCAGCGTGCGGCTGGCGCGCTCGGGCGGCATCAGCAGCAGCGGCGCGGCCTGCGCGCCGGCGGCGCCCAGCAGCAGGCCGGCGGCGGCCTCACCGGGCACACGACCCTGGCGATTTTCGGCGGTCATCAGCCGTTGCCGGTGGGCCCAGCGTGTCACGACCGACTGGCCGATCGCCGAATCGCAGGCGGCCAGGATGCGCCAGGGCATCGGCGTGGCGGCGTCGCTTTCCTCGTGCGCACGGGCCAGCGTGACCAGCGCCGCGAGCGCATGTTCGGCATCCGATACCGGCACGATCTCGCTGCGCAGCGCGGCGGCCGGCCAGCGCTGCGCGGCAATCGCCATCGCATGCTGCATCACGGCTTCGCGCAGCGGCGCCGGCCAGTCGGCCGGCAGCAGGCATTGCACCGGCAGGGTCGGCCAATCCGGCGTCACGCCGTCGGCGGCGGGCACGGCCAGTCGTTCGCGCGCCTGCTCGAGCAGCGCCTGCAGCGTCTGGCCCAGCAGCGCGCCGGCGCGCAGCATCTCGTCGTGCCGGCCCAGTTCGGCCAGTTCATCGGGCAGTGCATCGCGCTGCTGATCGGTGTCGAGCGACGCCAGCCGCGCGGCGAAGGTCGGAAAGCCACGGCCATGCGTCAGCGCCGGATCGAGTTCGGCGCGCGGCTGGCTGCGCAAGGTCTTGACGATGTCGGCGCAGTCACGGCCGCTGGCGCTGATCGCGTGCACGGCCAGCAGCGGCATGCCGC
>JAEZBO010000221.1 GCA_023427085.1 Pseudomonadota bacterium
CATCTGCCCTGCCCGGGGCAGATGCGCGCGGCGACAGCGTTCCAGCCCCGGGGATCGAGCCGGAACGCGGGAGGGAGCCGCCTGCCTGGCGCCCGAAGGCGCCGGCGATCAGTCAGCCTGCTTGCGCAGGAAGGCCGGGATGTCGAAATGGTCCATGCCGGCCGTTTCCAGCGCACGGACCTGGGCCGAAGCCTGGCTGCGCGGGTTGCGGATCACCGAAGGCATGTCCAGGTTGCGG
The DNA here is from genome assembly GCA_023427085.1 of Pseudomonadota bacterium. Taxonomy (GTDB): domain Bacteria; phylum Pseudomonadota; class Gammaproteobacteria; order Burkholderiales; family Burkholderiaceae_B; genus Orrella. The sequence continues at coordinate 239 of JAEZBO010000221.1, forward strand.
TAATCGCCCTGCATGCCGACCGGCATGTTGTCGGTGCCGGTACGCAGCACCTCGGCCGTGCTCTGCACCAGTTGCGGACGGCTTTGCGCGCGGCCCAGGCCGGTCGCCACGACCGTCACGCGCAGGCTTTCGCCCATCGCGTCGTCGTAGGCGGTACCGAAGATCACGGTGGCGTCGTCCGCGGCGTAGCTGCGGATGGTGTCCATGATCTCGCGGGTTTCGCGCATCTTCAGCGAACGGCTGGCGGTGATGTTCACCAGCACGCCGCGCGCGCCGTTCAGGTCGATGCCCTCGAGCAGCGGGCACGCGATGGCCTGCTCGGCCGCCACGCGGGCGCGGTCGGCGCCCGAGGCGATCGCGGTGCCCATCATGGCCTGGCCCTGCTCGCCCATGATCGTCTTGACGTCTTCGAAGTCGACGTTGACGTTGCCTTCGACGTTGATGATCTCGGCGATGCCGGCGCAAGCGTTGTGCAGCACGTCGTCGGCGGCGCGGAAGCAGTCGTCCTGGGTGGCGTCTTCGTCCATCAGGTCGTACAGGTTCTCGTTGAGCACGACGATCAGCGAATGCACGTGCTTGGCCAGTTCGCCGATGCCGTCTTCGGCCATCTTCAGGCGCTTGTTGCCTTCGAACGTGAACGGCTTGGTCACGACGCCGACCGTCAGGATGCCGAGTTCCTTGGCCACTTCGGCCACGACCGGACCCGCGCCGGTGCCGGTGCCGCCGCCCATGCCGGCGGTGATGAAGACCATGTTGGCGCCGTTGAGCGCCGAACGGATCTCTTCACGCGCCGTCTCGGCCGAGGCACGGCCCTGCTCGGGCTTGGCGCCGGCGCCCAGGCCGGTGCGGCCCAGGCGGATCTGCACCGGTGCTTCGGTGGCGGCCAGCGCCTGCGCGTCGGTGTTGCAGCAGATGAAGTCCACGCCGCTCACGCCCGAACGGATCATGTGCGCCACGGCGTTGCCGCCCGCGCCACCGACCCCGACCACCTTGATCACGGTGCCCTTGGTGTTGTTATCCAGCAATTCAAAATTCATGATTCGACTCCCTCAAGTCTTAGATTCGTAGATACGATTCAAACGAAAAGAACGCACAACCTGTTCTGAAATCGCATCAAAGCCGGCGCCGATCCGTTGATCCGCGACGATTTTGAGGCGCCTCCTCGCGGAACGAATCCCCCGTTCCGCCCTTCCCGACGGCCTGGCCCGCAGCCTGACCGCTTTTTCTTCCTGCCGGCCTCTTGCGGACCGCCAGGAAAAAATCTTGCCAACATCAATTCATGAACCACTCGCGCATGCGCGCCAGCAACTGCCTGAAGCTGCCGGTCTGCTGCGCCACCTTGCGGCCGCGCACGCGCTGCAGGCGCGCCTCGGCCAGCAGGCCCATCACGGTCGCGAAGCGCGGATTGCGCATCACGTCGGCCAGGCTGCCTTCGTAATCGGGCACCGCCACGCGCACCGGCTTCAGGAACACGTCCTCGGCCAGCTCGATCACGCCGGGCAGCATCGACGTGCCGCCGGTCAGCACCACGCCCGAGGCCAGCAGGTCTTCGTGACCCGACTCGCGCACCACCTGCTGCACCAGCGAAAACAGCTCTTCGACGCGCGGCTCGATCACCGCGCCGAGTGCCTGGCGCTTGACGTGGCGCGGGCCGCGGTCGCCCAGGCCCGGCACCTCGACGTTCTCGTCGGGGCTGGCCAGCACCTGCTTGGCCACGCCATAGCGCAGCTTGATCTCTTCGGCATCGGGCGTGGGCGTGCGCAGCATCGCGGCGATGTCGTTGGTGATCTGGTCGCCGGCGATCGGCAGCACCGCGGTGTGGCGGATCGCGCCGCCGGTGAAGATCGCCACGTCGGTGGTGCCGCCGCCGATGTCGACCAGCACCACGCCGAGCTCTTTCTCGTCGGGCGTCAGGCACGACAGGCTCGAGGCCAGCGGCTGCAGGATCAGGTCCTGCACCTCGAGGCCGCAGCGGCGCACGCACTTGATGATGTTCTGCGCCGCGCTGACCGCGCCGGTGACGATGTGCACCTTCACTTCCAGCCGCAGGCCGCTCATGCCGATCGGCTCGCGGATGTCTTCCTGGCCGTCGACCATGAACTCCTGCGTCAGCACGTGCAGCACCTGCTGGTCGGTCGGGATGTTGACGGCCTTGGCTGTCTCGATCACACGCGCCACGTCGGTGGCGGTGACTTCCTTGTCCTTGACCGCGACCATGCCGCTGGAGTTGATGCTGCGGATGTGGCTGCCGGCGATGCCGGTGTAGACGTCGCGGATCTTGCAGTCGGCCATCAGCTCGGCTTCTTCGAGCGCGCGCTGGATGGAGTTGACCGTGGTCTCGATGTTGACCACCACGCCCTTGCGCATGCCGCGCGACTCGTGCTGGCCCAGGCCAAGCACCTCGAAGCGGCCTTCGGGCAGGCACTCGGCCACCACCGCCACCACTTTGCTGGTGCCGATATCGAGGGCAACGATCAGGTCCTTGATGTCACGGGTCATGGCTTCATTTCTTTTTGGGTTGGGTTTCGGGAGGCGGCGACAAGGTCAGCGCGAACCCATTCGGATACCGCAGGTCGGCGTGCTGCACCGTGCGGCCGTCCAGCTGGCGGGTCAATCCCGGCCAGGCCTGCACGAAACGCTGGATGCGCGCCGAGAATGGCAAGGCGCCGGGCAGGCCATGCGGATCGGGCGCATCTGCGCCCGGATCGCGGCCCAGATCCAGCTGCATGCCGTTGGATAGTTCGACCTGCCAGGCGTAGCGCGCGCTCAAGGCCAGCGTGCCGACGTTGACGTCCAGCGGCGCGAACCAGCGCGCCAGCTCGGCGTAGCGTTGCACCACCAGCGTCTCGGTGCCCTCGGGCCCTTCCAGCTGCGGCAGCTCGGCATCGTCCTCGAGCTCGCCCAGGTTGGCCGTGAAGGCTTCGCCCCAGGTGTTGATCATCTGGTTCTCGTTCCACAGCGCCAGCGGCTGCTGCTCCTCGATCACCACGCGCAAGGTGTCGGGCCAGATCCGCCGCACGGTCGCGCGGCGCACCCACGGCACCGACTCGAACAGCTCGCGGGTCTGGTCCAGGTCGAGCGTGAAGAAGTTGCCCTTCAGGCTGCCGGCGATCGAGCTGCGCACGCCGGCCGGCGACACGTAGCGCAGGCTGGTGTCGGGCGCGGCCTGCAGTTCGATCGCCTGCAGCGTGAACATCGGCCGGTGCGCCAGCCATGCCACGCCCGCGGCCAGCATGGCCGAGACGGCCAGCACCATCAGGGTGTTGGCCAGGACGTTGATCGCACGCGCGTCGTTCCACACTTGGTGTCCTGTTCAGCCGTTGACCAGCGGTTTGACGACGCCCGACATCTTGCAGCGCGCCTGCGACAGGATCGACACGCACAACTGGGCGTAGCTCATGCCTTCGGCCTTGGCGGCCATCGGCACCAGCGAATGCCCGGTCATGCCTGGCGAGGTATTCAGTTCGAGCAGCCACGGCCGGTTCTGCGCGTCGAGCATGAAGTCGGCCCGGCCCCAGCCCTCGCAGCCGACCGCGCGATAGGCGCGCACGCTCAGGTCGAGGATCTGGTCGGTCACCGCGGCGGGCAGCTCGGCCGGGCAGATGTAGCGGGTGTCGTCGGTGAAGTATTTGTTCTGGTAGTCGTAGTTGCCGGCAGGCGCGACGATCTCGATGACCGGCAGCGCGCGCGCGTCGAGGCCGGCGCCCAGCACCGCCACGGTCAATTCGCGGCCGGCGATGAACTGTTCGGCCAGCACCTCTTCGTCGAAGCGCGCGGCCTGCTCGTAGGCGGCGCGCAGTTCGGCCTTGGCGTTGACGCGCGTGATGCCCAGCGTCGAGCCTTCGTGCGGCGGCTTGATCATCAGCGGCAGGCCCAGCGTATCGGCGACCATGTCCAGGTCGGTGTCCTGGCGCAGCACGGTGTAGCCCGGCGTCGGCAGGCCGGCCTCGAGCCAGATCCGCTTGGTCATGATCTTGTCCATCGCCAGGCTCGATGCCATCACGCCGCTGCCGGTGTACGGGATGCCCATCAGCTCGAGCGCGCCCTGCAGGCTGCCGTCCTCGCCGTAGCGGCCATGCAGCGCGATGAAGACACGGTCGAAACCGGCTTGCTGCAAGGCGCTCAGGTCGTGCTCGCCGGTATCGAACAGGTGCGCGTCGACGCCGGCCGAGCGCAAGGCCTCGTGCACGCCGGTGCCCGACATCAGCGACACCTCGCGCTCGGCCGAGCGACCGCCGTACAACACGCCGACCTTGCCGAAATCCTGCTTCATGACATTTCCTCTATGCGCGAAGGCACCTTGCTGATCGAGCCGGCGCCCATCACGATCACCACGTCGCCGTCCTTGACGAAGTCCAGGATGGCCTGCGGCATGTCGGCGACGTCCTCGACGAACACCGGCTCGACCTTGCCGGCCACCCGCAAGCCACGCGCCAGCGCGCGGCCGTCGGCGGCGACCAGCGGCGCTTCGCCGGCGGCGTAGACCTCGGTCAGCAGCGCGGCATCGGCCGAGCCCAGCACCCGCACGAAGTCCTCGAAACAATCACGCGTGCGGGTATAGCGGTGCGGCTGGAACGCCAGCACCACGCGGCGCTCGGGCCAGGCACCGCGCGCGGCGGCCAGCGTCGCGGCCATCTCGGCCGGGTGATGGCCGTAGTCGTCGATCAGCGTGAAGCGTCCGCCGCCCTGGCGCTCGGACACCGCGAACTCGCCCACTTGCGTGAAGCGCCGGCCCACGCCGTTGAAGGCCGACAGCGCCTGCACGATGTCGTCGTCGGCCACGCCCAGCTCGCTGCCGACCGCGATGGCGGCCAGCGAATTGAGCACGTTGTGGCGGCCCGGCAGGTTCAGTTCGACCGACAGCGGCGCCATGTCGCCCTCGCGGCTGCGGCGCAGCACGTCGAACAGCATGCGCGTGCCTTCGGCGCGCACGTTGATGGCCGAGACCTGGTTGTCGCCGTTGAAGCCGTAGGTCGTGATCGGCCGCGACAGGAACGGCATGATCTCGCGCACGTTGGCATCGTCGGCGCACAGCACCACGCTGCCGTAGAACGGCAGGTGCTGGGTGAATTCGATGAACGCGCTTTTCAGCCGCGCGACGTCATGGCCATAGGTGTCCATGTGGTCGGCGTCGATGTTGGTGATGATGGCCATCACCGGCAGCAGGTTCAGGAACGAGGCGTCCGACTCGTCGGCCTCGACCACGATGTAGTCGCCCTGCCCCAGCCGTGCATTGGCGCCGGCCGAGTTCAACCGGCCGCCGATCACGAAGGTCGGATCCAGCCCGCCGGCTGCCAGCACGCTGGCCACCAGGCTGGTGGTGGTGGTCTTGCCGTGCGTGCCGGCGATCGCGATGCCGCGCTTGAGCCGCATCAGCTCGGCCAGCATGACCGCGCGCGGCACCACCGGGATGCGCGCGGCGCGGGCGGCGATCACTTCCGGGTTGTCGCCGGCGACCGCGGTCGACGTGACGATGGCGTCGACGCCGGCCACGTTGGCGGCGTCGTGGCCCAGCGCGATGCGCGCGCCCAGCGAGGCCAGCCGCTGCGTCACCGACGAGGTGTGCAGGTCGGAGCCGCTGACGGTATAGCCCAGGTTCAGCAGCACTTCGGCGATGCCGCTCATGCCCGAGCCGCCGATGCCGACGAAATGGATGTGTTGAATACGGTGTTTCATGCTGGATACCTCGCGGCCGCCACGCAGACGTCCGCGATATCGGCTGCCGCATTGGGCAGCGCGTGCGTATGGGCCCGCTCGGCGGTCGCCAGCAGCTCGGCGCGATTGCGTTCGCCCAGCCACTGCGCCAGCCACTGCGGCGTCAAATCGGATTGCTGCTGGAGCCAGGCGGCCTGGTCGTCGCTGAGATGGCGTGCGTTGGCGCTCTGGTGATCATCGACCGCGTGCGGGAACGGCACGAACAGCGCGGCCACGCCGACCGCGGCGACTTCGGCCACCGTCATCGCGCCGGCGCGGCAGATCAGCAGGTCGGCCTGCGACAGCGCCTGCGCCATGTCGTCGATGAACGGCAGGCAGTCGGCCTGGACGCCGGCCTGCGCATAGGCCTGCTGCAGGGCCTGGATGTGCTGCTCGCCAGCCTGGTGCGTCACCAGCGGACGCTGCGCGGCGTCGATCAGCGCCAGCGCCTGCGGTACCGTCTGGTTCAGCGCCTGCGCGCCCAGGCTGCCGCCGATCACCAGCACCCGCAGCGGGCCGCTGCGCGGCGCATAGCGCTGCGCCGGCGGCACCATGCCGGCCAGGTCGTTGCGCACCGGGTTGCCCGGCACATCGGCATTGCGCAGCACGCCGGGAAAGCCGCTCAGCGTGCGCGTGGCGATCCACGACAAGGCCTTGTTGGTCAGGCCGGCCACCGCGTTCTGCTCGTGCAGCACCAGCGGCACGCCGCGCAGCACGCCGATCACGCCGGCTGGGAAGGCCACGTAGCCGCCCATGCCCAGCATGACCTCGGGCTTGACCTTGGCCAGTTGCTCCCAGGCCTGCGCGAACGCGCGCAGCAGCAGGAACGGCAGCTTGACCAGCGTCAGCGGACCCTTGCCGCGCACGCCGGCAAAGCGCAGCGGCACCAGCTCGATGCCGTGCGCGGGCACCAGCCGGCCTTCCATCTTCTCGGGATGGCCCATCCACTTGACGCGCCAGCCGCGCGACACCAGTTCGTCGGCCACCGCCAGGCCGGGCATGATGTGCCCGCCGGTGCCGCCGGCCACGATCAGCGCGGTGCGCTGCACGCCGGCCTTGCGCGAGGCTTGGGGGTCCAGGCTCATACCCGGCCTCCCCGCATGAGGGTGCGATTTTCCATGTCCACGCGCGCCAGGATGGCCAGCGCGCACAGGTTCATGACGATGCCCGACCCGCCGTAGCTCACCAGCGGCAGCGTCAGCCCCTTGGTCGGCAGCAGGCCCAGGCACACACCCATGTTGATGAATCCCTGCACGCCGAACCACAGCGCCACGCCCTGCGCGGCCAGGCCGCTGAAGGTGCGCTCCATCGCGATGGCCTGGCGGCCGATCTCGAAGCCGCGCTGCACCAGCACGAAGAACAGCGTGACCATCAGCATCACGCCGACGAACCCCAGCTCCTCGCCGATCACGGCGAGGATGAAGTCGGTGTGCGCCTCGGGCAGGTAATGCAGTTTTTCGACGCTGGCGCCCAGGCCGACGCCGAACCACTCGCCGCGGCCCAGCGCGATCAGCGAATGCGACAGCTGGTAGGCGCTGCCGTAGGCGTTGTCGGGATTCCAGGGATCCAGGTAGGCGAACAGGCGGGCCCGGCGCCACGGCGACAGCCAGATCAGCAGCAGGAAGGTGCCGACCAGCACGCCGGCCAGCGCCGAGAACAGCTTGCCGTTGATGCCGCCCAGGAACAGGATGCCGATCGCGATCGCCACCACCACCATGAAGGCGCCCAGGTCGGGCTCGAGCAGCAGCAACAGGCCGACCGCCGCCATCGCGCAGGCCATCGGCAGGAAGCCACGGGCGAAGTCGTGCATGTGCTCCTGCTTGCGCACCACGTAGTCGGCCGCGTACAGCAGCGCCGCCAGCTTCATCAGCTCGGACGGCTGGAAGTTCACCGGGCCCAGCGAGATCCAGCGGTGTGCGCCGTTGACCTCGCGGCCGATGCCGGGGATCAGCACCGCCACCAGCAGCAGCATCGCCACCACGAACAGCGGCATCGCCAGCCGCTGCCACGCCCGCATCGGGATCGACAGCGCGACTGCCGCGGCCATCAGGCCGACCACCAGGAACAGGCCGTGGCGGATGACGAAGTAATAACGGCCGTAGCTGGCGTAACGCGGTCCGTCGGCCAGCGCGATCGAGGCCGAGTAGACCATCAGCAGGCCCAGCAGCACCAGCGTGGTGGCCGCGACCACCAGCGGCATGTCGAAGTTGCGCATGCGCGTGCGGCCGGGCCGCACCGCATTCACGCCATGGGTGAGTTCAGCAAACAGGCTCATGCCACCTCTCCCATGTCCATCGCCAGTTCGCGCACTTCGTCGGCGTAGGCGTCGCCGCGATGGCCGTAGTTGCGGAACATGTCCATGCTGGCGCAGGCCGGCGACAGCAGCACCGCGTCGCCGGGCTGAGCCAGTTCGGCCGCGCCGCGCACGGCGTCTCGCAGCGTTTCAACGGTGCTGCCCTTGACGCCGGTCGGCTCCAGCACACGTCCGATCTCGGGGCCGTCCAGGCCGATCAGCATCACCGCGCGCGCATGACGCGACACTCCAGGAATCAGCGGCGAGAAAT
>JAEZBO010000261.1 GCA_023427085.1 Pseudomonadota bacterium
CGATCGAGGACGAGCTCGAGCACGCCTTCAGCGGCAAGAAACCCGTGCGCGCCGCGCTCGATGCGGCCGTGGAGCGCGGCAACCGCCTGCTGCGCCAGTTCGAGCGCGCCAACCCGGATCGCTAGCCCAATCTCGCGAGCGGCGAGTCAAGGACTGTAGCGCACGCTCAAAGGTCACGCGGCTTGTCGAGCGCGGCTCTTCTCGCATTCGTCGTGCGGGTAGCGGCTTTCGACCAGCACAATCGCAGATCAGAATTTTCTGTTAAGCGAAAGCAAAAAGAGCGACACTGGAGTTGCGATCGCACGAGCGTTCGATTTAGTTTCTTGGTAGCATGACACCGACATGATGAATTCAAAGAACGGGTCGCCCAGAGGTGCGATGGCCAACGAAATGTCTCCGCTGGATCATGCTTTGCAGGCGATTGGTGATCCCTGGAGCTTTCTCATTCTGCAGGAGGCCTTCTTCGGGGTTCGTCGATTTGGCGACTTTCAGCGCAACCTGAACATTGCAAAAAACACGCTGACGGACCGCCTGTCTTCTCTCGTTGAGTTCGGCTTGTTGGAAAGAAAGCGGCTGCCTGGCCGTTCCGATTTCCATGAGTATCGCCTGACCGAGCGCGGCCTCGATACCTATCCCTACGCCCTCTCGCTGATGAAATGGGGTGACGATTGGCTGGCCGGCAAGGGCGGTCCGCCGGTGATCCTGTCTCACAAGACGTGCGGCCGAATGCTGCGTCCTCAGGCGGTGTGCCTGGCCTGCCGGCGAGAAGTCACCGCCGATGACATCCAGATAGACCTCGGCAACATCGCAAAAACGGTCCGCGAAGATATGGCGTTGGTCAGGGTCTCGTCGCGTCCGGAGCTTTACACCGCCGGACGCCCTACCTCCGTCAGCCGGACTCTATCTGTCATTGGCGACCGCTGGGCGGTGTTTGTACTCTGGCTGGCGTTGGCCGGAGTGACCAAGTTCGAGCACTTTCACAGCATTCTGGGCATTGCGCGAACGACCCTCACCGCACGGCTGAATCACCTGGTTGAACGCGGACTGCTCGATCGGGTCGAATACCAGCAACGTCCGCCGCGCCACGACTATCTCCTCAGCGAGAGCGGCAAGGCTATCTGTCCTGTTCTGCTGACCCTTCATGAGTGGGGGCTTCGCGGCCTCCCCAAGCAAGCTCAGGTGACGTCGGTTCTTCACAGAGCCTGCGCGCGTCCGCTCCATGTCGAGATCGTCTGCTCTTCATGCGGCAAGCCGCCGCTACCGAAGGACGTCGAAGTGAAGCAAGTGCACGTGGTGCCTCCACCTTCGCGCGCTTCACATCGCCCCGCTGCAACGGAAAAGAAAAGGGCGCGACGCGCCAAAGGATAGCCGTGCGCTCAGGGATGAAGCGCACGGCCATCGGCTGTGGTCAGTTTTTGGTATCGGACGACATCACTTCGCCGAATGTCTCCCAGCGCTCGCCCTTCAGGCGAACAGTGCGCATGTCCTTCATCGGCGCGAAGTCAGTGGGGCTCGTGTTGATGGCGATGCCCGGCAGCAGCATATCGGGTCTGAAGTCCTTGAGGTTCGCTGCCTGTCGCATGACATTGGCTCGCGTCAGGTCGTTTCCGCACTGCTCAAGAACCTTCACCAGGGTCTGCGAGATCGCGTAGGCGTAGGTGACGAAATAGTCGTTCTTGTCCACGTCCGGCACGTACTTCGCGATGAAGGCATCGAAGCGCTTCTTCGCTTCGTCATTTGCCCATTGCGGATCCGAAGGGTCCTTCAGATACATTGTCGAAATGATGCCTTGGGAGTTTTCGAAGCCGGCGGGACTGATCACGGTGCCGATCGAGGCGCCGATGCTGGATAGAATGAAAAGCGGTTTCCAGCCCATCTCGGCCACCTTGCGAATGGACTGCGCAGCGACCTTCGGCAACGCGATCGAGACAAAGACATCTGCTCCGCTCGCTTTCATTTTCACGATGTGGGAATCCACGGTCGGCTGGGAGACTTCGTAGCTTTCCTCCATGATGACCATCGCGGATTTGCTGCCGAGGCCGTCTTTCAGTCCCTTCAGGTAGTCCTTGCCGAGGTCATCATTCTGGTAGAGCACGGCAATCTTCGCATCGGGCTTCTCCTTGAGGATGTACTTGGCGAAGATTCGGCCTTCAGTCTGGTAGTTCGGCTGAAAGCCCATCGTCCAGGGAAATTCCGAGGGATTGTTCCATCGCGTGGCGCCGCCTCCCACGAACAGCTGGGGCACCTTCCTGGAGTTCATATACTTCTGGATGGCCGCGTTTGTCGGCGTGCCGACAGGATTGAAAATGAACAGGACCTCGTCGCTTTCAACGAGCTTGCGAGCCTGCTCGACGGTTTTCGCCGGGTTGTAGGCATCGTCATAGGATATGAAGTTGATCTTGCGTCCGTTGATCCCGCCCTCATCGTTGATCTTCTTGAAATAGGCGGCTTCTACCTTTCCGATGACGCCGAGGCTGGACACCGGTCCGCTGTAGGCGAGTATGTTGCCGATTTTTATTTCGCGATCGTTCGCTCCGACATCATACTTGCCTTGTGCGGCGGCTCCAGAGGATCCTGCTGCGATGAACGCCAGCCAGGACACCGCGGCAACGTGAAACTTCCTCAACACTCTCATCCTCCCTGCGTAACTTGTCGCACCATTTTGGTTGCATAGCGCTACTCATCCTGCTAAGTAGCGTTAAGCAACCTTGTCTGTCAATGGACGGGATGGTGTGATGGAAGACAGAGTTTGCTCGCGGTTAAGCCATTTTCGCGGCGACACGTCGCGGCCGTTGATTGATGCGACGATTGGCGCGGCCCTGGACGATATTGCCAACCGGTACGGCGACCGAATGGCGCTTGTGGTTCGGCATCAACAGATCCGGTGGACCTATCGCGAGCTGGCGCGGCATGTCGATGATTTTGCCGCGGGGCTCTGGCAGAACGGGCTTCGGCCCGGCGATCGCATCGGTATCTGGGCGCCCAATTGCGTCGAATGGACAGTCACACAATATGCCGCTGCCAAGATCGGCTTGATCCTCGTCAATCTGAACCCGGCATACAGGGTGACGGAGATCAAATACGCGCTGACCAAAGTCGGCTGCAAAGCGTTGGTATTTGCGCACTCGTTCAAGGAGAGCCGATATCTCGACATGCTGCGGGAACTGGCTCCGGAAATCGGTCGACAGCTGGCAGGCCAGCTCCAGGCGGCAGCGTTGCCCGACCTGAAGACCCTGATTTGTACCGCAGCTGAGTCACATCCGGGAGTTCTGCGGTTTGCCGACGTCGCAAGCGAGGGCAGCCGGCTGGTCGGAGATGGGTTCAGCGAATGGCCGGCCAACCCCAAGCCGCTTTTTCGTTTGGGCGCTGCAAACGCAATGGCCGCCAGGCTTTGGTTTCCAGCAGACGTTTTCGTTTATTGGCATTCAATCAATGATGGGTAACTGGCTGCTGCCGGAAAGCCTGGCCGACATTCTCCCGGCCGAGGCACGGCGCATCGAGGAACTTCGCCGCAGCTTGCTCGACCTGTACCGCACGTACGGTTTCGAGCTGGTTGCGCCCCCCTTGGTGGAATACATCGACTCCCTGCTGTCAGGCACGGGCAGCGATCTGGATCTGCGCACCTGCAAACTGGTCGACCAGCTCTCGGGCCGCACGCTCGGCGTACGCGCCGACATGACGCCGCAGGTGACCCGCATCGATGCGCACTTGCTCAATCGCGCCGGCGTGACGCGCCTGTGCTATTGCGGCACGGTGCTGCACGCCCGGCCGGCCGGCCTGCTGTCCAGCCGCGAGCTGTTGCAGATCGGCGCCGAGATCTACGGCCATGCCGGTTTCGAGGCCGATCTCGAGGTGCTGCAGCTGGCCCTCGAAAGCACGCGCCGCGCCGGTGTGCAGGCCCCGCGCCTCGATCTGTGTCATCCCGGTCTGGTGCGCGCCATCCTCGACAACGATCCGGCCGCGGCGCCGCACGCCGAGGTCATCTACACGGCGCTGCGCGACAAGAACGTGCCGGGCCTGAGCGATCTGGCCGCGACGGTGCAGGGCGTGTCGCCGCAGACCTGGTCGGCGCTGCGCAAGCTGCCCGAGCTCTACGGCGGTGCCGAGGTGCTCGAGCAGGCGCGCCGCGAACTGCCGCCGCTGGCGGGTGTGGTCGCCGCGCTGGATGCATTGCAGACGCTGGTGGCCGCGCTCGAGGGCGTCGACCTCAGCCTGGACCTGGCCGATGTGCAGGGCTATGGTTATCACTCGGGCGTCACCTTCGCCATCTATGCCGAGGGTTGGCACGATGCGCTGGTGCGCGGCGGCCGTTACGACGACGTCAGCCGGGCTTTCGGCCGGGCGCGTCCCGCCACCGGATTCAGCATGGACCTGCGCAAGCTGGCCGCCGGCCTGGCGCCCGCCGAGCGCACCCGTGCGGTGCAGGCGCCGTGGGGCCGTGATCCGGCGCTGAGCCTGGCGGTGCATCAGTTGCGCGCGGCCGGCGAGGTGGTGGTCCAGCGCTTGCCGGGCCACGATCACGATCAGGACGAATTTGTCTGCGATCGCGAACTGGTGCTGCGCGACGGCGCCTGGACGCTGCAGGCGCTATAGATTTTTGCTGCGGGTCCGTGTCCGCTGTCCGTGCTCCGTCAGGGGCCAGCCGGCGGCGCGGTATCGGTGGCTTTTTGGGTGTCCCGTCTTGCCATGCCGGTTTCGGCTGGCGGCGTGGGCAGTACGGGATTTTTCAATAAATTTTTTTCGATTCGTTGGCGACAATGAGCAAAAACGTTGTGGTGATGGGCACCCAGTGGGGTGACGAAGGCAAGGGCAAGATCGTCGACTGGCTGGCCGAATCGGCCCAGGGCGTGGTCCGTTTTCAGGGCGGGCACAATGCCGGCCATACCTTGTGGATCAACGGCCAGAAGACCATTCTGCGCCTGATTCCCTCGGGCATCATGCATCCTCACGTCACGTGCTATATCGGCAACGGCGTGGTGCTGTCGCCCGAAGCCTTGCTCAAAGAGATTTCCGAGCTCGAGGCGGCCGGCCTGGACGTGCGCTCGCGCCTGCAGGTGTCCGAAGCCTGCCCGCTGATCCTGCCGTATCACGTGGCGGTCGACCAGGCGCGCGAAGCGCGCCGTGGCGAAAGCAAGATCGGCACGACCGGCCGTGGCATCGGCCCGGCCTACGAAGACAAGGTCGCCCGCCGCGCGCTGCGTGTGCAAGACCTCTACGACACCCAGATCTTCGATGAGAAGCTCGAAGAGGTGCTCGATTACCACAACTTCGTGCTGACCCAGTACCTGGGCGGCAAGGCGGTCTCGGCCGCCGAGGTGCGGGATCAGGCCATGGCGCTGGCGCCGGCGCTCGCGCCGATGGTGCGCGACATCTCCAACAATCTGTACGCCGCCCAGCAGGCCGGCCAGAACCTGTTGTTCGAAGGTGCGCAGGGCGCCTTGCTCGACGTCGATCACGGCACCTATCCCTACGTCACCAGCAGCAACTGCGTGGCCGGTGCCGCCGCCGCCGGCGCTGGTGTCGGTCCGCAATCGCTGCATTACGTGCTGGGCATCACCAAGGCCTATGCCACGCGCGTCGGCTCGGGTCCGTTCCCGACCGAGCTGTTCGACGACGTCGGTGCGCGCCTGGCCACGGTCGGCAAAGAGTTCGGTTCGGTCACCGGCCGTCCGCGCCGCTGCGGCTGGTTCGATGGCGCCGCGCTCAAGCGCTCGGTGCGCCTGAACGGCATCTCGGGCCTGTGCATCACCAAGCTCGACGTGCTCGATGGCCTGGACACCATCCAGCTGGGCGTCGGCTACCGCATGGACGGCCAGTTCCACGACACGCTGCCTTACGGCGCCGCCGCCGTCGGCCGGGTCGAGCCGGTGCTCGAAGAGCTGCCGGGCTGGACCGAATCGACCGTCGGCATCACCGAATACGACAAGCTGCCGGCCAACGCCCGCCGTTATCTCGAGCGCATGTCGGAAACCTGCGGCGTGCCGATCGACATGGTCTCGACCGGTCCCGACCGCAACGAAACCATTTTGCTGCGTCACCCGTTCAAGGGCTGAGGAGTCGCGCCGGATGAGTCTGCCGCCTAGCACCGATCGTGATCTGTGGGTCAGTTGGGATGAATACCATCGCCTGATCGAAACCCTGGGTCTGAATATCTACCAGTCCGGCTGGCGCTTCGACCAGATCGTCTGCCTGGCGCGCGGTGGCGTGCGGGTCGGCGACGTGCTGTCGCGCATCTACGACGTGCCGCTGGGCATCCTCGCGACCAGCAGTTATCGCGAGGCCGCCGGCACGGTCCAGGGCCAGCTCGACATCGCCCAGTTCATCACGATCACGCGCGGCACCTTGTCGGGCCGGGTGTTGCTGGTGGACGACATGGTCGACACCGGCCTGACCTTCAATCGGGTGCATACGCACCTGCTCAAGCAGTTTCCCGGCATCACCGAGCTCAAGAGCGCGGTGCTGTGGTGGAAGGGCCATTCGCAGGCGGTTCCGGATTATTACGTCGACAAGCTCGATACCAATCCGTGGATCCACCAGCCCTTCGAGGATTACGACAGCCTGCGCCCCGACCAGCTCGAAGCCTGGATGCGCAAGGGCCGGCGTGATTGATTTTGCTGGTAATCAGGCAAGATCATGCTAGAATCTACAGTTACCTGGAACCTCAGTGGTTCTTGATTAGCCGTATCGTTAGAAACCAAGAACCCCCCAACGGAACCGCATACTCTTTATGCCTATTGTTCGCCTGAAAGAAAACGAGCCGTTCGAAGCCGCACTGCGCCGCTTCAAGCGCACCATCGAAAAGACCGGCCTGCTGACCGAACTGCGCTCGCGCGAGTTCTACGAGAAGCCCACCGCCGAGCGCAAGCGCAAGGCCGCCGCCGCCGTCAAGCGTCACTACAAGCGTATCCGTAGCCAACAGCTGCCTCCGCGCATGTATTAATTCCTGGATGATCAGGAATTGATTCCTGATTCATTCATCCAGGAATTACTCGCGCGCGTCGACGTCGCCGAGGTTGTCGGTCGCTACGTCCAGTTGCGCAAGGGCGGGGCCAACTTGCTTGGTCTTTGCCCCTTCCACAACGAAAAGTCCCCGTCGTTCACCGTCAGTCCGACCAAACAGTTCTATCACTGCTTTGGTTGCGGCGCGCACGGCAGCGCCATCACTTTCCTGATGGAGCACACGGGGGCCAGTTTCCCCGAAGCCGTCCGCTCGCTGGCCTCCTCGGCCGGGATGTCCGTTCCCGACGAAGACCGCAGTCCGCGCCAGCGTGCGCAGGATGCGCGTCGCCGCGAAGAAGTGTCACGTCACGGCCAGGTGCTCGAGACCGCGCTGGCGCACTACCGCAAGCAGTTGCGCCAGTCGCAGGCGGCCATCCGCTATCTGCAGCAGCGCGGCCTGACCGGCGACGTCGCGGCACGTTTCGGGCTGGGCTGGGCCGACGCCGATCGGCAGGGGCTGGCCAAGGTTTTTCCGCGCTACGACGATCCGCTGCTGGTCGAGGCCGGGCTGGTGATCGAATCCGAGGACGGGCGGCGCTACGACCGCTTCCGTGACCGGGTCATGTTCCCGATCCGCAATGCGCGCGGGCAACTGATCGGCTTTGGCGGCCGGGTGATCGGCAAGGGCGAACCCAAATACCTGAATTCGCCCGAGACGCCGCTGTTCTCCAAGGGCAACGAGCTGTACGGCCTGTGGGAAGGGCGGCTGGCGGTGCGCAGCGAAGGCCAGATACTGGTCGTCGAAGGGTATATGGACGTGGTCGGCCTGGCCCAGCAGGGCGTCGGCAATGCCGTGGCCACGCTGGGCACGGCCACCACCGGCACGCATGTGCAGAAGCTGCTGCGCGCGAGCGACCGGGTCGTCTTCAGCTTCGATGGCGACAAGGCCGGGCGCCGGGCGGCCTGGCGGGCGCTGCAGGCCTGCCTGCCGCTGCTGCGCGACGACATCTCGATCCGCTTCCTGTTCTTGCCGGCCGAGCACGACCCCGACTCGTACATCCGCGAGTACGGCGCCGAGGGTTTCAAGGCCCGGCTCGACGAGGCGGTCGCGCTGTCGCGCTTCTTGCTGGACGAGCTGGCGTCGCGCCACGACCTGTCCGAGGTCGAAGGCCGCGCCGCTTGCGTGCACGAGGCCAAGCCCTTGCTGGCGGCGGTGCCCGAAGGCATGTTGCGCCTGCAGTTGCAGAACGCGCTGGCGCGCCAGGTCCAGCTCACGCCCGAAGAGCTGGCGGGCTTGCTGGCCTCGGTGCCCGATCCGGTGCCGGCGCCGCGCGGCGCTGCGC
>JAEZBO010000021.1 GCA_023427085.1 Pseudomonadota bacterium
CCCCCCAACACCCGCCCCGGCCCGGCGGGCGCGCGCCGGCCTCCGGTGGGGTTCAGGCCAGCGTGGCGGCAAGCGCGCGTGCCCCCGTCCACATCAGCGCAGGAACTGCACGTACCACGGCATGGCCACCTGCAGGCCCTGCTTGATGGTATGCGTGGGCACGTAGCCCAGCAACCGCTCGCCCTTGCTGACGTCGGCCTGCGAGTGACGCACGTCGCCGGGACGGAAGTCGCGGTAGACCGGCTGCTTGCCGTACTGCACGCCGTTCTCGCCGAGCGCCTCGACCAGGAAGCCGAACAACTGGTTCAGCGTGGTACGGCCGCTGACCGCGACGTTGTAGACCTGGTCCTGCGCCTCGCCTTCGGCCACCGAGGCCAGCAGGTTGGCCTGCACCGCGTTCTCGACGAAACAGAAGTCGCGGCTGGTCTCGCCGTCGCCGTTGACCGCCACGTCTTCGTTGCGGATCATCGCGGCCACCCACTTGGGGATCACCGCGGCGTAGGCGCCCTCGGGGTCCTGGCGCTTGCCGAACACGTTGAAATAACGCAGCCCGACACTCTTGAAACCGTAGGACTTCGCAAAGACGTCGGCGTACAGCTCGTTGACGTACTTGGTCACCGCGTACGGCGACAGCGGCTTGCCGATGCGGTCCTCGACCTTGGGCAGGCCCGGGTGGTCGCCGTAGGTCGAGCTCGAGGCCGCGTACACGAAGGACTTGACCTGGGCGTCGCGCGCCGCGACCAGCATATTCAGGAAACCCGAGATGTTGACCGAGTTGGTCGTGATCGGATCGTTGAGCGAGCGCGGCACCGAGCCGAGCGCGGCCTGGTGCAGCACGTGATCGACACCCTCGGTGGCACGCTGGCAATCCTCGAGCTTGCGGATGTCGCCTTCGATGAAACGAAAGCGCGCCCACTGCTCGGCCGACACCTGCCGGCTGACCTCGTCGAGGTTGCGCTGGTGGCCGGTGGCGAAGTTATCGAGCCCGACGACCCGCTGGTCGAGCTTGAGCAGCGTCTCGAGCAGGTTCGACCCGATGAAACCGGCGCAACCGGTGACCAGCCAGGTGCGCGGCGACTGCGGCAATGCCTGGAGAAGGGATTCGTATCGGCTCATTCTCTTCCTTACAGGCGCAGATCGGAGTCGTGCGAAGGCAGCACGTACTTGAGGTCGTACAGCACGTGTTGCGGCTTGCCCAGCGCGCGGATCGCATCCACGCCCATGTGCAGGAATTCGCGGTGGCCGACCGCCAGGATGATGCCGTCGTACTCGCCCTTGGACGGCGTCTTGACCGGCGTGATGCCGTATTCGGCGATCGCCTCCTCGGGTTCGACCCACGGGTCGTAGACCTCGACGTCGACGCTGTATTCGCCGAGCTCCTGGACGATGTCGACCACGCGGGTGTTGCGCAGGTCGGGGCAGTTTTCCTTGAAGGTCAGGCCCATGATCAGCACCTTGGCGCCCTGCACGTGGATGCGCCGCTTGGTCATGGTCTTGACCAGCTGCGACACCACGTAGCCGCCCATCGAGTCATTGAGCCGGCGGCCGGCCAGGATGATCTCGGGGTGGTAGCCGATCGACTGCGCCTTGTGCGTCAGGTAGTAAGGATCGACGCCGATGCAGTGGCCGCCGACCAGGCCCGGCCGGAACGGCAGGAAGTTCCATTTGGTGCCGGCCGCCTTGAGCACGTCCTCGGTGTCGATGCCCATGCGGTTGAAGATCAGCGCCAGCTCGTTGATCAGCGCGATGTTGACGTCGCGCTGGGTGTTCTCGATGACCTTGGCGGCTTCAGCGACGCGGATGCAAGAAGCCTTGTGCGTGCCGGCGGTGATGATCTGCTGGTACAGCGCGTCGACCAGGTCGGCGACCTCGGGCGTCGAGCCCGACGTGACCTTCTTGATGGTGCTGACGCGATGTTCCTTGTCGCCCGGGTTGATGCGCTCGGGGCTGTAGCCGGCGTAGAAGTCGACGTTGAACTTCAGGCCCGAGACGCGCTCGAGCACCGGCACGCAGTCTTCCTCGGTGGCGCCCGGGTAGACGGTCGATTCGTAGATGACGATGTCGCCGCGCTTGAGCACCGCGCCGACCGTCTCGCTGGCCTTGATCAGCGGCGTCAGGTCGGGCTGCTTGTGGTCGTCGATCGGCGTGGGCACCGTCACGATGAAGACGTTGGCCTCGCGCAGCTTCTCGCGATCGTCGGTGAAGCTCATGTGCTTGGCCGTCGCCAGCTCTTCCTGGTCGACTTCCATGGTGTGGTCGTGACCTTTCTGCAGTTCGGCGATACGACGGGCATTGATGTCGAAACCGATCACCGAACGCTTCTTGCCGAACTCCACTGCCAGGGGCAGGCCAACGTAGCCCAGCCCAACGACCGCCAGCTTCAAGTCTTCGATGCGCAAAATAAATCTCCTTGCCGTACAGTTTTCGGCATTTTAAGGACCCGGACGAAATTCATTGGTGAATTATGGTGACGGGCTGCAGCCACATCAAGCAGGCGTCAATCCGACCGCAGCACCGACGGCAACAACAGCCAGCCCGGCCGGCGCCACGACACCAGCCGCGAATACAGCCAGATGTAGACCGCGGCGAACACCACCAGGCTGATGCACAGCGCCAGGGCGTTGTCCCAGAAGATCGTCGCTGGCACCAGCCCGATCAACGTGAGCACCCACAGGTAGGGCGAGGCCATGGCATTGCACAGCGCCGGCACCGCGTGGCGGCTGCGGCGGCTGAAGGTGACGCGCACCAGCCGGCGGAACACCAGCTGATGCAGGTGCAGCGCATCGGGCTGGTCGACCGGCACGCCACGCTTGAAGCGGCGCCGCCAGATCGAGAACAGCGTTTCGAACACCGGATAGAACAGCACCGCCAGCGCGTAGAACGGCGACACCGAGGGGTTGCGCACCACCAGCAGCACGGCCAGTTCGGCCAGCATGAAACCGAGGAAATACGCCCCGCCGTCGCCCAGGAACACACGCCCGAACGGGAAATTCCAGACCAGGAAGCCCAGCACCGCGGACGCCAGCGCGGCCGAGATCATGAAGATCGGCATGTCGCCGACCTGCAGCGCGACCAGGCTGATCGACACCGCCATCAGCGTGGCGACCATGCCGGCCAGGCCGTTCATGCCGTCGACGATATTGAGCGCGTGGGTGCAGCCGCCCACCGCCACCACCGTGAACAGCAGCGAGATCGGCCAGTAGGCCAGGATCACGTCGGCCCAGGCGAACCCGACCCGCGACACGCCGCCCAGCAGCCACCACGCGATCGCGGCCGACAGGAAGGCCGCCAGCAGGCGCTTGCCGGCGCCGATGTCCTTGGTGATGTCTTCGAGCAGGCCGGCCACGAACACCGGCAGCGAGGCGACGAACAGCGCCGGCCACAGCCACGTCAGCGTCATGTTGCTCGGGCCCAGCACCAGCAGGCCGGCCAGCGTGCCGGCCAGCACCGCCAGCCCGCCCACGCGCGGCGTGGCGCGCGAGTGCGAGGCTTGCGGCTTGTTCATGTCGGTATCACCGGTGAATGCGCCGTGCCAGCGTTCGGAAGCGACGATCAAGCCGCCCACCATGAACGCGACCACGCAAATGGAGAACCAGGTCACTCAGATACCTTTGAAAAGAGAATGGCCATCGGGTCGCACATTATCGGTCGCAGGTGTAAGTGCGCTGTATGTCCCGAATGTGCAAATGCAAGACCCGCCCACAGAACGTAACCGCCTGGCGGACATTCCGATATTCGTGCCGATCCGTCATTCTAGAACGCGGCGGCGGTGGCGGCGTGACGGCTGGCAGCCACCCGGACCGAAGAAACAAAAAAAAAGGCCCGAGATCTGAAGATCTCGGGCCAAATCCACCAAAGGAGGAGGGTGGAGGAGACAACCGTGGCATGTTGAGGGTTAACCCGCTTGGGCTTGACCTGAGCAGTCGGGGTGAACACCGCGCCGTCTGCAAATCAACATCCGATGACTGAATCGTAGATCAACTTTTTGTGCGTTGCAAGAAAAATTTCGCGTGACCCGCAATCACAGGGTCTGTGTTGTTTTGGTGCAGCGCCGCAAATCGGTGTTTTCTTATAAGCAAAAAGAATAAGGCGGCGGAATTCGCGACCGCGGCCGGCCGCCGCAGAGGGTTAACCCTCTGGCGGCTGCGCTTGGCTCAGATCCGGTAGGCGGTGGCGGTCATGACCTTGGACATCAGGCGCATCACGCCGCGGATCGGCGCGGGCAATGCCACCCCGCCGCCCTGCTCCGCGCTTTCGCGATGCTGGGCCTCGTCCTGCTTCATCTGCTCGACGATGCGGCGCGAGCGCTGGTCGGGTGGCGGCAGCGAGCTCAAATGGCCGTCCAGGTGTTCCTCGACCTGGCGCTCGGTCTCGGCCATGAAACCGAGGTTGCGGGCCGGACCGGCTAGGCCGGCGACCAGCCCGAGCCCGAACGAGCCGGCATACCAGAGCGGATTGAGCAGGCTGGTGCGACTGCCGAGCTCTTGCACGCGCTGCGCGCACCAGGCCAGGTGGTCGACCTCTTCGACGGCGGCGTGCTCGAGCAGCTTGCGGGTGGCCGGGTCCTTGCAGACGGCGGCCTGACCCCGGTAGAGCGCCTGCGCGCAGACCTCGCCGACATGGTTGATGCGCATCAGCCCGGCGGCGTGCTTGCGTTGCGCGGCGTCCAGCAGCGGCGCGTCCTTGGCCGACAGCGGCCCGGCCGGATTGGGCCGGCTGGCGGCGGCCACGCCGGACAGCACCTGCATGGCGCGGTCGGCCTCGGCGATCAGGGGATCGAGGCGGCCGGGGCGGCGCTGGAAGACGGGGGCGGAAACGACGGGCGCGGGGGTGTTCATGCAACGGGCTCCTGGGCGGCGAGGCAGCGCCGGCCGCAGGCCCCGGGGGCGGGCAGGCGCTCGGCCCATTGTAGCCAGGCGCCCTGCCCGCCCGGGGCGCGCGGCCGGGCGGTATGATGTTCCGTTATCTGTACAGGACTGGAAAAAGCATGGAATGCACGATCGACTGGGGCGGCCCCTCGGGCATGCTGTTCGTGGCGCGCACCGGCAGCGGCCACGTCGCGGCGATGGACGGCGCCCCCGAAGGCGGTGGCAACAACTTGGCGCCGCGGCCGATGGAAATGCTGCTGGCCGGCACCGGCGGCTGCTCGGCCTACGACGTGGTGCTGATCCTCAAGCGCGGCCGCCACGCGGTCAGCGGCTGCAGCGTGGCCCTGCAGGCCGAGCGCGCCGACACCGATCCGAAGGTCTTCACCAAGATCCATTTCGCCTTCACCGTCACCGGCAGCAAGCTGCCGCGCGCGGCGGTCGAACGCGCGGTCGCGCTGTCGCACGACAAATACTGCTCGGCCTCGGCGATGCTGGCCAAGACCGCCGAACTGACCTGGTCGGTCGACATCGTCGACGGCGACGCCGGCCCCGCTGCCCCGGCCGGCCAGTAAAGACCATGCGCCAATACGAAGATTTCATGCGCCATGTGCAGCAGCATGGCGTGCTCAAGACCGACCGCACCGGCACCGGCACCCGCTCGGTGTTCGGCCACCAGATGCGCTTCGACCTGGCCGAGGGTTTCCCGCTGGTCACGACCAAGAAGCTGCACACCAAGAGCATCTTCATCGAACTGCTGTGGTTCCTGCGCGGCGACGGCAACGTACGCTGGCTGCAAGAACAGGGCGTGACGATCTGGGACGAATGGGCCCGCGACGACGGCGACCTGGGTCCGGTGTATGGCGTGCAATGGCGCTCGTGGCCCACGCCCGACGGCGGCCACGTCGACCAGATCGCGCAGGTGATCGAGCAGATCAAACGCAATCCCGATTCGCGCCGCCTGATCGTGTCGGCCTGGAACGTCGGCGAGATCGCCAACATGGCGCTGCCGCCGTGCCATGCGTTCTTCCAGTTCTACGTGGCGCAGGGCAAGCTGTCGTGCCAGTTGTACCAGCGCAGCGCCGACATCTTCCTGGGCGTGCCGTTCAACATCGCCAGCTATGCGCTGCTGACCCATATGGTCGCGCAGCAATGCGACCTCGAGCCCGGTGACTTCATCTGGACCGGCGGCGACTGCCATATCTACAGCAACCACGCCGAGCAGGTCGCGCTGCAGCTGTCGCGCGAGCCCTATCCGTATCCCCGGCTCAAGATCCAGCGCAAGCCCGAGTCGATCTTCGATTACCGCTACGAAGACTTCGTGATCGAAGACTACCAATGCCATCCGCACATCAAGGGCGCGGTGGCGGTATGACGGCGCCCCGCCTGACGCTGGTGGTCGCCTACGCGGCCAACCGCACGATCGGCCGCGACAACGCGCTGCCCTGGCGCCTGCCGGGCGACCTGGCGCACTTCAAGCGCACCACGCTCGGCGCGCCCATCCTGATGGGCCGCAAGACCTGGGAATCCCTCGGCCGGCCGCTGCCGGGCCGGCGCAACATCGTCGTCAGCCGCAACCGTGACTACCGCGCCGAAGGGGCCGAGATCGTCGCCGACATCCCGGCCGCGCTGCGGCTGGCCGGCGACGTCGCCGAGGTCTTCGTGATCGGCGGCGCGCAGATCTACCAGCAGGCGCTGTTGTCGGCCGACCGTATCGTCGCCACCGAGATCGCCGCGGCGGTCGAGGGCGACGCGTGGTTTCCGGCGCTGCCCGCCGGAGTCTGGCTGGAAGTCTCGCGCCAGCCGCAGCCCGAGGAAAACGGCCTGCGCTACGACTTCGTGGAGTACCGGCGCAACGTTCCGTAACGCTTATGGCGCCGCTCTGTCCCCCACGGCCGATATACTGCCCGCCGGGAAAGACTAGCCAACGAGCACGCCGACAGGCGTGCGTTGCCGCACGGGAAGCCATGAAAAAATCCACTGTCACGCTGGCCGGTCTGGCCATCATCGCGCTGGCCTATACGGCCGGCTCCTGGTATGTCGGCTCGCGGATCGAGCAACGTTCGGCGCAGAGCGTCGCGCAGGCCAACGACACGCTGCAGACGCACGGCATGCCGGGCCTGACGCTCAAGCTCGAGACCCGCAGCTACGAGCGTGGCATCTTCAACAGCGAGGCCACCTACGTCTTCACGTATCGGCAGGAAGCGGACCCCGAGGCCGACATCGACGAACCGGTCGACGGCACGCTGGTGCTGCGCAACCACATCAGCCACGGCCCGCTGGCGCCGTCGGCGCTGGCGCGCGGCCAGTTCGTGCCGGGCATGGCGCACATCGAAAGCACGCTGGTCAACGAAGGCGCGGCCGCGCCGCTGTTCACGCTGACCGGCAACGAGCGGCCGGTGCGCGGCCTGACGCGGGTGGCCTTCGACGGCGCCAGCCACACCGACTGGGCCGTGGCGGCCTTCGAATCGCAACGCGACGGGCGCTCGGTGTCGTTCAGCGGCGCGCAGATCAGCGCGACCGTCGAGCAGGACCTCAAGACCGTCACCGCCAGCGGCGGCATGGACCGGCTGCTGTACGAGGCGGCCGGCGAATCGGCCGAGATCAACGACGTGCGCATGGCCGCCAACACGCAGGCCGGCAAGCACGGCCTGGGCGTGGGCGACAGCAGCTTCACGGTCGGCCTGATCAAGCTGCAACCGCCGGGCGCCCAGGCCATCGCGCTGGAGAAGTTCGCGCATCGCGTCGAGCTGTTCGAAGGCGACAAGACCGTCGGCTTCAACGCCCACTATGCGGTCGATCGCATCGCCATCGCGCAGCACGATTTCGGCAACATGGAGATCGGCATCAAGGCCGACAACATCGACGCGGTGGCGCTGCAGGAGTTCTCCAAGCGCTATGACGACCTGATGCGCGAAAGCGCAGCGACCAACGACCAGGTGTACAGCGGCGCGACGCTCGAGGCCTTCGAGGCCGCGCTCGACAAGCTGCTGGCCGGCAAGCCGGTCGCCGCCATCGATCCGTGGATCTGGAAGACCCCCGAGGGCGAGTCGCGCCTGAGCCTGACCGCCCATCTGCGCGAGACGACGCCGCCCGAAGGCAGCGTATCGGCGCTGCCCGAACTGCACATGCTCGAGAAGCTCGACCTGGACCTGAGCGTGGCCAAGCCGATGGTGCGCCAGATCATGGCGGCCATTCTGCAAAGCCAGGGACTGGGTGAAGGCGAGGCCGCCAACATGATGGCGCAAAGCCAGGTCGACGCGATGGCGCAGGCCGCGCAGGCTACCGGCTACGTGGTCGCCGAAGGCGAGAACCTGTCGATCGAACTGCAGTACGCCGACGGCAAGCTGACCCTCAACGGCAAGGAACAGGCCGTCGAGGACATGATGCCGGGCCTGGGCCTGGCCTTGCCCGGCATGGGCATGGACGACGAGATGGACGAAGCGGGCGGCTACGACGGTCAGGTCGCCGGCGCCAACGTACTGGGCTGGCTCGACCCGCGCGAGATCGCCGCGCTGTTCGAGCAGGAAGGCTACGCCGTCAACGTCACGCGCGACTTCGCCGACGAACCCTTCCTGGAAATCAGTGGCACGCCGGAGCGCCCGCTGGAGGGCCGCCGCATGGAGGTCGAGTTCTACAACTGCCGCAGCGACAGCGAGTGCGAAGACATGCTGCTGCGCTCGGCGCACGATCCCAAGCAGTGGGTCACGCTGGAGATGCTCAACGCCTGGAACCTCGACAGCCGCTGGGCCAAGGCCTTCAAGACCGAGGACGGCGAAACCATGCTCGAGATGGACGTCAACGCCTACGGCGGCCTGGGCATCGACAACCTCGACGCCCTGCTGCTGACCTTCCTGGACCTGGCGCAGGAATTCGCCGAGTCGATCGGCGCGCCGTCGAACTGACGCCTTCCCGCCTGCCGGACGGCTAGTCCGGCAGCGCCATGCTGCTCAGGCGCTCGGCCTGCACCAGCATGGCCTGACCGAGCGCCTGTGCGCGCGCCTCGTCCAGATGCGCCGACAGCCCCGCCGCGGTCAACGAATGGCTGAGCCGGCCCTTGCCGTCGAACACCGGCACGGCCACCAGCGTCACCCCCGAAATGTAATTGCCCTCGTCGATGCTGTAGCGCTGCACGCGCGCCAGCTCGACCTCGGCGCGCCAGGCCTGGAAGTCGGGTGGCGCATCCCAGCGCAAGGTGCGAAAGCGCTGCTCGATACGCGCCCAGGGCTTGCGCGAGAACGCCGCGGCGAGCCGGCCGGTGGCGCTGATCAGGCCGGGAAAGCGGCTGCCGACGTCGACGTGCAGCCGGAACGGCGCATGCGAGCGCGACAGCGCGACGACGATCAGGTGATCGAGGTCGACGACTTCGGCCGCGATCGCGGTGACGCCCCAGTCGGCGGCCAGTTCGTCGAGCGCCGGCTGCACCAGCGTCGGAAACGCATTGACCTGCAGGGCCGCCCGGCCCAATGACAGCAGGCCCGCGCCCAGCGTATAGCGCTTGGTGCTTTCATCGACCCTGAGCAGGCCTTCGTCGACCAGCACCCGCAGGATGTGCAGGCAGGTGCTGGGCACCAGCCCGAGCGCGTCGGCGATCGCCTTGACGCCGGCCGGCGCCGGCGAGCGGCCCAGGAACCTGAGGATGGCCACGGCCCGCGAGACCGCCGGCACGGCCCGCAAGCGCGGCGCCCTGGGCGCGGAAACGACGTGGCGATCGGGATTCGGCATGGCTGCGGTCTCTGATTATTTTGTACCTGTACAAAATAACATCTTATTTGACAACAAAACAGCGGATGCCAAGAATGCGTTCCAAGGCTACGCGACGGTTGATCAGACGAAGCCACAGGAGACAAGCATGGACACGATGACGGGTCCCCCACCCGGCGAATCGGGTTGGCGGCAACTGTCGGCCGGCCCCTACATGGACCGCATCGGCCCGCTGTGGGCACGCTCGCTCGACGGCCACTGGCTGTACGGCCTGCGCGCCAACGCCACGCATCTGAACCCGATCGACGTCGCCCACGGCGGCCTGCTGCAAAGCCTGGCCGATCACGCGATGAGCCTGGCCGCCTGGGAAGCCGCCGGCCGCGTGCCGTGCCTGAGCGTCGATGCCTGCATGCAGTTCCTGGCGCCGGCACAGGCCGGCGACTGGCTGACCGCCAGCGCACGGCTGCGGCACCGGGCCGGCGGCCTGGTGTTCATGCAGGCCGACATCCACGCGGCAGCACGGCCGGTGCTGAGCGCGATGGCGACTTTCAAGGCAGCGCGTCCGCACGCCGCGCGCCCTTCCTCCACGGAGACATGATGGCCAGCCTGACCGACCACACCTCGTACGCCGAGGCCCAGCAGCACTACACGCCACAGGCGCTGTGGGCCTTGTTCAACGGCGACGCCGAGCGCCTGAACATCGCCAGCGA
The DNA here is from genome assembly GCA_023427085.1 of Pseudomonadota bacterium. GTDB lineage: Bacteria > Pseudomonadota > Gammaproteobacteria > Burkholderiales > Burkholderiaceae_B > Orrella. Next base: position 10,280 of record JAEZBO010000021.1, read on the forward strand.
ATGTGTCGACCGACACGCCGCCAGCGGCCGCACGGCGGTGGTGATCGCCTACGCCGACGGCCGCCAGGACGAACTGGGCTATGCCGAACTGGCCGCGCAAAGCAGCCGCTACGCCCATTACCTGCGCGAGCAGGGCGTGGCGCGCGGCGACCGCGTGGCGATCATGCTCGAGCCCTCGCCGGCGTTCTACATCGCCTTGTTCGGCGCCCTGAAGGCCGGCGCGATCGCGGTGCCGCTGTTCACGCTGTTCGGGCCGGACGGGCTGCGGCTGCGGGTGCAGGACTGCGCCCCGACGCTGCTGGTGACGCAGCCCGACAAGGCCGAGCTGTGCCGCGGGCTGGCCGGCCCCACCGTGGTGATCGCCGACGACGCGCTGCTGCGCCGGCTGTCCGCCTATCCGGCCGAGTTCACCTGCGAGACCCGCGCCGACGACCTGGCGATCTACCAATACACCTCGGGCACCACGCGCGAGCTGCCGGCCGCGGTCAAGCACAAACACAAGGCGCTGGTCACGCTGATGCTGGCGGCGCTGTACGGCACCGGCATCCGGCCCGGCGACCGCTATTTCTGCCCCTCGTCGCCCGCCTGGGGCCACGGGCTGTGGCACGGCACGCTGGCGCCGCTGGCGCTGGGCGTGACGATCGGCAGCTACAGCGGCAAGTTCGACGCGGCGCGCCTGCTGCGCGCGCTGCACGAGGGCCGCTTCAACAACCTGTCGGCGGCGGCCACGCACTTTCGCATGATGCGCACCTGCGGCGCGGCCGGCGACTTCGACTACGCGCTGCAGAAGATCTCGTTCACCGGCGAGCCGATGGACAGCGAGACCGAGGACTTCGTCGCGCAGACCTTCGGGCGGCCCGCCTGCAGCATGTACGGCACCACCGAGATCGGCGTGATCCTGGTGAACTATCCGGCCGACCCGGGCTTCCTGGTCAAGCCCGGCTCGCTGGGCAAGCCGGTGCCCGGCACGCAGGTGGCGGTGCAAGGCCCCGACGGCCAGGCGCTGGCGCCCGGCCAGAGCGGCGAGCTCAAGGTCTGGCGCCACGGCACCTGGCTGGCCACCAAGGACCTTGGCCGCGTCGACGAGGACGGCTACTTCTACCACGGCGGGCGCGCCGACGACGTGATCATCTCGGCCGGCTGGACCATGAGCGCGGTCGAGATCGAGGACGCCATCCTCAAGCATCCCGACGTGCTGGAGGCCGCCGCGATCGGCGTGCCCGACGCGCTGCGCGGCCAGGTCGTCAAGGCCTTCGTGGTCACCCGCGGCCGTGACGACGACGCGCTGCGGCAGGAGATCCAGGACCTGGTGCGCAGCCGCCTGAGCCAGCACGAATACCCGCGCCAGCTGGCCTTCGTGACCGAACTGCCGAAGACCCCGGCCGGCAAGATCCATCGCAAGGTGCTGCGCGAGCGCGAGCGCCTGGCCACCCCGCAACAAGCCTGAACGACCCGACATCAACGAGGAGACACCTATGCTGGCCACGACCGAACGCAGTTTTCCGACCATCACCGAAGAGGCGCTCGACGCCTTGCGCGCGCGGCTGAACCGCCCGATCGAGAACACCGCCGAACCCTGGTGCTACGAAGCCACGCGCGACAACATCCGCCACTATGCGCATGGCATCGGCGACGACAATCCGCTGTGGTGCGATCCCGACTACGCGGCGCGCACCCGCCACGGCGGCATCATCGCACTGCCCAGCTTCCTGTTCGCCACCGACCGCATCGTCTCGGGTTACGTCGGCGGCCTGCCCGGCGTGCATGCGATGTGGTCGGGCTCGGACTGGCGCTGGCACCAACCGATCCGCCGCAACGACACGCTGCGCACGCAGGCCCACCTGAAGGACCTGATCGAACACGAGACCCGCTTTGCCGGCCGCGCGATCCAGCAGATCTACCACGTCGACTTCTACAACCAGGATGGCGATCTGGTGGCCGACGCCGAGAGCTGGTGCTTTCGCACCGAGCGCGACCACGCCCGCGAACGCGGCACCAAGTACAAGGAAGTGCGCGCCCGCGAGCCGCGCCGCTACAGCGAGGACGAGATCCAGGCCGCCTACGACCTGTACCGCCAGGAACAAGTGCGCGGCGCGCAGACCCGCTACTGGGACGACGTACAGGAAGGCGAGGCCCTGCCGGTGCTGTTCAAGGGGCCGATGACGGTGACCGGCTTCATCGCCTTCGCGCAGGGCTGGGGCGGCCTGTACATCCGCGCCAACAAGCTGGCGCACAAGCTGATCGACGCACATCCGGGCGTGGGCATCACCAACCGCTTCGGCATCCCCGACGTGCCCGAGCGGGTGCACTGGGAAGAAGACTTCGCGCTCGAAGTCGGCGCGCCGGGCGCCTATGACTACGGCCCCGAGCGGGCTTCGTGGCTGATGCACCAGATGACCAACTGGATGGGCGACGACGGTTTCCTGCGCCAGGCCAGCTGCAAGATCCGCCGCCACAATCCCGAGGGCGACATGTTGTTCATCCACGGCAAGGTGGTCGCCAAGTACAGCGAGAACGGCCGCCATCTGGTGCGCATCGAGCAGCACGCGGTCAACCAGGACGACGAGCTGTCGGTGGTTGGCGGCGGCGTGGTCGAACTGCCGCGCCGCGCCGGCTGAGGCCCCACCCTGCCCCGCCACGGAGGTTCGACGATGCAGCGAGACAGCAGCCCGGCCGCGCAGGCCGCCAGCGCCGGCCGGCACGCCGAGCGAACCCAGCGCGGCACCGCGAAGGCCGCGGGTGCGCTGGACGGCATCCGCGTGATCGACCTGTCGCGGGTGCTGGCCGGCCCGCTCTGCACGCAGATGCTGGCAGACCACGGTGCGCAGGTGATCAAGGTCGAGCCGCCGTTCGGCGACGAGACCCGCAAGCTGGGGCCGCCGTTCGCGGCCTCGGGCGACGCCGCCTACTACACCGCGCTGAACCGCGGCAAACAGGCCATCAGCCTGGACCTGAGCGAGGCCGGCGACCGCGACCAGTTGCACGGCCTGCTGGGCGAGGCCGACGTGGTGATCGAGAACTTCCTGCCGGGCACGATGCAGAAGTGGCAGCTCGATTACGAGCGGGACCTGGCGCCGCGCCATCCGCGCCTGATCCACTGCAGCATCACCGGCTTCGGTGCCGACGGCCCGCTGGGCGGGCTGCCCGGCTACGACGCGGTGCTGCAGGCCATCTGCGGCCTGATGAGCGTCAACGGCACGGCGCAGTCCGGCCCGACCCGCGTAGGCGTGCCGATCGTCGATCACCTGACCGGCTACGCGGCGCTGAGCGGCATCCTGCTGGCACTGGTGGCGCGCGGGCGCACCGGCCGCGGCCAGGCGCTCGAGATCTCGCTGTACGACACCGCGCTGAGCCTGCTGGTGCCGCATGCGGCCAACTGGATGGTGTCGGGCGTCGCGCCCGGCCTGACCGGCAACGCCCATCCCAACATCGCGCCCTACGACTGCTTCGACGCGGCCGACGGGCCGGTTTTCCTGGGCATCGTCAACGACGGCCAGTTCGGCCGCTTCTGCCGCTGCGTCGGCCGCCCCGCGCTGGCCGAGGACCCGCGCTACGCCTCGAACGCAGCGCGGCTGCGGCACGCCGCCGAACTGCGCGCCGAGATCCAGCAGCTGCTGGCCACGCACTCACGCGAGCCGCTGTGCCAGGCGTTGATGGCGGCAGGCGTGGCGGCCGGGCCGGTCAACACGGTCGCGCAGGCGCTCGAGCACGCGCACACGCTGCACCGCGGCATGCGGGTGCGGCGCGAGCAGGACGGCTACCAGGGGCTGGGCATACCGATACGGCTGGCGGCCACGCCCGGCCATCCCGGGCGCTCGCCACCGGCTTTCGACCAGGACCGCGAGCAGTGGCTCGGCAGCGGCGCGCAGCGCCACCGCCGCGGCGGCTGACCCCGGACCTGCCTTGCACCGCAGCACTGGAAACACACCATAAAACCAGGAGACAACCATGTTGCGCAGGACCTTCGCTCTGTTGATCGGCTTGACCCTCGCCGGCGCCGCGGCCCCACCCGCCCAGGCCGCCTACCCCGACAAACCCGTTCGTATCATCGTCGCCTATCCGGCCGGCCAGGGCACCGACCTGGCCACCCGCTATCTGGCCGAACGCCTGACGCAGGCACTGGGCCAGACCTTCTATGTCGAGAACCGCGGCGGCGCCGGCGGCAACATCGGCACCGACATCGCCGCGCGGGCCGAACCCGACGGCTACACGCTGACGATGGGCACCAACGCCACCCATGCCTTGAACGCCTATCTGTATCCGGAGATGAGCTTCGACGCCGCGCGCGACTTCGCGCCGATCGCGCTGGTGGCGACCTTTCCGATGGTGTTGATGACGCGCACGGACGCCGAGTTCGGCTCGCTGGCCGACGTGCTGCAGGCGGCCAAGACCCGCAAGGGCGCGGCCGACATCGGCATGCCCAGCACCACCGCCAGGCTGGTGCTCGAGCTGCTCAAGGAGCAGACCGGCGCACCGTTGTTCGGCGTGCCCTACAAGGGTTCGTCGACGGCGATGGCCGACGTGATGGGCAAGCAGATCGCGCTGACCATCGACACCGTCGGCGCGGCGCGTCCGCAGCTGGCCGGCGGCAAGCTCAAGGCGCTGGGCGTGACCAGCCAGCAGGCCACCGCGCTGCTGCCGGACGTGCCGACGCTGGCCAGCCAGGGCTATCCCGAGTTCGAGGTGATCGCGTGGAATGCGCTGTACGCGCCGCGCGGCACGCCGGACGGGGTGGTGCAACGGCTGAACCAGACCGTCAACCGGATCCTGCAGGAGCCGCAGACCCGCGACCGGCTGCTGCAGATGGGCTACGACCGGGGCGGCGGCAGCCCGAAGGACCTGGCCGACTTTGCGCAGGCCGAACGCGACAAGTGGGCGCCGATCATCAAGAAGGCCGGCATCAAGGCGGGCTAGCGCGTTATCGAAATGGGCGGGCCGGCATCGTGGCCGGGCTGCAGGCAGCCAAGCCGAGCATCGGCTTGGCCTGGACGCAACGCTGAACGACCGGCTCCAGCTTGGCCGCCAGACGACAAAGCCAGGCTTGCGCCTGGCTTTGTCACGACCGCCGCGCCAACCGGCGCGGCGCGCTGCCGCGGCCTGTCGCCTAGGCCGCGTCGTCGGCGTAGGCCTCGATCGGCACGCAGGCGCAGACCAGGTTGCGGTCGCCGTAGGCGTTGTCGACCCGCGCGACCGGCGGCCAGTACTTGTTCTCGCGCAGCGTGGCGACCGGATAGGCGGCCTGCTGGCGCGGATAGTCGTGGTGCCAGTCTTCGGCCAGCAGCACCTCGGCGGTGTGCGGCGCATTGCGCAGCACGTTGTCGTCGCGGTCGCGCTCGCCACGCTCGATCTGCGCGATCTCTTCGCGGATGGCGATCATCGCGTCGATGTAGCGGTCGAGCTCGCGCAGGCCTTCGGACTCGGTCGGCTCGACCATCAGCGTGCCGGCCACCGGGAAGCTCATCGTGGGCGCATGGAAACCGTAGTCGACCAGGCGCTTGGCGATGTCCTCGGCGCTGATGCCGCTGCTGTCCTTGAGCGGCCGCACGTCGATGATGCACTCGTGCGCGACCCGGTCGTTGCGGCCGGTGTACAGCACTTCGTAGTGGCCCTTGAGGCGCTGGGCGATGTAGTTGGCGTTCAGGATCGCCACCTCGGTCGCGCGGCGCAGGCCCTGCGCGCCCATCAATGCGATGTAGACGTAGGGGATCGGCAGGATGCCGGCCGAGCCATACGGCGCGGCCGAGACCGGACCGACCGGCGTGTCGGCCAGCAACTGGCCGTCGCTGCCGACCACGCCCGGCAGGTAGGGCGCCAGATGGCTGCGCAGCGCCACCGGGCCGACGCCCGGGCCGCCGCCGCCGTGCGGAATGCAGAAGGTCTTGTGCAGGTTCAGGTGCGAGACGTCCGAGCCGAAATGGCCCGGGCGCGCGACGCCGACCATGGCGTTCATGTTGGCGCCGTCCAGGTAGACCTGGCCGCCGCCGTCGTGGATCATCGCGCAGATCTGCGTGATGCTTTCCTCGAACACGCCGTGGGTCGACGGATAGGTGATCATCAACGCGGCCAGCCGGTCGCCGGCCTGCTCGATGCGGCGCGCCAGGTCGTCCAGGTCGACGTTGCCGTGGGCGTCCGAAGCCACCACCACGACCTCCATGCCGACCATCTGCGCCGAGGCCGGATTGGTGCCGTGCGCCGAGGCCGGGATCAGGCAGATGTCGCGCTGGCCCTGGCCCTGCGCGCGGTGGTAGGCGCGGATCGCCAGCAGGCCGGCGTATTCGCCCTGCGCGCCGGAGTTCGGCTGCAGGCTGATCGCGTCGTAACCGGTGATCTCGCACAGCGCCGCCGACAGCTTGCCGATCAGCGTCTGGTAGCCGGCCGTCTGCGCCGCCGGCGCGAACGGGTGGATGGCGGCGAAGCTGGGCCAGGTGATCGGGATCATCTCGGCCGTGGCGTTGAGCTTCATGGTGCACGAACCCAGCGGAATCATGGTGCGATCCAGCGCCAGGTCCTTGTCGGCCAGGCGGCGCAGGTAGCGCAGCATGTCGGTCTCGGACTGCACGCTCGAGAACACCGGGTGCGACAGGATCGCACCCTGGCGCTGCAAGGCTTGCGGAATGCCGCCGGCGGCCGGCGCATCACCGAGCTTGGCGCCGAACAGCGCCGCCAGCTGAGCCAGGTCGGCGGCGGTGACGGTCTCGTCCAGCGAGATCGCCAGCATGTCGCCATCGACGCGGCGCAGGTTGATGCGGGCCGCCTCGGCCGCGCGCAGCACGTCGGCGCTGCGGGCGCCGCTGCGCACCAGCAGCGTGTCGAAATAACTGTCGTTGAGCACCTCGTGGCCGGCCGCCAGCAGCGCGGCGCGCAGCTGCGCGGCCTGCGTGTTGACGCGCCGGGCGATCGCGGCGATGCCCTGCGGGCCGTGCCACACGGCATACAGGCCGGCCATCACGGCCAGCAGCACCTGCGCGGTGCAGATGTTCGAGGTGGCCTTCTCGCGGCGGATGTGCTGCTCGCGCGTCTGCAGCGCCAGCCGCAGCGCCGGCTTGCCTTGCGCATCCTTGGACACGCCGACCAGCCGGCCCGGCATGTTGCGCTTGAGCGCATCACGGCAGGCCATGAAACCGGCGTGCGGGCCACCGAAACCGAACGGCACGCCAAAGCGCTGCGCCGATCCGACAGCGATGTCGGCGCCCCACTCGGCCGGCGGCGTCAGCAGCGCCAGCGCCAGCAGGTCGGTCGCGCACGCGACGATGCCGCCCTGCTCGTGCACCGAGCGGGCCAGCGCACGATAGTCGCCGACCGCACCCAGGCTTTGCGGATACTGCAGCAGCACGCCAAAGCAGTCCGGCAGGCCGGCCGACTCGTCGCCGATCTCGAGCGCGATGCCCAGGCCCTCGGCGCGGGTGCGCACGACCTCGATGGTCTGCGGATGGCAATGCCGCGAGACGAAGAACACCTGGCTGGCGCTGCGGCTGCCGCGGCGCGCCAGCGTCATGGCTTCGGCGGCGGCGGTGCCCTCGTCCAGCAGCGAGGCGTTGGAGATGTCCAGGCCGGTCAGGTCGGCGACCATGGTCTGGAAGTTCAGCAGCGCCTCGAGCCGGCCTTGCGAGATCTCGGGCTGGTACGGCGTGTAGGCCGTGTACCAGGCCGGGTTCTCGAGCACGTTGCGCAGCACCACGTTGGGCGTGTGGGTGCCGTAGTAGCCCTGGCCGATGTAGTTGCGGAACACCTCGTTGTCGTCCGCCAGTGCGCGCAGCTCGGCCAGCACGTCGGGCTCGCTGCGCGGCGGCGGCAGATCCAGCGGCTGATCGAGCAGGATGGCGGGCGGCACGACCTGCTCGATCAGCGCCTCCAGGCTGTCGGCGCCGACCACGGCCAGCATTTTCTGCAGGTCGGTGTCGGCCGGTCCGATGTGACGGGAGACAAAATCGAGGGCGGGATCAAAATCGCGGGACATGGACGGGTGTTCCTGCAGCGGGTTCGGGTACGAGGAGAATCAGCTGGCGTCGACGACCGACTGGTAGCCGGCGGCGTCGAGCAGGCCTTCGGTCTGGCCGGCGACGTCGGGCTTGATCTTGAAGATCCACGCGCCGTACGGGTCTTCGTTGATCAGCGCCGGGTTGTCCTGCAGCGCTTCGTTGAAGGCGACGATCTCGCCAGCCACCGGCGCGTAGATGTCCGAGGCGGCCTTGACCGACTCGACCACGCCGGCGGTCGCGCCGGCCGCCAGCTTGGCGCCGACGTTGACGTCGCCGACGTAGACCAGGTCACCGAGCTGCTCTTGCGCGGCATCCGAGATGCCGACCACGTAGATATCGCCATCGGTCTTGATCCATTCGTGGGTGCGGGCGTATTGGCGGTCGTTGGGCAGATTCATGAAATCTCCAGAAATGGTGGAATCGGCCGCGTGCCCGATCGCGCGCGGCCAGGTTTGGTGGGAATCAGTGTTGTACAGGCTTGCCGTTGCGCACGAAAGGCAGCGCGCAGACGCGCGCCGGCAGCCATTTGCCGCGGATGTCGACCTCGACCGAATCGCCGGCCTGCACGCCGTAGGGCAGCCGCGCCATCGCGATCGACACGCCCAGCGTCGGCGACATCGTGCCGCTGGTGATCTCGCCGCGCTCGCCGCTGGCGGCGCGCACCGCCATGTGGGCGCGCATCACGCCGCGCTCTTGCAATTGCAGGCCCATGAACGCACAGGGATCGGCGCCCAGTTCGACCGCGTCGCGGCCGATGAACTGGCGCTCGCCGTCCTTGAGCCAGACGGTCCAGTCCAGACCGGCCTGGCACGGCAGCGTCGCCTCGTCCATCTCCTGGCCGTAAAGCGCCATGCCGGCTTCGAGCCGCAGGGTATCGCGCGCGCCCAGGCCGCAGGGCCGCACGCCCTGCGCCTGCAGGTCGGCCCACAGCGCCGGCGCCTGGCTGGCCGGCAGCATGATCTCGAAGCCGTCCTCGCCGGTGTAGCCGGTGCGCGCGACCAGCGTGTCGGGCGCGACGTCGGCCGACAGGAAGGGCGTCAGGTTTTCGGTGGCGGCGCGCCAGTCGGGCCGCGCGGCCCAGACCTTGGCGCGCGCCTGCGGACCCTGCACCGCGATCATCGCCAGGTCGCGGCGCGGTGCGATCGACACCTTGAGATCCTGCGCCTGCGCGACCCGCTGCATCCAGTCCAGGTCCTTGTCGGCGGTGCCGGCATTGACCACCAGCCGGTAGCGCTCGGGCGTGAAGAAATAGGCGATCAGGTCATCGACCACGCCGCCTTCGGGATTGAGCATGCACGAATAGAGCGCCTTGCCCGGCGTCTTGAGCCGCGCCACGTCATTGGCCAGCAGATGGCGCAGGAACACCTGCGCATCGGGGCCGGCGATATCGACGTTGAGCATGTGCGAGACGTCGAACATGCCGCCGTCCTCGCGCACCGCGTGGTGTTCCTCGATCTGCGAGCCGTAGGCCAGCGGCATGTTCCAGCCGCCGAAATCGACCATGCGAGCGCCGGCGGCCTCGTGCTGAGGGGCCAATGGGGTGGACTTGAGCGTGCTGGACGACATGGCGGGGACTCCGGAGCGGCGGCGGCCTGGATGGTTCGGATGCCGATACGCGGGCCGCAAGCTGCCGCCCTCGCACCGGTCAGGTGCTCCGCCCCTCTGTCCTTTTGCCTGAGAGTTGCCCCGGCGTCGTGGCCGGGTTTGCCCCTTCGGCGCCCGGCGTCAGGCCGGGTCTCTCCAGAGTGCTGTCCTGTCCGCGAGGGACAAAGCACGACGCCCTGCTGGGCCTGAGCGATTCTGGGCGAATTGCGCCTTCGGCGGCAAGCGGATCGGCATGGGGCCGGAAACCGCTGGCACTCTCCTGCATCGTGCGTTGACAGCCAGCGAAGCATAACGCGAAACGGATAGAGTACGCCAGGCGCGCGCGCCCGTGCCGCGGTCCGCGCGGCCAGCCCGTCAACCCAGCGCGGTGTCCAGCAACATCATCAGCACGAAGCCGATCGTCAGCCCGGCGGTCGCGTGCGCCTCGTGGCCCTTGCGGTGTGATTCCGGGATGATCTCGTGGCTGACCACGAACAGCATCGCGCCAGCGGCGAAACCCAGGCCGTAGGGCAGCATCGCGGCCGAATGGCCGACCACCACCGCGCCGATGACGGCGCCTATCGGTTCGACCAGGCCGGTGGCCATGCCCAGCGCCACCGACAGGCTGCGCCGGTAGCCCGCGGCGATCAGCGCCAGCGACACCACCAGGCCTTCGGGCACGTCCTGGATCGCGATGCCCATCGACAGCGCCGCGGCCTGCGTCGCCTCGTTGCCGGCGAAGGCCACGCCGATGGCCAGCCCCTCGGGCAGGTTGTGCAAGGCGATCGCGAAGACGAACAGCCAGGTGCGGCGCAAGGTGCCCGGGTCCTGGCCCTCTTTGCCCTTGATGAAGTGTTCGTGCGGCAGCGTGCGATCAAGCCACAACAGGACGCCGGCGCCGAGCAGGATGCCGACCCCGACGATCAGGCCGGCGGCCCACGGGCCGTGGCCCTGCGCGCTGGCGGCGGCGATGCCCGGCACGACCAGCGAGAAGGCGCAGGCGGCCAGCATCACGCCAGCGCCAAAACCGAACATGGTGTCCTGCACGCGCTGCGAGGGCTTGTGCACCATCAGCACCGGCAGGGCAGCCCCGATCGCGGTCGCGCCCGCGGCGACCAGGCCGGCCAGCAGGGCGTCGTAGACGAATTCAGGGCTGGAAGAAATCAGGCGCCAGGACTCGCTCGTCAACGCGAGCGCGCCCAGCGCCAGCAGCAGGACGATGCCGACACGACGCAAGGTCCATCTTACGTGTGCGGAATCGTCCATGTTCATGCTGCGTCGTCCTGCTTACTTGGCCAGCGCGGCTTCGTAGCGGCGCGAGACTTCGGCCCAGTCGACCACGTTGTAGAACGCGCCGATGTATTCGGGGCGGCGGTTCTGGTACTTGAGGTAGTAGGCGTGCTCCCAGACGTCCAGGCCCAGGATCGGCGTACGGCCTTCCATCAGCGGGCTGTCCTGGTTGCCGGTGGATTCGACCTTGAGCTTGCCGGCCGAATCCACGGTCAGCCAGGCCCAGCCGCTGCCGAAGCGGGTCAGCGCGGCCTTGGTGAAGGCTTCCTTGAAGGCCTCGAGACCGCCCAGTTCGGCGTCGATCGCGGCGCCCAGCTTGCCTTCGGGCTTGCCGCCGCCCTTGGGCGACATGACGGTCCAGAACAGCGTGTGGTTGGCGTGGCCGCCGCCGTTGTTGCGCACGGCGCCGCGGATGGCTTCGGGCAGCGCGTCGATGTTGGCGATCAGCTTCTCGACGGGTTGCTCGGGCACGTCCTTGCCCTCGAGCGCGGCGTTGAGGTTGTTGATGTAGGTCTGATGATGCTTGCTGTAGTGGATTTCCATCGTCTGCGCGTCGATGTTGGGCTCGAGCGCGTCGTAGGCATAAGCCAGCTTCGGAAGGGTATAGGCCATGTTCTTGGACTCCTTATCGGGATTGCGAAACGGGACCGCAGGCATCGCCTGCGTCCCGACGGGACAGCAATGTCGTTCTCGGACCCGGCCAGCGCCGCCGTGGCGGATGCGCTGCGAGCCACGCCGCGGGCGCGGGGCCCGCGTACTGTCAGCCACCAGCTTATCAGTTCTGCCGCGCGGCATAGACGTTAAGCGGTTGCCGAGAACTACATTCCATGACGATAGCGGGTGACCCGACCCCTTTTCTGCAATGTCCCCGCGGGGTGGCGGGGAATTGGCGGAGATCGTGATCAGACGCTGCGTCATCACCCCGCCCGGTTGGTGTAGGATTTAATCCTACTGCCATCAGAGAGGTCGACCATGCGCACCACCCAGCAGATGAGCATCACACTGCCCACCGAGATGGCCGATACGGTCAAGGCGAGGGTACGGGCGGGCGAGTACGCTTCCGAGAGCGAGGTCATTCGCGATGGCCTGCGCGCACTGCAGGCGCGTGACCGGGCCGTGGATCTCTGGCTGGCCGCTCAGGTCGGCCCGGCGCTGGACGCGCTGCAGGCCGAACCGCAAACCGCCCTGTCGGCCAAGCAGATCCGTGCCCGGCTCGCCAGCGAGCAACGCAAGACGCGATGAACTACACGGTGGTCTTTGCGCCGGAGGCCCAGACGCAACTGCTGGCGCTCTATCGATACGTTGCCGCCGCGGCATCGCCAGCCACGGCGGCAAGATACGTCGACGACGTGATCAGCTATTGCGAAAGCCTGCAGAGCTTCCCGTTGCGAGGCACTGCACGCGACGATGTGCGCCCGGGCCTGCGTATCGGTCCTACACCGCCCGCCCGCAGGCCACGCCCGAGGCCCAGGCCCACTGGAAGTTGTAGCCGCCCAGCCAGCCGGTGACGTCGACGGTCTCGCCGATGAAGTGCAGCCCGGGCACCGCGCGCGCCTGCAGCGTCTTCTGGTCCAGCCCACGGGTATCGACGCCGCCGCGCATGACTTCGGCCTTCTTGTAGCCGGCGGTGCCGCTGGGCACCAGCGACCAGGCCTGGATGCCGGCCGCCAGCTGGCGCAGCGCGCGGTCGGGCGCGTCGGCCAGCCGCAGGGTGGCGAAATCGGCCGGCAGCTCGGCCGACATCGCCTGCAACCAGGCGTCGGCCAGCCGGCGCGGCCACAAGGCGCCGAGCGCGCCGGCGACCTGCTGGCGGCCGCCCTGCTTGGCCTGCTTGAGTTCGGCCTCGAGCGCCAGGCCGGGCGCCAGGTCGAGCACGATGGGTTCGCCCGGCTGCCAGTAGCTGGAGATCTGCAGGATGGCCGGCCCCGACAGGCCGCGATGGGTGAACAACAGGTCTTCGAGAAACTCGCCGCCGCCCTTGCCGCCGGTGGCCACCCGCGCCTCCAGCGCGACGCCGGCCAGTCCGGCGAAACCGGTCCAATGCGCCGCGTCGAAGGTCAGCGGCACCAGCGCCGGGCGCGGCTCGATGACCTTGAGACCAAACTGGCGCGCCACCTTCAGGCCGAAGTCGGTCGCGCCCAGTTGCGGGATCGCCATGCCGCCGGTGGCGATCACCAGGCTGGCCGCACGGATCTCGCCCTCGCTGGTCGACAGCCGGAAGCCGCCCTCGCCCGAGCCGATCTCGTCGACGCGACACGGCATGCGCCAGGCCACCCGTCCCAGCTCGCACTCGCGCCGCAGCATCTCGATGATCTGCTCGCTGCTGTCGTTGCAGAACAGCTGGCCGCGGTGTTTTTCATGCCAGCCGATGCCATGGCGGTCGACCATCGCGATGAAATCGCGCGGCGTGTAGCCGGCCAGCGCCGAACGGCAGAAGTTCGGATTGGCCGACAGGAAGTTGGCCGGCCCGACCTCGCGGTTGGTGAAGTTGCAGCGCCCGCCGCCCGAGATGCGGATCTTCTCGGCCAGCCGTTCGGCATGATCGATCAGCACGACGCGCCGGCCACGCTGGCCGGCCACGGCCGCGCACATCATGCCGGCCGCGCCCGCGCCGATGACGGCGACGTCGAAACTGCCGCTCATGGCCGGGCTCAGTCTTCCCGCAGGCAGTCGACGTAGTACCGCATCTCGCCGTTGGGCAGCTCTTCGCCGGCCAGGCCGTGGATATAGGTCTCGAAGCCCGGGAAGCGCGCATTGAAGGTGCGCGCGAACTGCAGGTATTGCACGATGGTCTTGTTGAAGCGCTCGCCCGGGATCAGCAGCGGAATGCCGGGCGGGTAAGGCGTCAGCAGCACGCCGGTGACACGGCCTTCGAGCTGGTCGACCTCGACACGCTCGACCTCGCGGTGCGCCATGCGCGCGAAGGCGTCCGACGGCTTGAGCGCCGGCACCATGTCCGACAGGTACATCTCGGTGGTCAGGCGCGCGACGTCGTGCTCGCGGTAGGCTTCGTGGATCTGCTGGCACAGGTCGCGCAGGCCCAGGCGTTCGTAGCGGCGGTTGTCGCGGCAGAACTCGGGCAGGATGCGCCACAGCGGCTGGTTGCGGTCGTAGTCGTCCTTGAACTGCTGCAGCGCGGTCAGCAGCGTGTTCCAGCGGCCCTTGGTGATGCCGATCGTGAACAGGATGAAGAATGAGTACAGGCCGGTCTTCTCGACCACCACGCCATGCTCGGCCAGGTAGCGCGACACCAGCGCGGCCGGAATGCCGGTCTCGCCGAAGCTGCCCGAGATGTCCAGCCCCGGCGTGATGATGGTGGCCTTGATCGGATCGAGCATGTTGAAGCCGTCGGCCAGTTCGCCGAAACCGTGCCAGTGGTCATTGGCCTTCAGGCACCAGTCTTCCTGCTCGCCGATGCCGTCGGCCACCAGGCGGTTCGGGCCCCAGACCTTGAACCACCAGTCCTTGCGGCCGTATTCCGAATCGACCTTGCGCATCGCGCGGCGGAAATCCAGCGCCTCGCGGATGCTTTCCTCGACCAGCGCGGTGCCGCCGGGCGGCTCCATCATCGCCGCGGCCACGTCGCACGACGCGATGATCGCGTACTGCGGCGACGTCGAGGTGTGCATCAGGTACGCCTCGTTGAAGATGTTGCGGTCGAGCTTGCGGGTCTCGGACTCCTGCACGATGATCTGCGAGGCCTGCGAGATGCCGGCCAGCAGCTTGTGGGTCGAGTGCGTGGCGAAGATCATCGCCTCGCTGCTGCGCGGGCGGCCGGCGCCGATGGCGTGCATGTTCTCGTAGAACTCGTGGAACGACGCGTGCGGCAGCCAGGCCTCGTCGAAATGCAGCGTGTCGATCTCGGTGCCGAGCTTTTCCTTGATCATCTCGACGTTGTAGATCACGCCGTCGTAGGTGCTCTGCGTCAGCGTCAGGATGCGCGGCTTCTTGTTCTTGACCTTGCTGGCGAAGGGATTGGCCTCGATCTTCTTGCGGATGTTCTCGGGGTCGAACTCTTCGAGCGGGATCGGGCCGATGATGCCCAGGTGATTGCGGGTCGGCCGCAGGAACACCGGGATCGCGCCGGTCATCGTGATCGCGTGCAGGATCGACTTGTGGCAGTTGCGGTCGACCACCACCACGTCGTCGGCCGCGACGTTGGCGTGCCAGACCACCTTGTTCGAGGTCGAGGTGCCGTTGGTCACGAAGAAGCAGTGATCGGCGTGGAAGATGCGCGCGGCATTGAGCTCGGACTCGGCCACCGGGCCGGTGTGGTCGAGCAGCTGGCCCAGTTCGTCGACGGCGTTGCAGACGTCGGCGCGCAGCATGTTCTCGCCGAAGAACTGGTGGAACATCTGGCCCACCGGGCTCTTCAGGAACGCCACGCCGCCCGAGTGGCCGGGACAGTGCCACGAGTACGAGCCGTCCTGCGCGTACTTGACCAGCTCGCGAAAGAACGGCGGCGCCAGGCCGTCCAGGTAGCTCTTGGCCTCGCGGATGATGTGGCGCGCCACGAATTCCGGCGTGTCCTCGAACATGTGGATGAAGCCATGCAGCTCGCGCAGGATGTCGTTGGGGATAT
This sequence comes from Pseudomonadota bacterium, assembly GCA_023427085.1. Lineage (GTDB taxonomy): Bacteria > Pseudomonadota > Gammaproteobacteria > Burkholderiales > Burkholderiaceae_B > Orrella. Next base: position 25,715 of record JAEZBO010000021.1, read on the forward strand.
GCTCGGAGGTGCGCGTCTCGCCGTACAGGTAGATCGGGATATCGGTATTGCGAAAGCGCAGCTCGCCGATGAAGGCGCGCAGGTTCTTGATCGCGTTGGCGACGTCCTCGGGCGAGTCGACGTCGAACTCCTCGTCGTCGATCGACAGGATGAAGGCGCTGGCGCGGCTCTGCTGCTGCGCGAACGAGCTCAGGCTGCCGTAGCTGGTCACGCCCAGCACCTCGATGCCCTCGGCCTCGATGGCCGCCGCCAGGGCGCGAATACCCAGACCCGAGGTGTTCTCGGAACGGTAGTCTTCATCGATGATGACGATGGGGAAGCGGAATTTCATGCGAGGCGCTCCAGGGGGCGGAAGGAAAACGGAGGCGAGTGTAACGCCGGGGACGTGCCGCGGGCCGTCATGAAAGCGCCGGGCGGCCGGGCCGGGCGAAAAAAGCGCGCGGGGCGGGAAGCAACGCCCGGATTGTAGGTCGCGCGCAACGCCGGCAACAAGGAATGGGCCGGGCGGTCTAGAAAGGAAACGTAAATGGGCCGCGGTGCGCGGCCTGGCCGCGGCGCGGGCTTGCCGGGGCAGCGGTCGTGGCACGCCGGCGGCGGCACAGCGGGTAGGGCAGCCCCGTCAGCGCGCCGGCCGCGCCGCCCCGCTCTGCCCGCCACTAGGTGCGCGGCAGCGTGACGCCCTGCTGGCCCTGGTACTTGCCGCCGCGGTCGCGGTACGAGGTCTCGCAGACCTCGTCGCTTTCGAGGAACAGGAACTGCGCGCAGCCTTCACCGGCGTAGATCTTGGCCGGCAGCGGCGTCGTGTTCGAGAACTCGAGCGTGACGTGGCCTTCCCATTCGGGCTCGAGCGGCGTGACGTTGACGATGATGCCGCAGCGCGCATAGGTGCTCTTGCCCAGGCAGATCGTCAGCACGCTGCGCGGAATGCGGAAATACTCGACCGTGCGCGCCAGCGCGAACGAATTGGGCGGGATGATGCAGACGTCGCCCTTGAAGTCGACGAAGGATTTTTCATCGAAGTTCTTGGGATCGACGATGGTCGAATTGATGTTCGTGAAGATCTTGAACTCGTCGGCGCAGCGCACGTCGTAGCCGTAGCTGCTGGTGCCGTAGCTGACGATACGCCCGCCATTGGCCGTCCGGACCTGACCCGGTTCGAAGGGTTCGATCATGCCGGCTTCGGCCTGGCGGCGGATCCAGCGGTCGCTTTTGATGCTCATGGTGGGTGTGGTGCTAGGGATTTGAATGGGCGTCATTTTATCCCGACCGCGCCGGATCCCCCGGCCCGAGGCAGGACAGGCTTGTCCCGCCTCAAGCTGGGGCGTCTGCTCAATTGCCGAACAGCGTGCGATACACCAGCGAAATTCCGTTGACCGACCCGCCCTTCAAATCCAGGGACAGACCACGGGCCAGCCGGTAACTTGCCCGGCCCACGGTGTCGCTGCCCGAGAGCGCCTGCTCGACGCTCAGCGTGATGCCATTGGCGAAGTTCTTGCTGGCCACCAGGAATTGCGTGGACAGGTCGCTGCCGATATCGCGGTTCACGTTGCCGGCCACCGTGCGGTCGGGCAGGATGCTGCCCGAGCTGCCCATGTTGCCGGTGCGCACGGCCACGTCGTCCAGGCCGAACTGCTTGTAGAACGGCTGCCCGCCGCCCAGCAACGCCGTGCCGATCGACACGAGCAGGGCCGCGTCACCGCCGCTTTCGTCCGGCCCCCGCCCCAGCAGCAGCCACGACAGCTTTTCGACGTCGCTGACTTCGGGATAGGACACCAGGTCGATGCGCGGCCGCTGGGCCGTGCCCACCACCCGCACGCCGGCCTCGACCAGTTCGCCCGTGCGCAGGGCCTCGATGTCCAGGATGGGATTGTCCAGCCGGCCCTGGAAGGTCAGCGTGCCGCGGCTCAGGCGTAGCCGCTGGCCATAGGCCTCGATGCCGCCGCCGCGCGTGCGCAACTGGCCCCAGCCCGTCAGCCGGCCGTCATTCAGGCGGATCTGGATGGAGCCGAGCAGACCGGCGTCCAGCCCCATGCCGGTGATGTAGAAGCGCGGCCCCATGTCGAACTTCAGGTCCATGCTGGTCTGCAGGGGCGTGGACACCTTGCCGGGTTCGTCGCCCGCGCGGATCACGCGCACGTCATCGTCCAGCGTTGGCACGCCCTGCAGGATTTCCAGGCTGAACCAGCCGGCATCGGCGCTCAGGTCGCCCACGATTTCCAGGCGCGGCATGGCCGCCCGCACGTCGACCGTGCCGGACACCATGGCGTAGCGGTCCGAGCGCTGCAATGCCGGGAAGCGGAACAGCGTCAGCCGGATGGTGCCGCCGCCGTCCATGATGTTCCAGTCGCCCTTGGCTTCCGCGTATCCGCCCTTCGCGCCCGGGTTCGTGGTGATCCATTCCTTGGTGCGCCATTCGGCCGGCATGACGCGCAGCGACGCCGGAAAGCGCAGGTTGTCCAGGATCAGCCGCTGGCCGTCCAGACGCGCGGACAGCGTGCCGTCGATCAGCCGCACGCCGTCGTCGATGCGGACCAGCCGCAGCTTGTCGCCCCGGATGGTGCCCGTCGCGCCCCATTGGCCCGCCAGCGTGCCCTGCACGTCGATGTTGGCCTTGAGCGTGCCGCCGACCTCCATGGCGTCGCCCACGAAGAGGCCCACCCAGGCGAGGTCAGCGATATCCGCGTTCAGCCGCGCCCGCAGCGGCTGGCGCGTATCCAGCGCCATACCGCCTTGGGCGTCCACCAGCAATACCGCCGTGCCGGTGCCGTTGATCGAGCCCATCTTGTCCGTCGACAGATCCAGGCGGGCATCCAGCCGGCTGGCGTTGGCCGACGTGGGCGTGGCGGTCACGTCGACGACCAGCGTCTTCACTCCCAAGGGGATGGGCGGGTCGCCCGGAATCAGCAGATCGCCCGTACGGCGCGCGATCCGGGCGCGGCCCGCCAGGCGCCCGTCAAATTTCAGATCCCACAGCAGGTCGAGCGCAATGCGGCGCTGGCCGTCGGGCACCATCGCGTTCACGCGGCCGGCATTGCGGCCCAGCTTGGCCGCGGCTTCCGGGTCGAATGCGCCGATCACCTGGCGCGCCACGGTCGCGGTGATGACCAGATTGTCGGACTGCCCGGCGGTTTCCCAGCGCTTGCCGCCGCCGCGCGAACCCTGATGCGCCACGGTGAGGCGCTCCTTGCCCGGCAGGACGAGGCTCAGCGCGGTCTGGCCCACCTGCCATTGCCACTGCGGCGCCACCGCCGCAGGCAGGAAGGACAACGTAACCGGCCGGTCCACCGAGACGGCGAACCCGGCGGTATCCGCGCCCAGCCGCGAGAACGTGCCGCGCCAGCCCACCAGCGCCGCATCCGGCTGGCCCGCAGGTCCCCTGCCCCAGCCGCCGTTGAAGGTCAGGTTGGCCTGCGCGCGCGATTGCCCGATGATGCCGGGCCGGGGCCGGGGCGGCGTGTAGCTGGCGGTGATCTCGCCGCGGTGCGCGGCCACCGTGCCGTCGATGCGGGCGCGCACCTCCGCGCCGCCCGGCACATCCGGCCAGAAGGCGTCCAGTTGCGGGGCCTGGGCGTCCAGCGTGATCGCGCCGTTTGCCGCGCCCAATTCGCCCGTCGCGCGCACGCGGTTGCGGCCCAGCCGCAAATCCACGTCCAGGTCGTGGATCCGCAGGCCGGCCAGCGGGTCTACCGACGGATCCGGCGCGGCGCTGCGGGCAGGCGCCGGCGGGGCGCCTGTTGCAGCATCGGGTGCCGCAGCGCCGGCTGCCGCGGCGTTGGCTGCCACGGCATCGGCCGCCGCAGCACCGCCTGCCGCAGCGACGTCCACCTGCGCCTTCAGATTCCCGCTCAGCGCCTGCCGGTTCCAGCGGCTGCCTTCTTCCAACCGCAGGCTGACGGCGGCATGGCGCAGTTCGCTCAGGTTCTCGATATCGGCCTGTACATCGGCGCGTACGGTAAGCAGCGCCGGCGGAATGGCTGGGCCCGTCCACGGCGCAAGATCCAGCCGCTGCGCGTCCAGCGAGCCGACGATCCGGTTGCGCCCCGGCGCGTCGCCCGCCTGCAGGTCAAACTGCGCGGCCAGCGTGGACTTGTCCGGCAGTTGCGCGCGCGCCCGGGCGCTGCGCAGCACCAGCGCCGTGCGCGGCGCCAGATCGGCCACCACATCCAGCACCAAATTCGAACCCGTGCCGTCCACCTTCGCCTGAATGCCGTCGAGGGATCCGGCGGCGTCGGCGCGCAGCACGACGAGGCACGTGGGCGCGGGCGGGCCCATCGCCGGCGCCGCGGGCTCGGTTTTGTCCTTGTTGCTCTTGTCGCCTTGCGCGGCGTCGGCAGGGGACTTGGCCGCCGCTGCCGGCTTGACGGCAGTTGCGCCCTTCGCGCCCTTGCCCCCCGCATCCGCCGCACGCGCGCCTGCGCGCTTGGCGCCGTTCTGTGCCTTGGGCGCTTCCACCTTTTTCACCGGTTCGCTGGCCTTGGCGCCGGGCTGCCCCTGCCCCGCCACCGGCCCGAACACGCCGCTCAGCCGGTCGGCCTGGCACAAGGGGGAATCGGGGCCCGCGCCGCGCGCCGTGACGTCCAGGCGCGCCGCGAACGGCCACGGGTCGGCCAGGTCCTGCAATTGGGCCTGGCCCGTCACGTCGGCCTCGCCCACTTCGTGTCCGACCCGCAAGCTGGCGATACGCAACTGCGCGCCTTGCTGGCCCGCGGCGAACGTGGCGTTCAGGTCGTTCAAGGTGACGGGCAGCGGCTGGCCATCCTGAGTGAACTGGAAATCGCCCAACGCCAGCCGGTCCACGGCGATGGTCACCGGCAGCTTGGGCAGGGTGAAGGGTTCGCCGTTGTCTTCGGCAGGCGGCGCCTCGGGCGAGGACACCATGTCCACGCGCACCGAACTGGCCGACAGATTGCGCACGTGCAGCAGCCGGTCGCCCAGGGCGCGCCAATGCACGGCCAGGTCCAGATCATGGATATCGACGTGCGTGCCGCCGGCCGTCAACGTCAACTGGCCCACGGTCACCCCGCGCAAGAGCGAGCCATTCACGTCCAGCGCCTGACCGTCCAGCTGCTGCGCGGCCGTCGTCAGCAAGAGGCGCGTGCCGTTCTGCGAGGCCACGAGCCAGAAGATGAATCCGGCCGCCAATGCGGCCAGCATGGCAAGCCCGGGCAGCCACCACACCAGCACATGGCGCAGGAATTTACGCACGAACTTCAAAACGCGATCCCCAACGAGAAATGCAGGCGCAGGTCGCGTTCGCGCTGGCCGTAGGCCACGTCCAGGAACAACGGGCCGGCCGGCGTGCGCACGCGCGCGCCGACGCCGTAGCCCACGGACATCTTCATGTCGCCGAACGATTCGGCGGCATCGCCCGCATCCACGAACACGCCCATGCCCCAGCGCTCGTCAAAATAGTGGTCGTATTCAATGCTGCCCACCAGCAGCGTGGGCGCGCCCACCACGGCGTTGTCGCGGTGCACGCCAATGCTCTGGTAACGGTAGCCGCGGATGGTGCGCGCCCCGCCCGTCCGAAAGCCAAAGTCGTCCGGGACCTGCACGTCGCCGTTGGACCACACGCGGCCGACCTCGCCGCGGATTGTCAGCACGTCCAGCTTGCCGATCGGCCACCACTTCTGGCCGCGCAGCCGCAGGCGCGTGTAGGGCTCGCCCGTATCCAGCGTAATACCCACGCCGCCGCCCACGGCAATCAGGTTGCCTTCGCGCGGATCGTATTTGTTGTCCACGTCGCGCCGCAGCCATTCGGCCGTGGTGGTCACGGTGGGCAGCGTGTAGCTGTCGCCGCCGTCGATCTTGACGTGGTCCTGCGCCAGCAGCACGCCGTAGCGCGTTTCGTATTCGACCCGGCTGTCGCCCGCGCCCTTGCGCTCCTGCGTTCGCGTGGCGCCCAGCGCGTAGCGGGTCACTTCCAGCCCCTGGATGTCGGAGCGGTCCGCCAGGATCCCGAAGGAATCGCGGTAGCCACGCTCGGACGGCGGCAGCAGGATGTCCATGAAGGCGCGCTGGCGCAGCCGGTCCACGCCAAAACCGGTTTCCATCGTAACGGGCTGGCCGAATACGACGTTTTGGCGATACAGGGACTCCACCCGCACGCCGGCCTCGTCGTCCACGCCGATCGACGCGGAAAAGCGCTTGGGCGGCGCCTCGACCACGCGCACCTGCACGGGCAGCGTGATTTCGCCGTCCGAATCGAACTGCGCGGGCGGCGGGGGCAGGCCGCCCGACACCGTGGGATCGCCCGCCGGTGCAGCCGCGGCGGCGTCTTCGGTTCCGGGGCCGCGGGCGCGGTCCGAAATCGGGTCCGTGGGCTGGTCGGTCTGGCTGGGAGGTTCCTGCAGCGAGACGAACGCGCCGCGGAAGAAGGCGGTCGATTGCAGGTCTTGCTGCCACTGATCGAGCCGGTTCTGGTCGAACGCGGCTCCCACGTTGTAGCGGACGTAGCGGTCGATCAGCGTTTCGGGCACACGCTTCAAACCCTGCGTGTTGAGTTCGCCCATGCGCACCTGCGGCCCGCTGTCGATGGTGACGTGCAGATG
>JAEZBO010000106.1 GCA_023427085.1 Pseudomonadota bacterium
CAGGACAGTGAAACGCCTTTGCGCCGATGATAGTGGACGGACGTCTGTGAAAGTAGGTCATTGTCAGGCTCTTATCCCGCAAAACCCCACTCAGTGATCTGAGTGGGGTTTTGTCTTTTGTGCCGCCGGATTCCGTCTGTTGCGGCGCCCAACACGCGCGCCGCTGATGCCGCCAGGCTCGATCAGACTGACGCGCGGTGATGCACGACGCAGGTTGTCTTGGCGTTGTAGCCATCCCGGCCACGTACCCATCCCCCCATCGTTGAATCTGCCCGCTGGCCTCAAGCCGGCCTTGGCATGGATGCGCCTTTCGCTGCCTCAGCGCTCTGAGCGATCGAGCCGCTCAGCCTTGAGCCGGCCGATAGCCCAGCGACGCACTCGCCTCGGCGCAGGCCTGGCGCACCGCCTGCGCCACCGGGCCCGACACGCTCGCATCAAAACCACCCGTTGCACCCAATGCGGTCAGCACCACCTGCGGCGCGCCACGCCAATCGCGGACCCAGCACGACACCGCGCTGATGCCGCGCAGATGGGTGTCGACCACGCTTGCGCATCCGGCCGCCAGCACCTCGCGTCGCAAGACGCCCACCGGATCGCTGGGATCGAGCTGGGCACGCAGCTCGGCCGGGGCCGCAGAGAGTTCGCTTAGCGCCATGCCCTGAATCTGCGGTTCATCCAGCAGCGCCAGAAAGGCGCGGCCGGTCGCCGACCACATCACCGACATCACCGAGCCGACCCGCGCGTTGACGCTGACCGGCAGCCCCGGCTCTTCGAAACGCACGATGGTCGGTCCCTTGTTGCCCATGACCGCGATGAAGCAGGTGACCGCCAAGGATTCGCGCAGCCGCAGCAGCGCGGGTTCGGCGACCCGTATCGGGTCGGCCTGGCGCATCGCGGCCAGGCCGATGAACATGGCCTCGCGCGCCAGGAAATACTGTTGCGTGGTGCCATCCTGCTCGACCAGGCCCTGCGCCATCAGACTCATCAGGTAGCGATGCACCTTGGCCGGGCTTTCGCCGGCCTGCATCGCGATCACGGTCAGGCTGGCGCGTCCGCCCAGATGCGCCAGCAGCTTGAGCACGGCCATCGCGGTCTCGGCCGCTTGCACACGCTGGCGGCGGTCGGGTGCCGCCGGAGCCAGGTCGTCGGCGGCATGGGGGAGGTCAGCAGGCATCGGATCCTTCAATCGTCACGGTCGCGAGGCAAGGTTAACCCGGCTTGATTGTTTACGCATTGCGTATATGATTTACGCAAGAATAAAACCGAGTGGTTAAACGCCCAGCCAGGAGACCTCCCTTGTTCACGCTCAAGCACTGTATCGCCACGGCCTTGCTGGCCGTACCCGTTTTGTCGGCCGGTGTGGCTCATGCCGCGCAAGACGGCTATCCGTCCAAACAGATCCGTTGGATCGTGCCGTACCCGGCCGGCGGCGGCTCGGACTTTCTGGCCCGCACGATCGGGCAAGAGCTGACTACGCGCATCAAGCAGCCGGTGGTGGTCGACAACAAGCCGGGCGGCAACACCGCTATCGGTGCCGCCGAGACCGCGCGGGCCGCGGCGGATGGCTACACCATGCTGTCCGCCGACAACGGCACGCTGGTGTTCAACTCGGTGCTGTACCAGAAGCTGTCCTACGACGCCGAGAAGGACCTGGCGCCAGTGACGTTGATGGGACGTTTTCCGATGATCCTGGTGGTCGGCCCGCAGTCGAAGATCGATAGCGCCAAGGACTTCATCGCCAAGGCCAAGAGCAAGGACGGCGGCGGCATGAATTACGCGTCCGCCGGTGCCGGCAGTCCGCATCATCTGGCGATGGAATTGCTGAAGGTCGAAGCCGGCCTGAATCTGGTGCATGTGCCTTATCGCGGGGCGGCCCCTGCGCTGGCGGACGTGGCCGGGGGCCAGTTGCCGGCGATGATGGTCGACCTGGCGGCCGGCGCGGGTTTCATCAACGGTGGCAAGGTCAAGCCGCTGGCGGTCGCCAACCCGACCCGTCTGGCGCAGTTGCCCGATGTGCCGACCTTTGCCGAACTGGGCCTGGACAAGGTGCAGGCCGCGGCGCTGGTTGGCGTCGTGGTGCCGGCCAAGACGCCAGCGTCGGTGATCGATGCGCTGAACAAGCAGGTGGTCGCCGCGGTGCAGACGCCGGCGGTGCGCCAGCGCCTGATCGAGTTCGGTATCGAGCCGGTCGGCAACACGCCGGCTGAATACGCCAAGCTGCTGCAGGACGAGCGCCAGCGCTGGCACCAGTTGATCCGCGAGCTCGGCATCAAGCTGGATTGACGTCCGGGTGGTGGCCCTCCACGCCGCCAGGTGTGGAGGGCTTTATTTATTGGAGTCAGCATGACGCACGCTAAATCAGGCGATCTTGGCGGCCGGCCGCCTCAGGCCCCGCTTGGCGATCACGAGGTAGATCGGGCCGGCGCTGCCGCCGGCAAGCTTGTCGACAAGCCCGTGGCGCCCACCGTCGCAGCGGGCAGTCCGGTCGATCATCCGGCGGTGCAAGCAGAGGCCGCGAATCGCTGCCCGGTCGATCACGAGGCATTGCGCGCCGCCGCGGCGATCGCGCCCAACGGCTGTCCGGTGAGCCCGCGCGCGGCGTCATTCGATCCCTTCGGCGACGGCTACCAGCAAGACCCGCCCGACTACGTGCGCTGGGCGCGCGAAGAAGAGCCGGTGTTCTACAGTCCGCAGCTGGGCTACTGGGTGGTGACGCGCTATGAGGACATCAAGACGATCTTTCGCGACAACCTGACCTTCAGCCCCAGCATCGCGCTCGAGAAGATCACACCGACCGGGCCCGAGGCCAATGCGGTGCTGGCCTCTTACGGTTACGGCATGAGCCGCACGCTGGTCAACGAGGACGAGCCGGCCCACATGCCGCGCCGGCGCCTGCTGATGGAACCGTTCACGCCGGCCGAGCTGCTGCATCACGAGCCGATGGTACGCAAGCTGACGCGTGAATACGTCGATCGATTCATCGACGACGGGCGCGCCGACCTGGTCGATCAGATGTTGTGGGAAGTGCCGCTGACCGTGGCGCTGCACTTTCTGGGCGTGCCCGAGGAGGACATGGATCTGCTGCGCGAATACTCCATCGCGCACACCGTCAATACCTGGGGCCGGCCCGAGCCGCAGGAGCAGGTGGCGGTCGCGCATGCGGTCGGCAATTTCTGGCAACTGGCCGGCAAGATCCTCGACAAGATGCGGCGTGATCCGTCCGGCGGGGGCTGGATGCAATATGGCATCCGCAAGCAGCAGGACCACCCCGAGGTCGTGACCGACTCGTACCTGCATTCGATGATGATGGCCGGCATCGTGGCGGCCCACGAGACCACCGCGAACGCGTCGGCCAACGCGATCAAGCTGTTGTTGCAGCACCCGGATGCCTGGCGCGAGATCTGCGAAGACCCGGCGCTGATTCCCAACGCGGTCGAGGAATGCCTGCGGCATAACGGTTCGGTGGCGGCCTGGCGCCGGCTGGCCACGCGCGACGTGACGGTCGGCGGTGTCGCGATACCGGCGGGTTCGAAGCTGCTGATCGTGACGTCCTCGGCCAACCACGACGAGCGGCAGTTCGCCGACGCCGACCTGTTCGACATCCGCCGCGAGAACGCCAGCGAACAGCTGACGTTTGGCTACGGCTCGCACCAGTGCATGGGCAAGAACCTGGCGCGCATGGAAATGCAGGTGTTCCTCGGAGAGCTGACTCGCCGGCTGCCGCATCTGCAGCTGGCCGACCAGCGTTTCACCTACGTGCCCAATACCTCGTTTCGCGGGCCCGAGCATCTTTGGGTCGAATGGGACCCCGCCGCCAATCCCGAACGCCGCTCGCCCGAGCTGCTGACCGCGGTGCAGCCGGTGCGCATCGGTGAACCGTCGTCGCATGCGTTGAGCCGGCCGGTGACGGTGCTGTCGGCCGAGCCGGCCGCGCAAGGCGTGCTGCGTGTGCGGCTGGCCGCGCGGGATGGCAAGCCCTTGCCACGCTGGTCGCCGGGCGCGCACATCGATGTACTGTGCGGCGACACGGGTTGGTCGCGGCAGTACTCGCTGTGCGGCGATCCGGCGCAAACCGACGTGTTCGAGATCGCGGTATTGCGCGAGCCGGCCGGGCGCGGTGGCTCGCAGTGGCTGCACGATCACGTGCGCGCGGGGCTGTCCTTGCGGGTGCGGGGGCCGCGCAATCATTTCAGGCTGGACGAAAGCGCCGCGCGGCTGGTGTTGATCGCCGGTGGCATCGGCATCACGCCGATCAGCGCGATGGCGCGACGCGCCCGCGAGCTGGGCAAGGACTACACGCTGCATTACAGCGGACGCACCCGCGCCGGCATGGCCTTGGTGGACGAGCTGCTTGCGCTGCATGGCGATCGCTTGCGGCTGCACATCAAGGACGAGGGAGGCCGCGCCGATTATGCGGCGCTGCTGGCCGAGCCGCGCGACGATACGCTGGTGTATGCCTGTGGCCCGCAAGGCCTGCTCGATGGCCTGGCGCAGGTTTGCGCGCATTGGCCGGCCGAGTCGCTGAAGGTCGAACATTTCCATTCGACGCTGACCGCGCTCGATCCGAGCAAGGAGCAGGCCTTCACGGTGCAGCTCAAGGATTCGGGGCTGACCTTGACGGTGCCGGCCGATCAGACGCTGCTGACAACGCTGCGTGGTGCCAACATCGACGTGCAGAGCGACTGCGAGGAAGGCCTGTGCGGTTCGTGCGAGGTGCGCGTGCTGGACGGCCCGGTGGATCATCGCGACGTGGTGCTGACGCGCGCCGAGCGTGAACAGGGTCAGCGCATGATGTCGTGTTGCTCGCGCGCCTGCGCAGGCAAGACCTTGGTGTTGGCGCTTTGATGGTTCGTGTCCTGGCCAAGGCCAGGCGCGAATGCGGTCATTGGGAAAGCTGGTATCAAGGCAAAGGCCGGACATGAGTGCTCATGTTCGGACAGATAGTTGGCCCGCTGGCACGTCAGACAGCCAGCGGCGACCGCAGACGCACTGCCTCAGACCGCCTGCGACGGCTGCAGATGCACTGCCTCAGACCGCCTGCGACGGCTGCAGATGCACTGCCCCTCAGACCGCCTGCGGCGTATGAAGATGCACCGCCTTCTTGTTGAGCAGGTGCTGGCGCATGATGCGTTCGGCCGCGACGCCGTCGCGTGCCATCAGCGCGGTGACGAAACGTTCGTGTTCGTCGACCGCCAGCACCCATTCGTCGCGATCCAGATTCGATTTGTAGCGCAGCGCCTGTACCTGCAGGTTCAGGCGTTCGTAGCTGGCGGTCAGCGCGGGGTTGTGCGCGGCCTGGTTGATCGCGATGTGGGTGCCCATGCTGGCGCTGAAATACGCCTTGATGTCCTCGACGCGGAAACCCTCGAGCATGCTGGCATGCAGCGCCGCGATATCGCGCAGTTCGGCGTCGCTGGCGCGCTCGGCGGCCTGGCGGATCGACAGGCCTTCAAGCACCGATAGCACGTCGAAGATGTTTTCGATGTCGGCCTGGGTGTGCTCGATGACCTCGGCGCCGCGCTTGGGCTGGATGCGCACCAGGCCATCGGCCGCCAGGATGCGGTAGGCCTCGCGCAGCGGCGTGCGCGAGACGCCGAGCCGTTCGCACAGGTCCCGTTCATTGAGGTTCGCGCCGGCCGCCAGCGTGCCGTCGGTGATCAGCTGACGCAGCCGGCCAGCCACGACGGCGGCCAGCGTGGGGTGGTTGATCGCCAGCGGATCGGCGGCCGCTGCAGCCGGGGTCTGAGGGTAATCCATAGGTGCACGTCGAATCGAATCGGCTTAACTTGGTATCTGGTATACCAAATACCCTATGCTAAGAGTCCACAAAGATTTTGTCGAGCGACTTGCGACGACAAAGCAACGATAAGGATGGAGACAGCAATGTTCAAGAAGATGTCCGTGGCGCTGGCGGTTGCCGCCGCCGTGTTGCCCGCCGCGACGGTGTCGGCGGCCAGCGATTACCCCAAGCAGCCGATCCGCCTGGTGGTGGGTTTTGTCCCAGGGGGTGGCACCGACGTGTCGGCGCGCATCCTGGCCCAGCACCTGTCGGGTGTGCTCAACCAGCAGGTGGTGGTCGAGAACAAGCCCGGCGCGTCCGGCCTGATCGCCGGCGACATGGTGGCCAAGGCCGAGCCGGACGGCTACACGCTGCTGTTGGCCAACATGCAGTCGACGGTGTCGGCGCCATATGTGCTGCCGGTGTCCTACGACCCCATCGGCGCGTTCACGCCGGTGCGTTACCTGGGCTCGGTGCCCAACGTGCTGGTGATCAATCCGAGCAAGAACGACTGGAAGTCGGTCAAGGAAATGAGCGAGGCGCTCAAGGCCAAGCCGGGCCAGTACACCTATGCCTCTTCGGGCATGGGCAGCCCGCAGCATTTGAGCGCGGCGCGATTCTCGCAGATCACCGGCGCCAAGATGGAACACGTGCCCTACAAGGGCAGCGGTCAGGCGATGCAGGATCTGCTGGGCAACCAGGTCGACATGAACTTCGACACGCTGCCCGGTGCGATCGGCCAGATCAAGGGCGGCAAGCTGCGTCCGCTGGCGGTCACCAGCGCCAAGCGCGCCGCGCCCTTGCCGGACGTGCCGACCTTGGCCGAGGCCGGCGTGCCGGGCATGGACGTCGAGCAATGGTATGCAGTGCTGGCGCCGGCCAAGCTGCCGCCGGAAGTGCTGGACAAGCTGGACAAGGCCATCGCGCAATCGCTGGCCGACAAGGACGTGGCGGCCAAGCTGGCCGAGCAGGGCATGGTGGTGGGCGGTGGTCCGGCGTCGCCGGGCGACTTCAAGACCTTCGTGCAGAAAGAGTATGAAAAGTACGGCAAGATCACCAGCGATCTGGGTTTGACGAAACAGAAGTGACACGGTGACGCGGCCCCAGGGCCGCGCGCGTGACAACGCAGCCGGGCACGCGTCGTGTCAGGCTGCCAGGGCGTCAGCGTGCCCGGCCTGGTCGGCCGGCGCGCGGCGCCTGCAACAGGAGATGACGATGAGCAGCAAAGACAGCGCCGCGCCGCGCGGCGCCCTGACCGGCATGCGGGTGATTGAACTGGCGCAGATCATGGCGGGCCCGACCTGCGGCATGATGCTGGCCGACCTGGGCGCCGAGGTGATCAAGGTCGAGAAACTGGACGGCGGCGACGATGCGCGCCAGTATCGCGACCCGCAGATCCAGGGTGTGTCGGCGCCTTTCCTGATGCTCAACCGCAACAAGCGGGCGATCGCGCTGGACCTGAAATCGCCGGCGGGCAAGGAAGTGCTGTTTCGCATGATCAAGGATGCGGACGTGGTGACCGAGAATTTCCGCAAGGGCACCATGGAAAAGCTGGGCCTGGGCTACGAGGACCTGCGCAAGATCAATCCGGGGCTGATCTATTGTTCGGTCTCCGGCTACGGCAGCACCGGTCCGTTCGCCGACAAGGGCGGTTTCGACCTGATCGCGCAGGGGTTCTCGGGCCTGATGGCGATCACCGGCGAGCCGGGCGGCCCGCCGCTGCGCACCGGCAACTCGGTGGCCGACATCAACGCCGGCCTGCTGGCGGCCTTCGGCATCCTGGCGGCCTATCAGCACAAGATGAAGACCGGCGAGGGCCAGCGGGTCGAGACCTCGCTGCTCGAGGCCAGCCTGCAGCAGCTGTACTGGCATGCCGCGATCTACTTCGGCTCGGGCGTGTCGCCCGGCCCGACCGGCTCGTCGCACGTGCTGACGGCGCCGTACCAGGCCTTCGCGACCGGCACCGACTGGATCATCATCGGCGGCGCCAACGAGCGCAACTGGACCCGCATCGCGCAGGCGCTGGGCCGGCCGGAATGGTGCGACGATCCGCGCTACGCCAAGAACGCGCAGCGCATGGAGAACCGCGACGAGCTGGTCGGCATGATGACCGACATCCTCAAGACGCAGCCGGCGCAGCACTGGCTCGATGTGTTCGATGCCGCCGGCGTGCCGGCCGGGCCGGTGCATTCGATCGCCGAGGCGCTGTCGCATCCGCAGACGCTGGCGCGCGGCATGGTGGTCGAGCAGGTGCATCCGCAGGCCGGACCGGTCAAGACGGTCGGCATGCCGGTCAAGCTGTCGGCCACGCCGGCGCATTACCATCGCGCCGCGCCGCGGCTGGGCGAGGACAGCATCAAGATCCTTGGCGAGTTCGGCTTCGAGCAGGCGCAGATCGATGCGCTGATCGAACAAGGCGTGGTGCGCGACGTCAGTCAGCAGCAGGACCAGGGCGCGTGACGGGCGGCAGCGCGTAGTCGCTGCGCTCGATGCCATGACGCTGCAGCTTGTCGTAGAAGGTCTTGCGCGGGATGCCCAGTGATTGCAGCGTGGCACGCACGTCGCCGCCATGGCGCGCCAGCGTCTGGCGGATGACGCTGGCCTCATAACGCTCGACCCGCTGCGGCAGGCTCAGGCCGTCGCTGTCCTGCGCGGCGGCCGGCAGTTCGCTCAGTCCCAGCACCTGGCGCTCGGCGAAGTGGGCCAGTTCGCGCACATTGCCGGGCCAGTCGTGCGCCTCCAGGTGCGCCAGCACCGCGGCGTCGGCCGGCACGGCCTGGCGCTTGAAGCGTTGTGCCGCCCGTTCCGAAAAGAACGCATACAGCAACGGCAGGTCCTCGCGCCGCTCGCGCAGCGCCGGCAGCCGCAAGGTGACGACGTTGAGCCGGTAGTAAAGGTCGGCGCGGAAATCGCCGCGTTGCGACGGATCGCCCAGATCGGTCTTGCTGGCCGCCACCACGCGCAGGTCCACCGGCCGCAAGGCATTGCTGCCCAGCGGCGTGACCGCGCGGGTCTCGAGCACCCGCAGCAGCTTGACCTGCGCGCTGGCCGGCATGCTTTCGATCTCGTCGAGAAACAGCGTGCCGCCGCTGGCGTATTCGATGCTGCCGACGCGGCGTTTGTGGGCGCCGGTGAACGATCCGGCCTCGTGGCCGAACAGCTCGCTTTCGATCACGGTCTCGGGCAGGGCGCCGCAATTGAGCGCCACGAAAGCGTGGCTGGCGCGCCGGCTCAGGCGATGCAGCGAGGCCGCGACGACTTCCTTGCCGGTGCCGGTTTCGCCTTCGACCAGCACGTCGACGTCGGCGTCGGCGATATGACGCAAGGTCTGGCGGATGCGTTGCATCGCGGGCGAGTTGCCGATCAGCGGCAGGTCCTCGTCGACCGCGCCGGCCTGCGCCTGCAACTGCCGGTTGGCCAGCACCAGGGCCCGCTGCGTGCAGGCGTTGCGGATCGCGGTCAGCAGCCGCGCGCTGGCGTAGGGCTTGGCGAGGAAATCGTAGGCGCCCTGCTGCATGGCCTGCACCGCCATCGGGATGTCGCCATGGCCGGTGATCAGGATGACCGGCAGATCGGCATCCCGCTCGCGCACGGCCTGGAACAGCTGCAACCCATCCATGCCGGGCATGCGGATGTCGCTGACCAGCACGCCGTCGAAATCGGGCGTCAGCGCCGCCAGCGCCTGCTCGGCGTTGTCGTAGGCCTGCACCTGGACCTGGTTCAGGGTCAGGCTTTGCACCGTGGCGCGGCGCAGGTCGGCGTCGTCGTCGACGAAGACGACGTTGGGAGTCGAGGTCATGGGCGGGCGTCACTCCGGAATGAGGCGGCAGGGCGGGGCCGGCCCGGCGCCGGGCGGGTCGAACCGCTTGGGAGGACCGGTTTCATGGCCGCGCCTGCCTGAGCGTGAGGATGAAGGTGGCGCCGCCGTCGCCGGGCGGCGCGGCGTCGAGCGAACCGCCGAATTCGTGGGCAATGTCGCGGCTGATCACCAGGCCCAGTCCCAACCCCTCGGGGCGGCTGGTGGAGAAGGGCGTGAACAGCGTCGCCCGTACCGCGGCGCTCAGTCCCGGTCCGTTGTCGGTGACCAGCAGCCGTACCGTGCCATCGGCGGCCAGCGCCTGGACGGCGACGTGGCCGTCGCTGCGCGTGGCCAGCGCATCGAGCGCGTTCTGCAGCAGGTTGACGAGGATCTGCTCGAGCCGTACCCGTTCGGCCAGCACGGCGAGTCCGGCCGGTACGGCAGCGGTGTCGATGCGCGTGCCTTGCTGGCGTGCGCGCGGCGCCAGCAGCAGCAACGCGCCGTCCAGCGCGTCGCGCAACGCGACCGCGGTGTTTTCCGACAGCGGCTTGCGCGCATAGCCGCGCAGCTCGCCGGTGATGTGGCCGATGCGCTCGGTCAGTTCGGTGATGGTGGCCAGGTTGGCCTGCGCCGCCGCGTGCTGGCCTTGCGCCAGCAGCAGCTCGGTGGTTTCGGCGTAGGTGCGGATGGCGGCCAGCGGCTGGTTGATCTCGTGCGCCACGCCGGCCGAAATCTGGCCCAGGAACGACAGCTTGTTGGCCTGCTCGAGTTCGGTCCGCAGCGCGCGGGCACGCGCCTGGGTGCGCTGGCGGTCGGCCATCTCGGTGACCAGCTGCTGGTTGCTCTGGCGCAGTTGCTCGGTGCGCAGCGAGACTTCGGCCTCGAGCGCCTGGCGCTGCTGGCGCTGCAGCGCGGCAACGTGGCGGCGGCGGCGATGGCGGTTCAGCAGCAGCGCGGCCAGTGCCAGGCCCAGCAGGCAGGCCAGCAGGCCGGCGCGGCGCGTCTCGGCGACCTCGTCGGCAATCAGCGGCGCCAGCCGCACCAGCGCGCGCAGGGTCCAGTCCAGCTGGTCGATGGGCTGGCTGGCCTGCGCATAGGCCTGGTCCTGCACCGTGACGGCGTCCGGGTGGCCGTCCAGCGGCTGCCATGCGATCGGCGTGAGCGCGGCCTCGCCGAACTGCAACTGCTGGCGCAGCTGCTGCACGCGCTCGGGCGCCAGCGTGCCCAGCGTGAGGAAGCGCCATTCAGGCGGGTCGCCGAACAGGATGACGCCTTGCCGGTCGTGCACCACAAAGCGCTGCGGCAGGCTGTGCCAGATGGTCTCCAGCGCCTGGAACTCGACCTTGACCACCAGCACGCCCAGCGGCCTGCCGTCGGCATCGTCGATGCGGCGCGATTGGTACAGGCCGGGCAGGCGGCTGGCCGTGCCCATGGCGAAATAGTCGGCGCTGCCGTCGCGCCAGGCGTCGCGGTAATACGGGCGAAAGCTGTAGTCGACGCCGACGAAGCTGGTGTCGGTCCGCCAGTTGCTGCTGGCCAGCGCGCGGCCGGCGGCGTCGAGCAGGTAGACCACCGAGGCGCCGGTGCCGGCCGGCAGCGTCTCGAGCTTGCGGTTCAGCGCCTGTGTCGCCGCGTCGTCGGGCCGATGCAGAAAGTCGCGCAGCTGTTCGTCCTGCGCCAGCACGAAAGGCAGCGCGCGAAACTTGTTGAGCTCGCTCTGCAGCAGCTGCGCCTGGCTGTCGGCGGCTTCCTGCGCCAGCAGGCTGGCACGCTCGAAACCGTTGCGCTGGCCCAGCCAGGTGGCCAGTTGCCAGGTCAGCAGCAGCGCGGCCAGCACGGCCAGCGTATAGGCCAGCCGGGCCCGCCAGCGGCGCGGCCGGCGGATCGAACTGGCAGAAGTCGGGGTGGAAGTATCGGACATGTCTGTGCGGATTTCCGCACATTCTACGCCATCACTGGGCGAAGTTTCGCCCGCCGCGCGATTCGATACAGCCATCGCGCCGATCAAACCTTTTATTTATCAAGTCTCTACCTGAGCCGTGCTCAGGCCGGGCCATTGGCACGCGGCTTGCGTTAAGGCTGGTCGCGGTCGGATCGGACCGTGCAGGGGCCGGCGCACTCGACAAACCGGCTTTTCGACAACAGACCCGGATGCCGTCCCCACCGACGGACGGCCAGGGCACCAGGCGGGGACAACCCAATGATCGACATCACCCAGGCCGCAGCCACGCCTGCGCGCAAACCCAAGATCTATCAATTGCTTTACGTGCAGGTGCTGGCGGCGATCGCCATCGGCATCCTGCTGGGCCACTTCTATCCCGAACTGGGCGCCAGCATGAAGCCGCTGGGCGACGCCTTCATCAAGCTGGTCAAGATGATCATCGCGCCGGTGATCTTCCTGACCGTGGTGACCGGCATCGCCGGCATGAGCGACGTGCAGAAGGTCGGCCGCGTGGCCGGCAAGGCGATGGCGTATTTCCTGGTGTTCTCGACGCTGGCGCTGATCATCGGCCTGATCGTCGCCAACGTGGTGCAGCCCGGCCACGGCCTGCACATCGATCCGGCCACGCTCGACAACAACAGCGTGTCGGGCTACGTCGCCAAGGCGCACGACACGACCTTGACCGGGTTTTTGATGAACATCATCCCGACCACGATCTACAGCCCCTTCACGTCGGGAGACATCCTGCAGGTGCTGTTCGTCGCGGTGCTGTTCGGCATCTCGCTGGCGCTGGTGGGCGAGCGCGGCAAGCCGGTGCTGGATTTCTTCCAGGCCATCACCACGCCGATCTTCCGGCTGGTGGCGATCCTGATGAAGGCCGCGCCGATCGGCGCGTTCGGCGCGATGGCGTTCACGATCGGCAAGTACGGCATCTCGTCGGTGGCCAACCTGGCCGCGCTGGTGGCGACCTTCTACCTCACCTCATTGCTGTTCGTGCTGGTGGTGCTGGGCGCGGTGGCGCGCTACAACGGCTTCTCGATCCTCAAGCTGATCCGCTACATCCGCGAAGAGCTGCTGCTGGTGCTGGGCACCAGTTCGTCGGAAGCGGCGCTGCCGACGCTGATGCAAAAGCTCGAGCGCGCCGGCTGCCGCAAGTCGGTGGTCGGGCTGGTCGTGCCGACCGGGTATTCGTTCAACCTGGACGGCACCAACATCTACATGACGATGGCCGCGCTGTTCATCGCGCAGGCGTGTGACATTCCGCTGTCGCTGCAGGATCAGGTGCTGCTGCTGCTGGTCGCGATGATCAGCTCCAAGGGCGCGGCCGGCGTGACCGGCGCGGGCTTCATTACGCTGGCGGCCACGCTGTCGGTGGTGCCGTCGGTGCCGGTGGCCGGCATGGCGCTGATCCTGGGTGTCGACCGTTTCATGTCCGAATGCCGCGCGCTGACCAACCTGGTCGGCAATGCGGTGGCGACGGTCGTGGTGGCGCGCTGGGAAAATGAACTCGATCGCGAGCAGCTCGACAGCGCGCTGGCGGGCGAGCTGCCGCCGCCGGTCGAGACCGACCTGGCCGTGCCGGCCTCGGCACCGCTGCCGGCCGGGCTGCAAGCCGACTACGCCACGCGCGGCTGACGCCGGGCGTCCGGGCGGGCAGGCCTGAGGGGCGCCGCGCGGCGCCTCGTTGGTTTGAAAAAGGTCAGGGCCGGCGCGGCATGCCACGCGCCGGGCCGCGGGCTCAGCCCGCCATCAGGCCGGCCTGGACCAGCAGGCGCGCGGTGTCGTGCAGCGGCAAACCCATCACGCCGCTGTAGCTGCCGTCGATGCGGCTCACGAAGGCGCCGGCGCGGCCCTGGATGCCGTAGGCGCCGGCCTTGCCGTAGGGTTCGGGGCTGGCGCAGTAGGCCTCGATCTGCGCGGCGCTCAAGGGCTGCATCCACACGCGCGTCTCCGACAGCGCCTCGTGCAGCTGGCCATCCAGGCCCACCAGCACCACCGCCGTGCGCACGTCGTGGCAGCGCCCCGACAGGGCTTGCAGGATGCGGCGCGCATCGGCCGCGTCCTGCGGCTTGCCGAAGATCTGCTGATCCATGCTGACGCAGGTGTCGGCCGCCAGCAGCGGCAGCCGCGGCAGGCCTTCGGCGGTACGCCAGGCCAGCGCGCGCTGCGCCTTGTCACGCGCGGTGCGGCGGACGTAGTCCAGCGGCGTCTCGCCGGCCAGCCGCGGCTCGTCCTCGCCCGGCGGCGCGGGCACCTCGAGCACGACCGGCGCGATGCCCAGCTGCTGCAGCAATTCGCGGCGGCGTGGGCTGGCCGATGCCAGTTGCAGCACCAGCGGAGCAGGTGATCGGGCGTCCGGCATGATGTCTCAGGCCCGGTGATAGGGATGGTGGGTCATGACGGCCCAGGCGCGATAGAGCTGTTCGGCCAGCAACACCCGCACCATCGGATGCGGCAGTGTCAACGACGACAAGCGCAACCGTTCGTCGCAGGCGGCTTTCAGCTCGGCGTCCAGGCCGTCGGGTCCGCCGACCAGCAAGGCGACGTCGCTGCCGCGGCCACGCCAGCCTTCCAGGCGCTTGGACAACTGCACCGTGGTCTGGTCCTGGCCGCGTTCGTCGAGCACCACCCGCAGCACGCCGGCGGGCAGCGCCGCCTCGATGCGGCGCGCCTCGGCCGCCATCATCTGCGCCGCTGTCTTGCCGGAGGTACGGGGTTCGGGCTTGATCTCGCGCAGTTCGATCGCGCAATCGGCCGGCAGGCGCTTGGCGTAGTCGTCCCAGGCCATCTGCACCCAGGCGGGCATGCGGTTGCCCACCGCCACGACGATGAGTTTCATCGCGGCGGCTCAGTCTTCCAGGTCGTCGTCCTGGGTCGGGCCGCCGCGTCCGGGCTGCGACAGCAGCTTCATGCGCACCGGCTTGCCGCCCCAGATCTCTTCGAGGTTGTAGTACTGGCGGATCGCCGGCTGCATCAGGTGCACGACGATGTCGCCCAGGTCGACCACGACCCATTCACCGGTGTCTTCGCCTTCGATGGCCGAGACCCGTTGACCGGCATCACGCCATTTGTCGGCGACGCTGGCGGCCAGCGCGCGGGTCTGGCGGTTGGAGGTGCCGCTGGCGATGATCACCCGGTCGAAGAGGCTGGTCAGGTGCGTGGTGTTGTACACCTTGATGTCCTGGCCCTTGACGTCTTCGAGCGCGTCGACCACGACGCGTTGCATTTTTTGGATATCCATTGCGCGAACTATAACGCGACCGGCTGGCCGCTGTGGGATTTCAGGATCGGGACGCTGGGCGTCCCGGCAGAGCGGGCAGGAAAAAGGGTCCTACTCGCGGTACAAGCCGTGGCGCGCTATGTAGCTGGCCACCGCGTCGGGCAACATGCCCTGGGTGGTTTCGCCTTGCGCCAGACGGCGGCGGATCTCGGTGGCCGAGATGTCCATGGGTTCGAAAGGCAGGCTGAGCAGGTCGCGGCCCTGGGTCGCCAGCCATTGCTGCAGTTCGTCGGGCGCCTGCAGCGGCGTGCCGGGCCGCAGCGCGACCGCCAGATCGACCTGCGCGGCGATCTCGCGCCAGCCGTGCCAGGTGCAGAAGTTGGCCAGCTGGTCGGCGCCCAGCAGCCAGACGTAGGCCGGGCCTTGCGGCAGCCCCTCGATGGTCTCGAGCGTGTAGGTCTTGCCGCCGCGCTCGATCTCGGCGCAATTGATCGCCAGCCGCGCCTCGTTGCCGATCGCGACCTGGATCATCGCCAGGCGATGATCGGGCGACGCCAGCAAGGGCGCACGCTGCCACGGATTGGCGGCCGGCACGAACTGCACCTGATCCAGATCGAGCCCGTCGAGCGCGGCGCGTGCCAGCGCGACGTGGGCCAGGTGGATCGGATCGAAGCTGCCGCCCAGCAGGCCGATGCGTGCTACAGCCATGCGCGCGGCGCCAGATAGTCGTACAGCCTGGCCTCGGGCGAGCCCGGCTCGGGCTGCCAGTCGTAGCGCCATTGCGCCTGCGGCGGCATCGACAGCAGGATCGACTCGGTGCGGCCGCCGGACTGCAGGCCGAACAGCGTGCCGCGGTCGTAGACCAGGTTGAATTCGACGTAGCGGCCGCGCCGGTAGGCCTGGAAGGCGCGCTCGCGTTCGCCGTAGGGCAAGCCGTGGCGCCGCTGTGCGATCGGCAGGAAGGCCGGCAGGAAGGCCTCGCCGACCGCGCGGGTCAGCGCGAAGCTGGCCTCGAAGCCGGGCGCGTTCAGGTCATCGAAGAAGATGCCGCCAATGCCGCGTGTTTCCTTGCGGTGCTTCAGATAGAAGTACTCGTCGCACCACTTCTTGTAGTCGTCGTAGTAATGCTCGCCGTGCGGCGCCAGCGCATCGCGGTAGCTGCGGTGGAAATGCACCGCGTCTTCCTCGAACAGGTAATACGGCGTCATGTCGCCGCCACCGCCGAACCAGAACACGTCGCTGCTGGCCTCGTCGGGGGCCAGCGCGGCGAACATGCGTACGTTCATGTGCACGGTCGGCACATAGGGATTGCGCGGGTGCAGCACCAGCGAGACGCCGGTGGCCTCCCACGCGCGGCCGGACAGCTCGGGGCGGTGCGCGCTGGCCGATGGCGGCAGCTGGCTGCCCTGCACGTGGCTGAACAGCACGCCGGCGCGCTCGAACACCTTGCCGTCCTCGATCATGCGCGAGACGCCGCCGCCGCCCTCGGGCCTGACCCAGTCGTCGCGCGCGAAGCTGCCGCCTTCGAGGTCTTCGAGGCCGGCGACGATGTTCGACTGCAGCGACAGGAAATATTCGCGGACGGTGGGCAGGGACAGCGTGGGCATGACGGGAGCGCTCCGGTTAGATCGATCGGTCAGGCGCGCGGACCTTGCGGTCGCTTGAGCGCCCGCCAGCCGATATCGGAGCGGTATTGCCGGCCATCGAAACGGACCTGGTCGATCGTCTCGTAGGCCTTTTCGCGGGCCATGCGCACCGAGTCGCCCAGCGCCGTGACGCACAACACACGGCCGCCGGCGGTTTCGATCGCCCGGCCGTTGTCGCGCGTGCCGGCATGGAACACCATGCAGTCGTCGTTGTCGGCCGGCAGGCCTTCGATGACGTCGCCGGCGCGCGGGGTCTGCGGATAGTTGGCCGCGGCCAGCACCACGCCCAGCGCGGTGCGGCGGTCCCAGGTGATATCGGCCTGGTCCAGCTTGCCTTCGACGGCATTTTCGAGCACGTCGAGCAGATCGCTCTTGATCCGCATCATGATCGGCTGGGTTTCGGGATCGCCCATGCGGCAGTTGTATTCGAGCACCTTGATCGGCCGGGCCGGATCGTCGCCGGGCGCGATCATCAGGCCCGCGTACAGGAAGCCCGAATACGGGATGCCGTCGCGCGCCATGCCCTGCATGGTCGGCTGGATCACCTCGCGCATGATGCGGTGGTGCATCTCGGGCGTGACCACCGGCGCCGGCGAATAGGCGCCCATGCCGCCAGTGTTGGGGCCGGCGTCGCCGTCCTGCAGGCGCTTGTGGTCCTGGCTGGTCGCCAGCGCCAGCACGTTGCGGCCGTCGGCCAGCACGATGAAGCTGGCTTCCTCGCCCTGCAGGCATTCCTCGATCACCACCCGTGCGCCGGCCGCGCCCAGCGAGCCATCGCCCAGCATCGCGTCGACGGCATCATGCGCTTCCTGCACCGAGGTCGCGACGACGACGCCCTTGCCAGCGGCCAGGCCGTCGGCCTTGACGACGATCGGCGCACCTTGCCGGTCGATGTAGGCATGCGCCGCGGCCGGATCGGTGAAGGTTTCGTACAGCGCGGTCGGGATGTGGTGCCGCACCATGAAGGCCTTGGCGTAGTCCTTGGACGACTCGAGCTGCGCGGCCGCGCGCGTCGGGCCGAAGATCTTCAGGCCGCGCTCGCGGAAGATATCGACCACGCCGGCCGCCAGCGGCGCCTCGGGGCCGACCACCGTCAGCGCGATGCCTTCGCTCTGCGCGAAATCGGCCAGCGCCTTGGGGTCGCTGATGTCGACGTTGTGCAGGTTAGGATCGCGCGCCGTGCCGCCGTTGCCGGGCGCGACGAAGACCTTGTGTACCCGCTGCGAGCGGGACAGTCGCCAGGCCAGGGCATGTTCGCGGCCGCCCGAACCGATAACCAGCAATTTCATGATGTCGTTCTTGAGGAAGAAGGCCGCGCCTGTCGGCACGGCGGAATGGCGATCAGGCCGTCTCGTCGAGCACGGCGGTGGTGTAGACCTCTTGCACGTCGTCCAGCGCCTCGAGCGCGTCGAGCAGCTTCTGCATGCGTTCGCTGTCGTCGCCGGCCAGCTCGGTCTCGTTCAAGGCCTTCATGACCACGCCGTCGACTTCGGGCTTGAGGCCGGCGGCCTCGAAGGCCTGGCGCAGCGCCGGATAGGCCGGCGGCTCGCAGGTGACCTCGATCACGCCCTCGGCATCGGTGGCGACGTCGTCGGCGCCGGCATCCAGGCCGATTTCCATCACGCGGTCTTCGGGCGTGCCCGGCGCGAAGATGAACTGGCCACAGTGCTTGAACAGGAACGCCACCGAGCCTTCGGTGCCCAGGTTGCCGCCGTTCTTGGCGAACGCGTGGCGCACCTCGGCGACGGTGCGCGTACGGTTGTCGGTCATGCAGTCGACCAGCACCGCCGCGCCGCCCAGGCCGTAGCCTTCGTAGCGCACTTCTTCATAGTTGTCGCCATCGGCCCCACCGGCGCCGCGCGTGATGGCGCGCTGGATGTTGTCCTTGGGCATGTTGACCGCGGTGGCCTTGTCCCAGGCCAGCCGCAGACGCGGATTGCTGTCCGGGTCGGGGCCGCCGGCACGTGCCGCCACGGTGATTTCACGAATGATCTTGGTCCACAGTTTGCCGCGCTTGGCGTCTTGGCGCCCTTTGCGGTGCTGGATATTGGCCCATTTTGAATGTCCGGCCATGGTGTCCCTGAAGCGAGGAATGAGTGCGTCGAAGCGGGTATTTTACCGTGCCGGCACTGCCGGTCCGCGCGAGCAGCCGCTACACTCGGTGGCAGCCTCGTTCGCCCGCTGCGGCGCGCACCGTTTTCCCGAGAGAAAAAGATGAGCCAGCCCTTCGTGATCGCCCGCAACGCCCACGGCGAACTGCCGCTGCTGCCCGGCATGGCCAACCGCCACGGCTGTGTGACCGGGGCCACCGGCACCGGCAAAACGGTGACGCTGCAATGCCTGGCCGAGGCCTTCTCGCGGCTCGGCACGCCGGTGTTCCTGGCCGACGCCAAGGGCGACCTCAGCGGCCTGTCGCAGGCGGGCGTGGCCAGTCCCAAGATGCGCGAGCGGCTGCAGTCGCTGGCGCTGCCCGAGCCGGCCTGGTCGGCCAGCCCGGTGACCTTCTGGGACGTGTTCGGGCAGGCCGGCCACCCGCTGCGCGCGACGGTCTCGGACATCGGGCCGCTGCTGCTGGCCAGCATGCTCGAGCTCAACGACACCCAGGAAGGCGTGCTCAACATCGTCTTCCGGGTGGCCGACGAAGAAGGCCATCTGCTGCTCGATCTCAAGGACCTGCGCGCCATGCTGACGCACGTCAGCGAACGGGCGGCCGAGCTGCGGGCGCGGTACGGCAACGTCTCGCCGGCCAGCGTCGGCGCGATCCAGCGCAGCCTGCTGCGGCTCGAATCGCAGGGGGCCGAGCAGTTCTTCGGCGAACCCATGCTGGCGCTGGCCGACCTGCTGCGCACCGACGCGCAGGGCCGCGGCATGATCAACATCCTGGCCGCCGGGCGGCTGATGCAGGCGCCGCGGCTGTATGGCGCGGTGCTGCTGTGGCTGCTGGCCGAGCTCTACGAGAACCTGCCCGAGATCGGCGATCCCGACCAGCCGCGGCTGGTGTTCTTCTTCGACGAGGCGCATCTGCTGTTCACCGGCGCGACGCCCGCGCTGCTCGAGAAGATCGAGCAGGTGGTGCGGCTGATCCGCTCCAAGGGCGTGGGCGTGTATTTCGTCACGCAGAATCCGCTCGACATCCCGGACCGCGTGCTGGGCCAGCTGGGCCACCGCATCCAGCATGCGCTGCGGGCCTTCACGCCGCGCGACCAGAAGGCGGTCAAGACGGCGGCGCAGACCATGCGGCCGCAGCCCGGCCTGGACATCGAGGCAGCCATCACCGAACTGGCGGTCGGCGAGGCGCTGGTGTCGTTGCTGGACGAGAAGGGCCGGCCGCGTCCGACCGAGCGGGCCTGGATCGTGCCGCCGGCCAGCCGCATCGGCCCGGCCAGCGACGCCGAGCGGCTGTCGGTGCAGGGGCAGTCCGGGCTGGGCACCAAGTACGACCAGAGCGTCGACCGGGAATCGGCCTACGAAGCGCTGGCCGCGCGGGCCGAACAGGCCGGGCGCGAGGCCGAGGCCGCCCAGGCCGCCAAGGCGGATGCCAGCGCTGCCGCGAAGTCGGCGCCCGCACCCGCGCCGGCGCGCGAGAAAGGCCTGATGGACAGTGTCAGCGACGCGCTGTTCGGATCGACCGGTCCGCGTGGCGGCCGGCGCGACGGCATCGTGCAGTCGGCCGCCAAGTCGGCGGCGCGCTCGGTGGCGCGCGACCTCGCGCGCGGCCTGCTGGGTTCGCTGCTGGGCCGGCGGCGCTAGCCGCGCCGGCGGTCGCTGGCACGGCGGCGGCCTCAACAGC
>JAEZBO010000077.1 GCA_023427085.1 Pseudomonadota bacterium
CGCCTCGCGGCCGTTGCGTGCCACCTCCACCTGCGCGCCCTTGTGCTCCAGCGCGCTGGTCAGCGCGAACACGTTGCGCATGTCGTCGTCCACCACCAGGATGCGCCGGCCTTCCAGCGCCCGGTCGCGGTTGCGCGCGGTGCGCAGCATGTTCTGGCGCTCCGCCGACAGCTGGTTCTCGACCTTGTGCAGGAACAGCATGACCTCGTCGAGCAGGCGCTCGGGCGAGCGCGCGCCCTTGATGATGATGGAGCGCGAGTAGCGCATCAGCTCGGCCTCCTCGTCGCGCGTGAGGTTGCGGCCCGTATACACGATCACGGGCGGGAAGGAGCGGCTTTCGCCGGAGGCCATGCGCTCCAGCAGCTCCTGGCCCGACATGTCGGGCAGCTTCAGGTCGATGATCATGACGTCGAAGACCGAATCGGCCAGCGCCTGCAGCGCGGCGCGGCCTTCGGAGACCGCGACGATCTCGACGTCGCCGTCGCCGATCAGCGCCTTCACGCTCTGCTGCTGGCGCTCGTCGTCCTCCACCAGCAGCACGCGCTTGAGCTTCTGGCTCAGCTTGGCTTCCAGCCGCGCGAAAACCTCCTGCAGTTCCTGGCGCGTCGTGGGCTTGAGCGCGTAGCCGATCGCGCCGAGCTGCAGCGCGGGCTCCACGCGGTCCTCGGCGGACAGCGCGTGCACCGGCACGTGGCGCGTGCGTGGATCTTCCTTGAGCTTCTGCAGCACCGAGAGGCCCGAGTCGCCCGGCAGCAGGATGTCCAGCAGCACGGCATCGGGCAGGTGCTCGAAGGCGAGGCGGCAACCTTCGTTCGCATCGTGCGCGACGAGGCAGCGGTAGCCGAGCTCGTGCGCCAGGTCGAACAGGATGCCGGCGAAGCGCGTGTCGTCCTCCACCACCAGCACGGTGCGGCGGTCGCCGGCCGGCTCGTTGCGGTCGTCGGGGAAGGCGGGCGCCTGCGGCGGGGTGCTGGGGGCGGGTGTGGGCGCCGGCGCGGCGCGCGTCACCGGCGCGTTCTCGGGCACCGGCGGCGCCATGGCCACGGGTTCCTGCGCCAGCGAGGCCTTGTATTCGAGCGGCAGTTCGACCGTGAAGGTGCTGCCCTGTCCCGGCGCGCTCTGCACGGCGATGTCGCCACCCAGCAGGCGTGCCAGGTCGCGCGAGATCGACAGGCCCAGGCCCGTGCCGCCGTACTTGCGGCTGCTGGTGCCGTCGGCCTGGCGGAAGGCTTCGAAGATCAGTTCCTGCTGCGAGGGCGCGATGCCGATGCCGCTGTCGCGCACGGCGAAGCGCACGCGGTCCTTGCCGGCCAGCGCAACGTGCAGCGCCACGCTGCCCTGGTCGGTGAACTTGACCGCGTTGGCCAGCAGGTTGCGCAGGATCTGCTCGAGCCGGTGGCGGTCGGTGAAGAGGGAATCGGGCGCGTCCTGCTCCACCTCCATCTGCAGCTGCAGGCCCTTGCGCGCGGCGAGCGGCTCGAACATCGACTGCAGGCCCTGCACCAGGGCCGGCACCGGCGTGACTTCCGGCCGCATCTCCAGCTTGCCGGCCTCGACCTTCGCGATGTCGAGGATGTCGTTGATCAGGTTCAACAGGTCGTTGCCGGCGTTGTGGATCGACTCGGCGAACTTCACCTGCTCGTCGCTGAGGTTGCCCTGCGGGTTGTCGGCCAGCAGGCGCGCCAGGATCAGCGAGCTGTTCAGCGGCGTGCGCAGCTCGTGCGACATGTTCGCCAGAAACTCGGACTTGTAGCGGTTGGCGCGGCCCAGTTCGCTGGCGTTGATCTCGAGCGCGCGCTGCGCGTCGATCAGTTCGCGCTTCTGCCGTTCGAGCCGCTGGGTCTGCTCCTCGAGCTGCACGTTGGTCTGTTCGAGTTCGGTCTGCTGGTTCTCGAGCCTGGCCTGCGACTCGCGCAGCACGCGGCTCTGCTCTTCGAGCTCTTCGTTCGAGACGCGCAGCTCTTCCTGCTGGGTCTGCAGCTCTTCGCTCTGGCGCTGGGTCTCTTCCAGCAGTTCCTTCAGGTGCTCGCGATAGGCGGCCGAGCGCAGCGCCATCGCCAGGTTGTCGCTGATCTGCTCGAGCAGCTCGATCTCTTCGGCATAGGACTTCTGCGGCTTGATGAAGCCCAGTTCGAGCACCGCCGCCAGCCGGCCTTCGCTCATCAGCGGCACGATCAGCAGGCTGCGCGGCGTGGCGTTGCCGATCGCCGAGCTCACCCGCAGGTAATCGTCAGGCAGGTCGGTGACGACGATGGCCTTGCCCTGGCGCGCCGCCTCGGCGGTCAGGCCCAGCGCGCCGCGCGCTTCGTCGGCGGCGCAGCCATAGTGGCCGATGGCCTGCAGGCCCTTGCGATCCGAGCGATGCAGCACGCCGACCTGCGCGCCCAGATAACGCGCCAGCGCCTGCAGTGCGTTGTCGCCGATCTCGTCGACCTTCTGCTCGCCGAACAGGCTGGTGGCCAGTTCGTTCTCGCCGCGCTGCAGCCACAGCAGCTTGCGGATGCGATTGCGCTCGACGATGATCTGGCGCGCCATGTAGGCCAGGCCGATGACCGTGACCATGCCGAAGCTGCGATTCATCGCCGCCAGCACCGGCGTCGCGACGCCCGGCGAGAAGAAGTAGCCCAGCGCCAGGAACACCGCTTCGACCAGCGCCACCAGCACCGGCAGGTTCCGATTCGGCTGCAGCGACGTCAGCGCGATCGGCACCATGTAGAACACCCACACGTTGATGCCGTGGCGGGTGAGCAGGTCAGTCAGAAATACGCCACAGGCACCCAGCCAGATGGCGGCGTGAAGGACGTTGTGCCGGTTGAGCTGTGCAAACATGGTCTGGTTGTCTTGTTGTGCTGCGCGCGAGCGATGTGCGGCCGTCCGGATGCGGTTGGGCATCCAGGGTGTAAGGCAGACGCAAGGAAGTAGGCCGATGTTACTTTATTTGTCCCTGTTTTCGGCGGCGATGACGTCAATACCGCAGCGCGGCGGGCCTGGGCTGTTTCGGCCGGGAGCAGGAGGGCGGGGGCGGGCCGGTGGCAGCGAGCCATCGGTTAGCAGATTATTGCAATCGGTCATACGACTGGGACGCGCCTGCGGCCATAATGGTCACAGGTTTGCGCCAAGCCAGGCGCATCATCCCGGATGCCTATCGCGGGAGCCGCTGCGTCCCGGGCAACCAGGGCGCTCTTTCCATCCCAAGCTAGGAGAATGAACATGGGTATTTTTGCACGCACCGAACGCGATCTGGACCGTGGCATCGAAGACGCCAAGCAGACCGGCCGCCGCGCCAGCCAGGAACTGCGTTCGACCGGTCGCCAGGTTCAGGACGACTTCAAGCACAACGTCAACAACCTGCTGAACGATCTGGAAGAAACACTGCGCTCGGGTTCGGACACCGACATCGAGGCGCTGCGCACGCGTCTGAACGCACAGGTCGAAAAGGCCCGTCGCACCTTCGACGAAGCCGCCGGCGTCGCCACCGGCTTTGTCCATGAGGCCGTCGACCAGGCCGAAGACCACATCCGTTCGCGCCCGCTGCAGTCGGTCGGTACCGCCGCCGGTATCGCCTTCCTGCTGGGCCTGCTGGTCGGCCGCCGCTAAGCCGCCACGCAGTGACCGGACCGGCGCGCCAGCGCCCGGCCGGTCGATGAAAAAGGCCTGGACCGAGTCCAGGCCTTTTTTTCATGGCGGCGGCGCCGGACCGGCGCCCGCCGTCAGGCCAGCACAGCGGCCATTGCCTCGGCGGTGCGATCGACGTTGTTGCGGTTCAGGCCCGCCACGCAGATGCGGCCCGACCGCACCAGGTAGACGCCGTGCTCGTCACGCAGCCGGTCGACCTGCTCCGGCGACAGGCCGGTGTAGCTGAACATGCCGCGCTGGCTTTCGAAGTAACCGAAGTCGCGGCCCGGCAGGCGTTCGGACAGGCCTTCGCGCAGCGCCGCGCGCATCGCCTTGATGCGGTTGCGCATCTGCGCCAGTTCGTCCGACCAGATCTGCCGCAGGTCGGCGTCGAGCAGCACGCGCGCGACGATCTGGCTGCCGTGCGCGGGCGGGCTCGAATAGTTGCGCCGCACGGTGGCTTTCATCTGGCCCAGCACGCGGCCGGCCTCGTCGGCGTCGGCGCACACCACGCTCAGCGCGCCGCAGCGTTCGCCGTATAACGAAAAGCTCTTGCTGAACGAACTGGCCACGAAGAACGACAGGCCGGCATCGGCCATCGCCCGCAGCGCGTGGGTGTCCTGCTCGAGGCCGTCGCCGAAACCCTGGTAGGCGATGTCGACGTAGGGGATCAGCGCGCGCGCCTGGAGCACCGGGATCAGCCTGGCCCATTGTTCGGCGCTCAGGTCGACGCCGGTCGGGTTGTGGCAGCACGCATGCAGCAGCACGATGCTGCCGGGCGGCAGCGCTTCGATGGCAGCCAGCATGGCCGGGAAATCCAGGCCGCCGCTGGCCTCGTCGTAATAGGGATAGGTGTGCACCGGGAAGCCGGCGCCTTCGAACATCGCGCGATGGTTGTCCCAGGTGGGATCGCTGACCCACACCTGGGCCTGGCCGAAATAACGCTTGAGGAAATCGCCGCCGACCTTCAGGCCGCCCGATCCGCCGATGGTCTGGATCGTCGCGATGCGCCCGCTCTGGACCGCCTCGTGGCTGGCGCCGAACAGCAGCTCCTGCACCGCCTGGCGGTAGTTGGCGGCGCCCTCCATCGGCAGGTAGGGACGCGGACCGATCTGTTCGAGCATCGCGGTCTCGGCCCGGCGCGCGGCCGCCATCACCGGCAGGCGGCCCTCGTCGTCGAAATACATGCCGATGCTCAGGTTCACCTTGTCCGGCCGAGGATCCTTCTGGAAGTTCTCGTTCAGGGTCAGGATGGGGTCGCCGGCATAGGCTTCGATGTGCTCGAACATGGCTGTCTCGGAAAAAGTCGCGGCGCGCGCCGCATGGATGTCTCGCTGCGATTGTATCGAGGTCGGCGCGCCCCGCGCGGGTGCCCAGTCTGGTGCCGGGTGCACGGCATTGGTGCCTGCGG
>JAEZBO010000135.1 GCA_023427085.1 Pseudomonadota bacterium
CGCCTGCGCGGCGCCGGCCAGCGTGGGCTTGGGCAGGGTGGTGGTGACGCTCATGGTTCAGGCCGGGTGTTGCGCGCTGGTCATTCGGGCTTGATGCCCGACTTCTTGATCAGATCGCCCCACTTGACGCTTTCGGCCTGCATGTAGGCGCGGAAGTCGTTGCTGCCGCGGCCTTCCAGCGTCAGGCCCTGCTTGCTGAGCTTCTCGCGCAGCTGCGGATCCTTCAGGCCGGTCTGCACGCCTTGCTCGAGCTTGGCGACGATGTCCTGGGAGGTGCCGGCTGGCGCGTACAGGCCGAACCAGGTCAGCGCCTCGAAGCCGGGCAGGCCCGATTCGGCGACGGTGGGGATCTCGGGCGCGCTGGGCGCGCGTTCGAGGCTGGAGACCGCGATCGCGCGCAGCTTGCCGCTCTGGATGTGCGGCAGCAGCGTCGGCAGGTTGCTGAACATCAGCGGCACCTGGTTGCCGAGCAGGTCGCTGATCGCATTGGCCTCGCCCTTGTAGGGGATGTGGACCATCTCGATGCCGGCCATGGTGGCGAACAGTTCGGCCGAGACGTGTTGCGGACCGCCCAGGCCCGACGAGGCGTAGGGCAGGTTGCCGCCTTGTTTCTTGGCGTAGTCGATGACGTCCTGCACGGTCTTGAGCGGCAGCGACGGATGCACCACCAGCACCAGCGGCACCGAGGCCACCAGCGAGACCGGCTCGAAATCCTTCATCGGATCGAAACGCAGCGTCGGGTACATGTTGGGCGCGACCACCATGGTCGACTGGGTGCCCAGCAGCAGCGTGTAGCCGTCGGGCTTGGCGCGCGCGGCGGCTTCGGCCGCGATCGTGCCGGTCGCGCCGGGGCGGTTCTCGACCACGTAGGGCTGGTCGAACTGCTTGCCCAGCGTCTGGCCCAGTTCACGCGCGACCTGGTCGACCGCGCCGCCGGCCGAAAAACCGACATACAGCGTGGTCGGCTTGGTCGGATAGTCGTTCTGGGCCGCGTGGGCCGCGCCGCCGACGGCGCTCAGGCTGCAGGCCAGCAGGGCCGCCAGGACGCGGCGGCGCGCCGGGATGTGGGCAAGGGTCATATCTGTCTCCGGAATCGTTATTCGTCGATGCGCGCGTATCGCGCGACACATGCCGTGTATTGTTCAGCAGCGCAAAAGACAGCACAATTTAATTTTCGAACCTTGAGAATCCACTTTTTCTTGATTGCCGGAGGCCCGGGGCAGCAGCGATGGAAACCCAGTTTGTCGATACCTTCGTGATGATCGCCGAGTGCGGCTCGATGGCCGAGGCCGCCCGCCGGCTCAACGTGACGCCGACCGCGCTGGCGCAGCGCGTGCGCGCGCTCGAGCGCGAGCTGGGCGTGACGCTGTTCACGCGTTCGGGGCGTTATGTGCGGACCACCGAGAACGGTGCGCGGCTGCTGGGCCGCGCGCGCGAGTTCCAGCAGAACGTGCGCGAGTTCAAGGCGGCGGCGTCGGCCGACGGCTTTCCGGGCGGGCTGCGCATCGGCGCGATCCGCACCGCGCTGACCAACCTGATGCCCGAGGTGCTGCGCGGCATCGCCGAACGCTATCCGCGGCTGGACGCGGCCATCGAGATCGGCGCCTCGCACGATCTCTACCATGAGGTCGCCAGCGGCAGCGTGCATGCGGCGCTGATGGTCGAACCGCCGTTCCCGATCCCCAAGTCCTTCGTCTGGCGCCGGCTGCGGGTCGAACCGCTGATCATGCTGGCGCCGGCGGCGCTGGCCGGCACCGATCCGGACCAGCTGCTGCGCGAGCAGGCGCTGATCCGCTACGACCGCCGCACCTGGGGCGGGCTGCTGGCCGACCGCTATCTGCGCCAGCGCGGCCTGGCGCCGCAAGAACGTTTCGAACTCGATTCGCCCGACGGCATCCAGTTGCTGGTGGGACTGGGTCTGGGCGTATCGCTGGTGCCTGACTGTTTTCGTGCCGATGCGCTGTCGGCCAGCGTGCGCAAGATCGAGTTGCCGGGCAATACGCTGGCGCGCCGGCTGGGCATGCTGTGGCCGGTCGGCTCGCCTTACGGCCGGCTGTTCGAGATGGTGCTGGCGCCGGCCGCCAAGCGTCAGGCGCGCGCCAGCAAGGCCTCTTCGGCGTAGCTGACCACGCGGTTGCGGCCGGCCTGCTTGGCGCGGTACAGCGCCGCGTCGGCCTGCGCGATCAGGTCGCCCGGCACCATCGCGCCGGCCGGCACGACGCTGGCCAGGCCGATGCTGACGGTCTGCGCGCCGCTCGGGTTGCCCTCGTGCGCCACCGCGAGCGCCTGGACCGTCTGGCGGATCTTTTCGGCCAGTGCGTAGGCGCCCGCCGCGTCGGTGCCCGGCAGCAGGATCACGAACTCTTCGCCGCCATAGCGGGCGATGCGGTCGCGCGGGCGCGCGGCGCCGCGCCGCAATACCGAGGCCAGCCAGCGCAGCACCTCGTCGCCGGCCGGGTGGCCGTAGCGGTCGTTGTAGGCCTTGAAGTGATCGACGTCCAGGAAGGCCAGCGACAGCGGCGCCTGTTCGCGCCGGGCGTTGCGCCATTCGTGCAGCAGCGTGGCGTCGAAGGTGCGGCGGTTCATCAGGCCGGTCAGGCCATCGGTGTTGGCCAGCCGTTCGAGTTCGGCCTCGACCTCGCGGCGCCGCCGCATCTCGCGCTGGAACAGGAAGGTCAGGCCGACCACGCCGGCGCACAGCAGCAGCGTGACGGGCGCCAGCACCAGCGTCTTGCGCAGCCACGGCGCCAGGACCTCGGACACCGACAGGCCGACCGCCAGCGTCAGCCGCGTGTCGGCGATCTGGCGAAAGCTGTACAGGCGCCGCACGCCGCCGGCGTCGGATTCGCCGCTCTTGCCGGCGAAGCGGCCTTGCGCGTACTGGTCCAGCAGCTCGCCGGTCCAGGCCGGCGGCGTGTCGTCGGCATCGGCGGGACGCTGCGCCAGGACCTGGCCGTCACTGCGAAACAGCAGGATGGTGCTGGCCGGCCCCAGCGAGAGCCGGCCGAAGCGCTGGTCGAAATACGACAGCCGCAGCGTGCCGACCACCACGCCGGCGAAGCTGCCGTCGGGTTTGTTGAGCCGGCGGCTCAGGCCCAGCACGCGGTCGCCCGAGATCCGGCTGACGAAGGGCTCGCTGACGTACAGCTCGACGTCGGGGTCGTCGCGATGCACGGTGAAGTAATCGCGATCGGAAAAATTGCCCGGCCGCGCCTGCTCGGCGTCGGACTCGTAGATCACCCGGCCTTGCGGGTCGATCACCAGCAGCAGGCCCTGGTACTCGGCCGAGGTGGCGCGATCGAACAGCAGGCGGTTGCGCAGCGGCGGCGCCAGGCGGGTCAGGTTCGGATCGTTCAGGCCGTCGACCACGCCGCGCAGCGACAGGTCGTAGACATGCAGCGTGCGGGCGATGTCGCCGCTGACGCCGGTCAGCAGATTGTCGGCGGCGATGGTGGCGCGTTCCCAGGTGTCGCTGCGGTCGGCCCACAGCGCGCCGGTGACCGCGGCGAGCATGGTCACGGCGATCGCCGTCATCAGGATGTTGATGGCGCCCGGCAACCTGGAGGCCAGCGTCGGACGCTGGCTTGGCGCTTGACGAATCGCGGCGTGGGGCGAGGCAGGATTCAGAGTGGGAAGTCCTGAGAAAAACGCAGGATCGACCCGGCCAGTATATCGCTGGGGGCTATAAGTTAACGGTAAAAAATTTACCTTTACACGGCATGTCGCGGTCCGGCAGTGTCGGTGATAGCATATACGGACCACATATGTTCCGTATAAAAAGGGCGCGCATGGGCATCGTCAAGATTTCCGACCTCGTACACGAAAACCTCAGGCTGGCCAGCAGTGCCTTCAGCCGCTCGATCAACGCGCAGGCCGAACACTGGCTGCGGGTCGGCATGCTGGCCGAGCTGCGTCCCGACCTGCGTTACCCCGACCTGTGCCGCCTGCTGCTGGCGGCCGAGGTCTCGGGCCGTTCGCTGCTCGAAGCCGCCACCGAGACCGCCTTCCTCGAACAGGTCGGCCTGCCGCCGGCGCAGGCCGCGGCCTGAGCCGTGCGCCGCGCCACGTCTTTCGCCTCGCGTCGTCCCGTGCTGTTGCCGCGGTCCTGTTGAAGCCGGCCAGCGCCGCCTGAGGGCGGCCGGGCGCCGGCAGCCGTTCACTTCCAAGGAGTTCGTGCGATGTCCGTCCCGGGCCGTCAGTTGCTCGTCGTATCCGCGTGGCTGCGTGCCGCCGCGTCTTCCTGGCGGGGTGCCGCCGCCGTGTTGTGCCTGGGCCTGCTCGGCCTGTCGCCGCCGGCCGCCGCGCAGCAGGGCGAGAAGTTCAAGGTGCTGACCACCTTCACCGTCATCGCCGACATGGCGCGCAACGTCGCCGGCGACGCCGCCGAGGTCGAGTCCATCACGCGCCCCGGCGCCGAGATCCACGAGTACCAGCCGACGCCGCGCGACCTGGTGCGCGCGCAGGGCGCGCAGCTGGTGCTCTGGAACGGCCTGAACCTCGAACTGTGGTTCGAGCGCTTCTTCAAGCGCCTGAAGGACGTGCCCAGCGCGGTGGTCTCCGACGGCGTCGAGCCCATGGGCA
Source organism: Pseudomonadota bacterium (assembly GCA_023427085.1). Taxonomy (GTDB): domain Bacteria; phylum Pseudomonadota; class Gammaproteobacteria; order Burkholderiales; family Burkholderiaceae_B; genus Orrella. The sequence continues at coordinate 4,582 of JAEZBO010000135.1, forward strand.
TCGATGCCGGTCCCTATCAGGGCAAGCCCAATCCGCACGCGTGGATGTCGCCGTCCGACGCGCTGATCTATGTCGACAACATCCGCGACGCGCTGGTCGAGCACGATCCGGCCAACGCCGATACCTATCGCGCCAACGCGCAGGCCTACAAGCAGCGTATCGAGCAGGCCGTCGAGCCGATCCGCGCGCGGCTGCAGGCGATCGCGCCCGAACGGCGCTGGCTGGTGTCCAGCGAAGGCGCGTTCAGCTACCTGACGCGTGACTTCGGGCTGCGCGAGCTGTACCTGTGGCCGATCAATGCCGACCAGCAGGGCACGCCGCACCAGGTGCGGCGCGTCATCGACGCGATGCGCGAGCACCGCATCCCGGCGGTGTTCAGCGAAAGCACGATCTCGGCCGATCCGGCCCGTCAGGTCGCGCGCGAGACCGGCGCGCGCTACGGCGGCGTGCTGTACGTCGATTCGCTCAGCGAGCCCGACGGTCCGGTGCCGACCTACATCGACCTGCTGCGCGTGACCGCCGAGACCATCGCCAAGGGGCTCGAGCCATGAGTGCCGGCGAGCCGCAGCCGGCCGGCCCCGGGCTGCGCGTCGACGACGTCACGGTCACCTACCGCAATGGCCACACGGCCTTGCGGCAGGCCAGTTTCGACATCCCGGCCGGCACCATCACGGCGCTGGTGGGTGTCAACGGCAGCGGCAAGTCGACGCTGTTCAAGGCCATCATGGGCTTCGTGCGGCCGGCGCAGGGCAGCGTCGCGGTGCTGGGCCTGCCGGTGCGTCAGGCGCTCAAGCGCAAGCTGGTGGCCTACGTGCCGCAAAGCGAAGACGTCGACTGGAACTTCCCGGTGCTGGTCGAGGACGTCGTGCTGATGGGCCGCTATGGCCACATGGGCCTGCTGCGCCGCGCGCGGCCGGCCGATCACGCGGCGGTCGACCAGGCGCTCGAGCGCGTCGGCATGAGCGCGCTGCGCAAGCGCCAGATCGGCGAGCTGTCGGGCGGACAGAAAAAACGTGTGTTCCTGGCGCGTGCGCTGGCGCAGGACGCGCGGGTGATCCTGCTCGACGAGCCGTTCACCGGCGTCGACGTCACGACCGAAGAGGCCATCATCCAGCTGCTCGGCCTGCTGCGCGCCGAGGGCCGGGTGATGCTGGTGTCGACGCACAACCTGGGCAGCGTGCCCGAATTCTGCGACCGCGCGGTGCTGCTGAACCGCACCGTGCTGGCGCACGGGCCGACCGCGCAGGTGTTCACGCGCGACAACCTGCAGCTGACCTTCGGCGGCGTGTTGCGACACTTCGTGCTCAGCGAGACCGACGAGCGGCGCGCGATGTCGGTCGGCATCTTCTCCGACGACGAGCGGCCGCTGGTGTTCTATGGCGAGACCGCGACGCCGCGCGAACGCGCGGCGGCGGCCGCGGCAGACGCCGCCGTCGACGCCGCCGACGCCGATGCGGCGGCCGGCAAGACGCCCAGGGAGCCGTCATGATGGCCTGGCTGGCCGAGCCCTTCGGCTACGGCTACATGCTCAACGCCATGTGGGTCTCGGCGCTGGTCGGCGGCGTCTGCGCATTCCTGTCGGCCTACCTGATGCTCAAGGGCTGGTCGCTGATCGGCGACGCCCTGTCGCACGCGATCGTGCCCGGCGTGGCGGGCGCCTACATGCTGGGCCTGTCGTTCTCGGCCGGCGCGTTCCTGTCGGGCGGGCTGGCGGCGGCCACCATGCTGTTCCTCAACCATCGCACCCGGCTCAAGGAAGACGTCATCATCGGCCTGGTGTTCTCGGCCTTCTTCGGCCTGGGGCTGTTCATGGTGTCGCTGTCGCCGGCCTCGGTGAACATCCAGACCATCATCCTGGGCAACGTGCTGGCGATCACGCCCGAAGACACGCTGCAGCTGGCCATCATCGGCGCGGTCTCGCTGGCCGTGCTGCTGCTCAAATGGAAAGACCTGATGGTGGCCTTCTTCGATGCCAACCATGCCCGCTCGGTCGGCATCAACCCCGCCTTCATGAAAGGCCTGTTCTTCGTGCTGCTGTCGGCCTGCACGGTGGCGGCGATGCAGACTGTCGGGGCCTTCCTGGTGGTGGCGATGGTCGTGACACCGGGCGCCACCGCCTATCTGCTGACCGATCGTTTCGAGCGCCTGCTGTGCATCAGCGTGGCGATCGGCGCGTGCAGCAGCTTTGCCGGCGCCTACATCAGCTATTTCCTCGATGGCGCGACCGGCGGCATCATCGTCGTGCTGCAGACGCTGTGCTTCCTGGCCGCCTTCGTGTTCGCGCCGCGGCACGGCGTGCTGGCGGCGCGGCGGCGCGCCCGCGCCGCGACCGCCGATCCCCGGGAGGCCGCATGACCTTCATCGATACGCTGTTGATGCCGCTGCAGTTCGACTTCATGCGGCAGGCCCTGCTGATCTCGGTGCTGGTGGCGGTGCCGACCGCGCTGCTGTCGTGCTTCCTGGTGCTCAAGGGCTGGGCGCTGATGGGCGACGCGATCGCGCACGGCGTGTTTCCGGGCGTGGTGCTGGCCTACATGGCCGGCCTGCCGCTGGCGCTGGGCGCGTTCGTGGCCGGCATGGTCTGCGCGGTCGGCACCGGCTATCTGCAGGCCAACAGCCGGCTCAAGCAGGACACCGTCATGGGCGTGGTGTTCTCGGGCATGTTCGGGTTGGGGCTGGTGCTGTACACCAGCATCCGCAGCGACGTGCACCTGAACCACATCCTGTTCGGCGACATGCTGGGCGTGGGCTGGCGCGACATCATCGAGGCCGGCGCGATCACGCTGCTGGCGGCCGGCATCATCTGGGCCAAGTGGCGCGACATGCTGCTGCATGCCTTCGATCCGGTGCAGGCGCGCACCGTCGGGCTGCGCGTCGGGCTGCTGCATTACGGCCTGCTGGCGCTGCTGTCGCTGACCATCGTCGGCGCGCTCAAGGCGGTCGGGCTGATCCTGGCGATCGCCATGTTGATCGCGCCCGGCGCCATCGCCTTGCTGCTGACCCGCAGCTTCGGCGCGATGCTGTGGTGCGCGCTGCTGGTCGCCGTCGGCGCGACGCTGTTCAGCGTCTACCTCAGCTTCTTCGTCGACAGCGCGCCGGCGCCGACCATCGTGGTGGTGCTGTCGGCCTGCTTCGTCATCGTGTTCGCGCGCGTGTCATGGCAAGCCAGGCGTCAGCGGGCCTAGGCTAGAATCGGCGCATGTCGCGCCCGCCTGCCGCCTTTGCACGCCGTTCGCCGATGCTGCGCAGCCTGCTGTGGCTGATCGGGCTGGCGGTCTGCCTGCGCGCGCTGGTGCCGGCCGGCTACATGCCGGGGCAGCCCGGTCCGGGCGAGCTGCGCTTCGCGCTCAGCGTCTGTACCGCCGGCATGTCGACGTCGCCGGCGCTGGCTGCCTGGCTGGCCGATGCCGCGGGCGGCGCCTCGACAACGACCGGCGTTGCGGCTGGCGAAGACCGGACCGGCTTGGCCGGTGACAATAGCGACCGCGGCGGCCACGACGATCCGCGCGCCACCGCGCCCGACTGCCCCTACGGCCTGGCGGCGCATCTGGCGCTGTGGCGGCCGGACGCTGACGCCCTGGCGCTGCCCGCTGCCTGGCCGCGCGATGCGCGGGCCGATCCTGCGC
>JAEZBO010000162.1 GCA_023427085.1 Pseudomonadota bacterium
GTGCCGGTTGCCGCGCTGGCTGGTGCCGCCGCGGAGGCGGGCACGGGCGCGGCGGCAGGCGGCGTTGCCGGGCTGGCGGCCTCGTCGGCACCGGGCGGCGTGGTCAGTTCGGGGAAGTCGTGGTCGACCTGGGCGCTCGAGGCGGCCTTGCCGTCGTTGCCCTGGGCCAGCCCGCGCACGTCGGCGGCGGTTTCGGAAAACGAACGCGACAGGTCGTCGAGCGGCGCGCGCAGCGACGAACTGGTCTCGCGCAGCGAGGTGTTGACGTCATCGGCCGCCTCTTGCATCTGCTGCTTGAACTTGCGCAGCTCGTCGAGCTCGATCTCGCGGCGGATGTCGCTCTTGACGTCGCTGACGTAGCGTTGGGCGCGCCCCAGCAGGTGGCCGACGGTACGGGCAACCTTGGGCAGTCGTTCGGGACCGATGACGATCAGGGCGATGACGCCGATGACCATCAGCTCGGTAAAGCTGACATCAAACATGGACGGCTGACCGCAGGAAACGACAGAAGGGACGCCGCGGCTTGGGCCAGCCGCGGCAAGCGGGGATACAGGACGGCATCAGATCAATGCTGCGAGCCGGACTTTTCCTTGGCCTGCACATCGATGGTGTCGTTCTGCTGCGCGACGCGCTGCGTCGGCTGCTGCGTCGGCGGGACTTCGGGATCGCCGTTGGCGTCCTTCATGCCGTCCTTGAAGCCCTTGACCGCGCCACCCAGGTCGGAACCCATGTTGCGCAGTTTCTTGGTGCCGAACACCAGGGCGACGATGAGGAGAACGATCAACCAATGCCAAATGCTAAAACTGCCCATGAGCGTCTCCGAGACTTAGGCTATGGCGGCCACGCGACCCTGCCAGGGGCGTTCACCGCCAAGAATATGGAAATGTAGGTGATGGACTTCCTGGCCGCCATCGATGCCGGAGTTGGTCACCAGCCGGAAACCGCCCTGCGGCCCCGGCCGGCAGCCGTTCTCTTGCGCAAGACGGGCAGCCAGCAAGACCATTCTACCCAACCAATGTGAATCCTCTGGTGTGACGTTTTGCAGGGATACCACGTGCTTGCGCGGGATCAGCAGCAAGTGTACGGGCGCGGCCGGGCTGATGTCGTGGAAGCAGACGAATTCGTCGTCTTCGTAGACCTTGCGGGCCGGGATGCTGCCGTCGGCAATCTTGCAGAAGATACAGTTTTCGCTCATCGGGGGATCGCGGGTCAGGGATCAGGAGGCCGGGCGAGCGGCCTTTTCGGCCAGGCCCGACAGGCCTTCGCGGCGCGCCAGCTCGGCCAGCACGTCTTCGGGCCGCAGGCCGAAATGCGCCAGCGCGACCATGCAATGAAACCACAAATCGGCGGTTTCAGACACCACGCGGTCGGGCGCGTTGTCCTTGGCCGCCATGACCAGCTCGGTGGCTTCCTCGCCGATCTTTTTCAGGAAGGCGTCGGGGCCGCGAGCCAGCAGCTTGGCGACGTACGACGTCTGCGGGTCGCCGCCGCGCGCGGGCAGCCGCGATTCGAGCGTGTCGGCCAGCCGGGCCAGCGTGTCGGCGGGAGGAACGGTTGCGGTCATGATCTATTTGTAGATGAGCTCGGGGTCCTTGAGGACCGGGTCGGTGATCTGCCAGGTGGTGTGCTCGCCCGAGCGCTCGAGCTTGCGGTAGAAACAGCTGGCGCGGCCGGTATGGCAGGCGATGCCGCCCTGTTGTTCGACCTTGAGCAGGATCACGTCGCCGTCGCAGTCGAGCCGCAGTTCGTGCACGACCTGCACGTGGCCGGATTCTTCGCCCTTGCGCCACAGCTTGCCGCGCGAACGCGACCAATAGACGGCACGGCCCGTGGCGGCGGTCTCGGCGAGGGATTCGGCGTTCATCCAGGCGACCATCAGGATGTGGCCATCCTTGGCGTCCTGCGCGATGGCGGGGATCAGGCCGTCGCTGTCGAACGCGACGTCGGCCATCCAGTCGGGGCTAGCTTGCATGGGGCGGGCGGCCGGGGCGGCCGTGGTTAGGGTTGGCGATCGGGTGGCAGCGCGCTGCCGGCACTGCGCCGCGGCGAGCCGTGAGGGCGGCCCGGCGGGGGTCAGGCACGCACGGGGATGCCGCGCTCGGCCATGTAGGCCTTGGCCTCGCTCATGGTGTGCTGGCCGTAATGGAAGATGCTCGCGGCCAGCACCGCATTGGCGCGACCCAGCGTAACGCCATCGGCCAGGTGCTGCAAGCCGCCGACGCCGCCCGAGGCGATGACCGGCACCGGCACCGCATCGGCGACCGCGCGGGTCAGTTCGAGGTCGAAGCCGGCGCGGGTGCCGTCGCGGTCCATGCTGGTCAGCAGCAGCTCGCCGGCGCCGTAGGCGGCCATCCGGCGGGCCCACTGCACCACGTCGATGCCGGTGGCGCGGCGTCCGCCGTGGGTGAAGACTTCCCAGCGGGCCGGTTCGCCATCGGCCGACACGCGCCGCGCATCGATGGCGACCACGATGCACTGCGAGCCGTGGTAGTCGGCTGCTTCGCGCACCAGTTCGGGACGTGCCACCGCCGCGCTGTTGATCGAGACCTTGTCGGCGCCGGCGTTGAGCAGGCGCTGGACGTCGGGCACCTGGCGCACGCCGCCGCCGACCGTCAGCGGAATGAACACCTGCGAGGCGACTTCCTCGATGATCGGCAGGATCAGGTCGCGGCCGTCGCTGGTGGCGGTGATGTCGAGAAAGGTCAGTTCGTCGGCGCCCTGTTCGTTGTAGCGGCGCGCGATCTCGACCGGATCGCCGGCGTCCATCAGGTTGACGAAGTTCACGCCCTTGACCACCCGGCCCGCCGTGACGTCCAGGCAGGGGATGATGCGGCGCGTCAGGCCATTGGTGGCCGGATTGCCGCGAGCGGCCTCAACAGTGTTCATGACTTGCAGTCCCAGTGCGCCCGCCGGCGTCACACAAAATTTAGGTCGGTCTCGTCGCCGCCCGGGCGGCGATAGCAGCGCCGGCATGGCGGTCTAGCGGTGCCATCCCGGCGCCGCGGAGCCGGCTTTGCCAGTCCGCCAGCGCGCCCCCTGGGGGGAGGCGCCGCAGGCGCTTCGGGGGGGGGGTCACTGATCCGCGCGTTTTTGCGCGGCTTCGAAATCGAGCGTGCCTTCGTAGATGCTGCGGCCCAGGATCGCGCCTTCGACGCCTTCGTCCTCGACCGCGCACAGCGCTTCGATGTCGGACATGTCGGCAATGCCGCCCGACGCGATCACCGGAATGCGCACGTGCTGCGCCAGGCGCACCGTGGCCTCGACGTTGACGCCCGACAGCATGCCGTCGCGGCCGATGTCGGTGTAGATGATCGATTCGCAGCCGTAGTCTTCGAACTTGCGCGCCATGTCGAGCACGTCGTGGCCGGTCAGCTTGCTCCAGCCGTCGGTGGCGACCTTGCCGTCGCGCGCGTCCAGGCCGACGATGATCGAGCCGGGGAAGGCGCTGCAGGCATCGTGCAGGAAGCCGGGGTTCTTGACCGCGGCGGTGCCGATGATGACGTAGGCGATGCCGAAGTCGAGGTAACGCTCGATGGTGTCGAGGTCGCGGATGCCGCCGCCGATCTGCACCGGGATCTCGGCGCCGACGGCGTCGACGATGGCGCGGATCACCGGCTCGTTCTTGGGCTTGCCGGCCACCGCGCCGTTCAGGTCGACCAGGTGCAGGCGCCGGGCGCCGCGATCGAGCCAGTGCGTGGCCATGGCGGTGGGGTCTTCGGAGAAGACCGTGGCGTCGTCCAGGTCGCCCTGGCGCAAGCGCACGCAGCGCCCGTCTTTGAGATCGATGGCGGGGATCAGCAGCATGGTGAAGGTGTAGCGTTCTTTTGAATGGTTGAAGTCGGAAAGCAGGCGCCAGTGCGAGCCGGCCTGCTTTCTACGGCTGCCAGTCTACAAAATTGCGGTAAAGGCGCAAACCCGGGTCGGCGCTCTTCTCCGGGTGGAACTGCACGGCAAAAATGTTATCCCTGGCGACTGCCGAGGTAAAGGCCAGGCCGTAGCGGCTGGTGCCGACGGTCAGGTCGGCCTGGCCGGGGTCGACGTAGTAGCTGTGGACGAAATAGAAGTGCGTGCCGTCGGCAATGCCCTGCCAGAGCGGATGGGTGCCGATCTGTTCGACCCGGTTCCAGCCCATGTGCGGCACCTTCAGCAGCTCGGGCTGCTCACCGGACGGCGCCGGGGCGGCACCCGCATCGGTGGCGCCGCCGACCGGCACGTCGTCGCTGGCGCAGGCGGCCGGGTCGTCAGCGAGCTGAACCCGGGCGGCGAACTGCGGGCCCTGGAAGCGCCGCACCACGCCCGGAAACAATCCCAGGCACGGCGTGTCGCCTTCTTCGCTGCGTTCGAACAGCATCTGTTCGCCGACGCACACGCCCAGCAGCGGCTTGCTGCGGGCGGCGCGCACCACGGCCTCGAGCAGGCCGGAGCGCTCGAGCGTGCGCATGCAGTCGGGCATGGCGCCCTGGCCGGGAAACACGATGCGGTCGGCGGCGTCGAGCTGCGCCGGCTGGTTGCAGATGCGGATGTCGGTGTCGGGCGCGGCGTAGCGCAGCGCGCGGGCGACGGAATGGAAATTGCCCATGCCGTAGTCGACGATGGCGATGGTGGTCACGTCAGTATGCTGTCTGGAAGGGTTGGCAGAAGCCGGCGCACCGGGCCGCGGCCCGGCGCCTGCCGGTCAGAGCACGCCTTTAGTCGAGGGCACCACGCCTTCGCTGCGCGGGTCGAGTTCGAGCGCCATGCGCAGCGCGCGGCCACAGGCCTTGAACACGGTCTCGCACTGGTGGTGGGCGTTGAAGCCGCGCAGGTTGTCGATGTGCAGCGTGATCTGGGCGTGGTTGACCAGGCCCTGGAAGAACTCGCGCGTGAGGTCGACGTCGAAGCTGCCGATGCGCGCGCGCGTGAACGGGATGTGGTACTCGAGCCCGGGCCGGCCGGAGAAATCGACCACCACGCGCGACAGCGCCTCGTCGAGCGGCACGTAGGCATGGCCGTAGCGGCGGATGCCGGCCTTGCTGCCGACCGCCTTGGCGATCGCCATGCCCAGCGTGATGCCGACGTCCTCGACCGAGTGGTGGTCGTCGATGTGCAGGTCGCCCTCGCACTTGATGTCCAGGTCGATCAGGCCGTGGCGGGCGATCTGGTCCAGCATGTGGTCGAGGAAGGGCACGCCGGTGTCGATGCTCTGGCGGCCGGTGCCGTCCAGGTTGACGGCCACGCGGATGCGCGTCTCGTTGGTATTGCGGCTGATGTCGGCGGTACGCATGGAAGGCTCGGTTCAGGCGGTCAGGATGTCTTGCAGGGCCGCCAGCAAGGCGGTGTTTTCTTGGGCCGTGCCGACCGATACGCGCAGGCAGTCGGCCAGCAGGGGGTGCATCGTCGACACGTCGCGCACCAGGATCTTGCGGGACGCCAGCGCGCGGTGCACGGCCCCGGCCTGCGCCACGCGCATCAACACGAAGTTGCCCGCCGACGGAAACACCGTCACGCCGGGCAGCGCGGCCAGCGCCTGCGCCAGCGGCTCGCGGTCGGCGCGCAAACGCGCCGCGTGCTCGTCGAGCAAGGGCTTGTGACGCAGCAGCACTTGCAGCGCCGCCTGCGTCAGCAGATCGATATTGTACGGGGGACGGACCTTGTCGAGCTCGGCGACCCAGGCCGGATGGCCGGCCAGGTAGCCGAAGCGCAGTCCGGCCAGCCCGATCTTGGAGACCGTGCGCAGCACCACCAGGTTGGGATGCGCGAGCAGCCGCGGCATCCAGGTGTGGCCGGCGAAGGGCTGGTAGGCCTCGTCGACCACCACCAGGCCGGGCGCAGCGGCCAGCACCGCCAGCACCGCCTGGTCCGGCCACAGGTTGCCGGTGGGATTGTTGGGCAAGGCCAGGAACACCAGCTTGGGCTGCTCGCGTTCGATCGCCGCCAGCATGGCGGGCAGGTCGAGTTCGAACCCGGCCGTCAGCGGCACGCCGACAAAACGGGCGTGGTTGAAGCGCGCCGCCATGTCGAAGTACACGAACGACGGCGACGGCGCGAGCACCGTGTCGCCGGGCGCGCAGCAGGCCTGCACCAGCAGGTGGATCAGCTCGTCCGAGCCGTTGCCGAACAGCAGGCCGGCGTCGGCGGGTACCTCGAAGGCCTGCCGCACCTGGGCCTGCAGCGCCGGATTCGCGGCGGCCGGATAGCGGTTGATCTCGACCTGCGCCAGCGCCTGGGCGAGTTCGGCGCGCACGGCGGGCGGCAGCAGGTAGGGGCTCTCCATCGCGTCGAGCTTGATGCAATCGCGTGCCGGCGCGACCGCGTAGGCGCGCTGCGCGCGGATGTCCGCCCGCACGGTCCGGGCGACGCGGTCCTGCACCGCCTGCGCCGTGCTCATGGCCGGATCACGAGCGTTCGAGCCGGTATTCGGCGCTGGCGGCATGCGCCTGCAGGCCTTCGCCATAGGCCAGCTCGGCGGCGATGCGGCCCAGCGTCTGCGCGCCTGCCTGCGAGACCTGGATCAGGCTGCTGCGTTTCTGGAAGTCATAGACGCCCAGCGGCGACGAGAAGCGCGCGGTGCGCGAGGTCGGCAGCACGTGGTTCGGTCCGGCACAGTAGTCGCCCAGCGCCTCCGAGCTGTAGCGGCCCATGAAGATCGCGCCGGCGTGGCGGATCCGCGAGGCCAGCTGCGCGGCGTTGTCGGTCGAGATCTCGAGATGCTCGGGCGCGATGTGGTTGGCGATCTCGCACGCCTCGTCCAGGTCGCGCACCCGCGCCAGCACGCCACGGTTGGCCAGGCTGGTGCGGATGATCTCGGCGCGCGGCATGGTCGGCAGCAGCTTGTCGATGGCGCGCTCGACCTCGTCGAGGTAGGCGGCGTCGGGGCACAGCAGGATCGACTGGGCGAGTTCGTCGTGCTCGGCCTGCGAGAACAGGTCCATGGCGATCCAGTCGGCCGGCGTGCTGCCGTCGCAGATGACCAGGATCTCGCTGGGGCCGGCGATCATGTCGATGCCGACGGTGCCGAACACGCGGCGCTTGGCGGCGGCGACGTAGGCATTGCCCGGACCGACGATCTTGTCGACCGCGGCGATGGTGGCCGTGCCATAGGCCAGTGCGCCGACCGCCTGGGCGCCGCCGATGGCGTAGGCGCGATCGACGCCGGCCACCGCGGCGGCGGCCAGCACCAGCGGATTGCGCGTGCCGTCGGGCGTCGGCGTGACCATGACGACTTCGGGCACGCCGGCGACCTTGGCCGGGATCGCGTTCATCAGCACCGATGACGGATAGGCCGCCTTGCCGCCCGGCACGTACAGGCCGACGCGATCCAGCGCGGTGACCTGCTGGCCCAGCAGGGTGCCGTCGGCTTCCGTGTAGGACCAGCTTTCGGCGCGTTGATGCGAGTGATAAGTGCGCACCCGATCGGCGGCCAGCTCGAGCGCGTTGCGCTGCTTGGCGGGCAAGGCCGCCAGCGCGGCCTGCCATTCGTGGCGCGGGATCTCGAGCGCCTCGACCGAGTCGGCCGGCACGCGGTCGAAGCGCCGGGTGTATTCGAGCAGCGCCGCGTCGCCGCGCTGGCGCACGTCGGCCAGGATGCCGGCGGCGGCGCGGTCGATGGCTTCATCCTGCGTGGCGTCGAAGGCCAGCAGGCGCGTGAGCTCGGCCTTGAAGTCGGCGTCGCGGCTGTCTAGACGATTGATCAGGGGCATGGCATCCAGGACGGCAGAAATTGAAGGCTAGTTGGCAGCGGCCGGCGATCCGGCGGCCGGCGCACCGGCGCCCGTCGCGCGCTCGAAGGCCTCGAGCAGTGGCGCCAGCGCGTCGCGGCGCGTCTTCAGCGAGGCCTGGTTGACGATCAGCCGCGAGGAGATCGGCATGATGTCCTCGACCGCGACCAGGTTGTTGGCGCGCAGCGTGCCGCCGGTCGAGACCAGGTCGACGATGGCATCGGCCAGGCCCACCAGCGGCGCCAGTTCCATCGAACCGTACAGCTTGATCAGGTCGACGTACATGCCCTTGGCGGCGAAGTGCTCGCGCGCCGCCTGCACGTACTTGGTGGCGACGCGCAGCCGCGCACCCTGGTAGATCGCGCGCTGGTAATCGAAGTCGGCACGCACCGCGACGCACAGGCGGCAGCGGGCGATGTCCAGGTCGATCGGCTGGTACAGGCCGCCGGGATGCTCGGCCTGGTGCTCGATCAGCACGTCGCGCCCGGCGATGCCCAGGTCGGCCGCGCCGTATTGCACGTAGGTCGGCACGTCCGAGGCGCGCACGATGATCAGCCGCAGGTTGGCGTCCGAGGTCGGGATGATCAGCTTGCGCGACTTCTCGGGATTCTCGGCGACCTCGATGCCGGCCGCGGCCAGCAGCGGCAGCGTCTCCTCGAAGATGCGGCCCTTGGACAGCGCCAGCGTCAGCGGGCGCGCAGCGGGGCTGGTGCTCATGCCTGCTCCTTGCCAGTGATGCGCTCGATGCGCGCGCCCAGCGCGCGCAGCTTGACTTCCATCTGCTCGTAGCCGCGGTCCAGGTGATAGATGCGGTCGACCACGGTGTCGCCGTCGGCCGCCAGGCCGGCGATCACCAGGCTGGCCGAGGCGCGCAGGTCGGTGGCCATCACGCGCGCGCCGGACAGGCGTTCGACGCCGCGCACCACCGCGGTGTGGCCGTCGATGTCGATGTCGGCGCCCAGCCGGCAGAGCTCCTGCACGTGCATGTAGCGGTTCTCGAAGATGGTCTCGACGATCATCGAGGTGCCATCGGCGAGCGTGTTCAGCGCCATCATCTGCGCCTGCATGTCGGTCGCGAAGCCGGGATATTCCTGGGTGCGGATGTCGACCGGGCGGGGCCGGCCGTCCATGCGCGCGTGGATCCAGTCGGCGCCGCAGTCGAGCTGCAGGCCGGCCAGCTCGAGCTTGGCCAGCGTGGCGCCCATCGCGGCGGGCGTGACGCCGCGCAGCGTGATGTCGCCGCCGGCCGCGCCGACCGCGCACAGGAAGCTGCCGGCCTCGATGCGGTCGGGCGTGACCGCGTGTTCGGCGCCGTGCAGGCGCTCGACGCCGTCGATGACGATGCGGTCGGTGCCGTGGCCCTCGATGCGCGCGCCCATCTTGATCAGCAGCTCGGCCAGGTCGACCACCTCGGGTTCGCGCGCGGCGTTGTCGAGCACCGTGCGGCCTTCGGCCAGCACCGCGGCCATCATCAGGTTCTCGGTGCCGGTGACGGTGACCATGTCGGTGCGGATGGTCGCGCCCTTGAGGCGCTTGGCGCGCGCCACCACGAAGCCGTGTTCGATCTGGATGTCGGCGCCCAGCGCGGCCAGGCCCTTGATGTGCTGGTCGACCGGCCGCTGGCCGATCGCGCAGCCGCCGGGCAGGCTCACGCGGGCTTCGCCGAAGCGCGCCAGCAGCGGACCCAGCACCAGGATCGAGGCCCGCATGGTCTTGACCAGTTCGTACGGCGCCTCGAGGCTGTCGACCTGATCGGCGCGCAGCTGCACGGTGCCGTTCTCGGCACGCTCGGCGAACACGCCCAGCTTGCCCAGCAGGCGCAGCGTGGTCGAGATGTCGTTCAGGCGCGGCACGTTCGACAGCGTCAGCGTGTCGGCGGTCAGCAGGCTGGCGCACAGGATCGGCAGCGCGGCGTTCTTGGCGCCCGAGACGGTGACTTCGCCGTTCAGGCGGGCGCCGCCGGTGATGCGTAGCTTGTCCATCAGTTGCGGGCCTCGTATTCGGCGGGAGTGAAGTTCTTCATGGCCAGCGCGTGGATCTCGGCGTTCGAGCCCTGGATGCGCTGGCCCAGCGCGGCGTACACCAGCCGATGGCGCTCGACACGGTTCTTGCCCTCGAAGGCGGGGCTGACGATCACGGCGTCGAAATGCGCACCGTCGCCCTGGACGTCCAGGTGGGTACAGGTCAGGCCATCGGCGATGTATTGCCGGACTTGCTCGGGGGTGGGCTGCATGGTGTCAGGTTCTCAGTTTGTAGCCGCTGGCCAGCAGGCGCAGCGCCAGCACGGTCAGCGCGACGAAGACCGCGCCGACCACCGCCAGGCTGTGCCAGGGCGAGACGTCGGACATCGCAAAAAAGCCGTAGCGAAAGCCGTCGATCGTGTAGAAGATGGGGTTCCAGTGCGACACGGCCTGCCAGAAGGCCGGCAGCGTGTGGATCGAATAGAACACGCCCGACAGGAAGGTCGCCGGGATGATCAGGAAATTCTGGAACGCCGCCAGCTGGTCGAATTTTTCCGACCACAGGCCGGCGATCAGGCCCAGCGTGCCCATGATGCCGCAGGCCAGCGTGGCGAACACCAGCACCCAGCCCGGATGCGCCAGCGGCAGGTCCTGGAAGCACAGCGCCACGCCCCACACGCACAGCCCGACCACCAGCCCGCGCACCACGCCGGCCAGCACATAGGCGGCGAAGATTTCGCGGTGCGACAGCGGCGGCAGCAGCATGAACACCAGGTTGCCGGTGATGCGGCTCTGGATCAGCGACGAGGACGGGTTGGAGAACGCGTTCTGCAACATGCTCATCATCATCAATCCCGGGATCAGGAAGGACGTATACGGCACCGTGTCGTAGACCTGCACGCGATCCTGCAGCACCTGGGCGAACACCACCAGGTACAGCAGCGCGGTGATGACGGGCGCGGCGATGGTCTGGAAGCTGACCTTCCAGAAACGCATCAGCTCTTTGCGCAGCAGTGTCGGAAAGCCGGATCCGGCCTGGGGCTGGGCTTGGGTCAGGGCGGGCTTCACAGGTCGATTCCGGCCAGCGTGGGGTTTTCCTGGTGCATGATGCGCACGAAGGCGTCCTCGAGATCGCCGCCGCCGGCCTGCGCCAGCAACGCCTGGGTGGTGTCGAGCGCGACGATGCGGCCGCGCTTGAGCATGGCGATGCGGCCACACAGCGCCTCGGCTTCCTCGAGGTAGTGGGTGGTGAGCATGATGGTGTGGCCTTCGCGGTTCAGCCGCGAGATGAATTCCCACAGCGTGCGGCGCAGGTCGACGTCGACGCCGGCGGTGGGCTCGTCGAGCACGATGACCGGCGGCCGGTGCACCAGCGCCTGGGCCACCAGCACCCGCCGCTTCATGCCGCCCGACAGCGCGCGCATGTTCTGGTCGGCCTTGTCGGCCAGGCCCAGGTTGGCGAGGATCTCGTCGATCCAGTCGTCGTTGCGGCGCAGGCCGAAATAGCCGGACTGGATGCGCAGCGTCTCGCGCACCGTGAAGAACGGATCGTAGACCAGCTCTTGCGGCACCACGCCGAGCGCGCGGCGTGCGGCGCGGTAGTCGCCCTGCACGTCGTGGCCACAGACGCTGGCGCGGCCACCGCTGGGGCGGGCCAGACCGGCCAGGATCGAGATGAGGGTGGTCTTGCCGGCGCCGTTGGGGCCGAGCAGGCCGAAGAATTCGCCGGGCTGGATCGTCAGGCTGACGTCGTCCAGGGCCTGGAAACCCGGGCCGGGGGCGGGCTTGAACCACCCGGCAAGGCCGCGCGAGCGCGGCGGATAGACCTTGGAGACGTGTTCGAGACTGACGGCGGACATAGGGAGTGGGCAAAGGGGCCGTAGCGGCCCCGGGGGCGAAGCGTCGATTGTATCGCGCCCCACTGCGCAGGCGGATCGGCCCGCCAGGGCCGCCCCATGGATGCCCGTGCCGGCGGGCGCGCCCTGGCGCCCGCCGCCCTGGCCGGCCCCGGCGATGCCGGTGCCGGGCAGGGGTTTACTGATTGCGCGAGTTCAGCGCCTTGATCAGGCCGTCGATGCCGCTGCGGTTGATCTCTTGCGAGAACTGGTTGCGGTAGTTCTCGATCAGCCAGATGCCTTCGACGTTCAGGTCGTAGATCTTCCAGCCTTCGGCGGTCTTCTCGAGGCGATAGTCGACGCCGACCGGCTGCGCGTTCGACTGCGGCACGATCTGCGAGCGCACCACCACGTCGTCGGCATTGGCGTCGCCGCGGAACGGCATCAGCCGGATCGAGGTGCCCTGGTCGATCTGCGTCAGCGCGCCGCTATAGGTGCGGATCAGCGTGCCGCGGAAGGCCTGCGACAGCGCGGCCTGCTGCTCGGGCGTGGCCTGGCGCCAGTTGCGGCCGGCGGCCAGGCGCGTGGTGCGCTCGAAGTTGACGTAGGGCAGCAGGTGCTGGTCGACCACCTGGTTGATGCGCTGGACGTTGCCCGAACGCAGCGTCGCGTCCTTCTTGAGCACGTCCAGCAGCTGGTCGGCCACCTGTTGCACGAAGTCGTTGGGCGCGGCCTTGGGATCGGGGCGCGTCTGGGCCTGGGCCAGGCTCATCAGCCCGGCCACCAGCACCAGCGCGAAGCCGGCGCGCATCATCATGGCACGCAGATCGAGACGGCGGGTACGTTGCGTACGTTGCATTAGCGGTTCTCCTTTACTTCTGGCCGGCGGCCGGTTCGAGGTCATCCTCGTCGTCCGAGTAATCCGGCAGGTTGTCGGCGCCATCGGCGCCGCCGGTACGTTGCAGCACTTGCGCGTTGCGACGTTGCAGGTAGGCATCACGAATGAAGCTGTAGGGGTCGATGGCGGTGCGGTCGACGGTCTTGGAGACTTCGAGCAACGACGCGCGGGTGTCGACGACCTCCAGGCCCCACAGCGAATTGCGCAGCCTTACGTTATCGATCTCCTTGACCGTCGCAATGTTCCCGAAAAATCCGACGACGGTGCCGGTACCGTCGCGCACGGTGCTCGGTCCGAGCAGCGGCAACACGACGTAAGGACCCTGGCCCAGGCCCCACACGCCCAGCGTGATGCCGAAGTCATTGGAGATCTTGGGGGCGCCATTGCCCGAGGCGATGTCGAAGCAGCCGCCCACGCCCATGGTGGTGTTCAGCAGGAAGCGGCCCAGCGTGTTGAAGAAGTCGTGGCCGCGGGCCTGCAGGAAGCTGTTGGTGGCCGACCAGAGGTCGCCCAGGTTCGAGAACGCGTTGTGGATGCAGGTGCGGGCCGGCTGCGGCGTCACGAAGGTATAGAACTCGGCGGCCGGACGCAGCACCGCGCGGTCGACGGTGTCGTTGAACTTGTAGACGCCGCGGTTGGCGCCTTCCCAGGGGTCGCGCGGGTCGGGTTGCGAGGTCGAGGCGCAGCCGGCCAGCAGTGCCGAGGCCGCCAGCAGCGGCGCGACGCGTTTCAGGGCAGAGTTCTTCATGCTCGGGACGTCCTAAGAGAACTTCGATTGTTGTTGTGAGTGCGTCGCTGGCCAGGGGCTGGCGGGCCGATCTCGGAGTTACTGGGCAGGGGCCGGTGCCGGGGCTGCGCCGTCGGCCGGGGCCGGGGTCGGTGCGGGTGCCGGTGCCGAAGACGGTGCAGGGGCCGCGCCGGCCGGGGCGGCGGCGCCGTCCGCAGCCTGGCCGCCGCTGCTGGTGCCTTGCCGGTCAGCGGAGCTGTACAGGAACTGGCTGATCAGGTTTTCCAGCACGACGGCGCTTTGTGTATAGCGGATTTTTTCGCCATCGGCAAAGTTGTTCTCGTCGCCACCGGCCTCCAGGCCGATGTATTGCTCGCCCAGCAGGCCCGAGGTCAGGATCTTGGCCGACGAGTCCTGCGGAAAGTCGTAGCCCTGCTCGATGTCCATGTGCACCACGGCCTGGTACATCTGGTCGTCGAAGTCGATGCGCGAGACGCGGCCCACCACCACGCCGGCGCTGCGCACGGCCGAGCGTGCCTTGAGTCCGCCGATGTTGTCGAAGTTGGCCGTCAGCGTGTAGGTCGGGGCGAACGAGAATGAGCTGAGGTTGCCGGCGCGCAGCGCCAGGAACACCAGGGCCGCGGCGCCCAGCAGCACGAACAGGCCTACCCAGAAATCGCTTTTTTCGCGCGTCATAAGAAAGTATCCAGAAGGTTGCGTTATCAGTTTGCCGGGGCGCTCAGTTGCCGAACATCAGCGCGGTGAGCAGGAAGTCCAGGCCCAGGATCGCCAGCGAGCCGGTCACCACCGTGCGGGTGGTGGCGCGCGCCACGCCCTCGGGCGTGGGCTTGGCGCGCCAGCCTTCGAACAGCGCGATCAGCGTGACGGTGATGCCGAACACCACGCTCTTGATCACGCCGTTGAGCACGTCGTTGAAGACGTCGACGCCAGCCTGCATCTGCGACCAGAAGGCGCCCGAATCGACGCCGATCATGACCACGCCGACGACCCAGCCGCCCAGCACGCCGACCATCGAGAACACCGCGGCCAGCACCGGCATGGCGATGATGCCGCCCCACAGGCGCGGCACCAGCACGCGGCGCAGCGGGTCGACGCCCATGACTTCCATTGCCGACAGCTGCTCGCCGGCCTTCATCAGGCCGATCTCGGCGGTCAGCGAGGTGCCGGCGCGCCCGGCGAACAGCAGCGCCGTGACGACCGGGCCGAGTTCGCGCGTCAGCGACAGCGCCACCAGCAGGCCGAGCGACTCTTCGGCGCCGTAGCGGTTCAGCGTGTAGTAGCCCTGCAGGCCCAGCACGAAACCGACGAACATGCCGGACACGGCGATGATCAGCAGCGAATAGTTGCCGATGAAGTGGACCTGCTGCGAGACCAGCCGCGGCCGCGTGACCGCGGTGCCGCTGCGGGCCAGCAACTGGAAGAAGAAGCGGGTGAACGCGCCGACGCTGCCGACGCTCTCGCGCAGGCCGCCTCCGAGGGCGGCGATGGGCCGGGTCAGGTTCATCGGGCTTCCTTGCGGCGCTGCCAGGCCTCGAAAGCCGGCGTGACGGGATAATGGAACGCCACCGGACCGTCGGCCGCGCCGTCCAGGAACTGGCGCACGTATGGGTCCTGCGAGCGCTTCAGGTCGTCGGGCTTGCCGGACGACTTGAGCACGCCCTGGCCGACCAGGTAGACCTGATCGGCGATGGCGAAGGATTCTTCGATGTCGTGGGTGATCAGCACCGACGCACAGCCGAGCCGGTCGGCCAGGTCGCGGATCAGCCGGGCGGTGATGCCCAGCGAGATTGGGTCCAGGCCGGCGAACGGCTCGTCGTACAGGATCAGTTCGGGCTCGAGCACCACCGCGCGCGCCAGCGCGACGCGGCGCGCCATGCCGCCGGAGATCTCCGACACCCGCAGGTGCGCGGCGGCGCGCAGGCCGACCGCATCGAGCTTGTCCAGCACGCGCTCCATCACCTCGGCTTCGGACAGGCGGGTATGTTCGCGCAGCGGAAACGCGACGTTCTCGTAGACGTCCAGGTCGGTGAACAATGCCCCTTGCTGAAACAACACGCCCATGCGCTGGCGCAGCTTCTGCAAGGCGTCGGGGGACTGCGCCGCGACGTCCTGGCCGAACGCATGCACGCTGCCGGCCAGCGGCTTGAGCTGGCCGGTGGCCGCGCGCAACAGCGTGGTCTTGCCCGACCCCGAGCCGCCCATCACCGCCACCACCTGGCCAGGCAGCACCTGCATGTCGATGCCGCGCAACACGACGAAGTCGCCGTAGCCGAGCGAGACATCGCGCAGCGTCAGGACGGGCTCGTGGTTCGCGTGGGTCGTCGCGGTATCTGTGGGCATCGCGTGGGTCGGGTTAAAAAAAGGGCATTGTATCTTGGGCATGCAGGCCGTTCGGCGAGCGCGACCCCGCAGCTTACAGGGTCTGTGGCCGCATGCTGCAACACAACATCTCCGATCCTTCCATATAAATGAACTTAGTTTTCATCCAGATACGAATTGATAAGACTTGGAGCCTCTTCAACGAGGAGCACCATGGCAAATCGATTCGCCCCGCGTCGCGCCCGCCGCGCCGCCGGCCTGGTCCTGGCGGCAGTGGCCGCGACGGTTCACGCCGAGCAGGCCCCGCCGCCCGCCACGCCGCCGGTCCCGGCTGACACCCCGGCGGCGCAAAGCTTTCCGGCACTGGAAGTCCTGGGGACGCAGTACGACCCCGACGAGGTGCGTCCCATCAGCGTGACGACCGCGACCAAGACCTCCCTGCCCCTGCGGGACATCCCGCAGACCGTCGACACCATCGAGGTCAACAAGTACAAGAGCTACGGCATCAACGACCTGTCGATCATGCTCGACGGCGTGCCGGGCGTGGATACCAGCTATGACATGCGTGGCGAGGGCGTGATGATCCGCGGTTTCGACGCCAGCCTGGGCGATATCTACCGCGACGGCGTGCGCGAGAGCGGCCAGGTGCGCCGCAGCACCGCCAACGTCGAACGGATCGAGATCCTCAAAGGTCCGGCCTCGGTGCTGTACGGCCGCGGCGCGGGCGGCGGCATCATCAACATGATCAGCCGGCAGGCCCGTTTCGACGCCAGAAGCAGCGTGACGCTGCGCGGCGGCTCGTGGGACACCGTCGGCGGCATGATCGACATCAACCGGGTGCTCAACGAGCACGTGGTGGTGCGCCTGACGGCCGACCGCGAGCAGGCTCACAGTTTCCGCAGCGGCATCCGCAGCCGCAATGAGATGGTCTCGCCCAGCATCCTGATCGATACGCGCACCGGGTGGCGCTGGCTGGGGCAGTACACCTATGACGACGTCTGGCGGGTGCCCGATCGCGGCCCGGGCTACAGCCAGTTGCCGGCGGGCGTGTCGATACGCCAGGGTTTTGCCGCGCCCGGCGATTACGTCCAGGACCGGCTGCGCGTGTTGCGTTCCGATCTGTCCTACGATGTCAGCCAGCTCTGGAAGCTGCGCT
Source organism: Pseudomonadota bacterium (assembly GCA_023427085.1). Taxonomy (GTDB): domain Bacteria; phylum Pseudomonadota; class Gammaproteobacteria; order Burkholderiales; family Burkholderiaceae_B; genus Orrella. The sequence goes on from JAEZBO010000162.1 coordinate 16,615, forward strand.
GGATCGCCAGCAAGCGCGAGGCCAGCCAGGACTTCGCGCATTACTACGCCGGCACCTACCTGCCGGCCAGCGGCACGATCCGGCCCAACTATGCCTGGCAGCAGACCCAGAACACCACGCTATCGAACACGCTGGACCTGACCGGCAAGTTCGCCACCGGCGGCATCCAGCACGATCTGCTGGTCGGTCTCGAGCTGAGCCAGGAAGAGCGCGTGCCGCGGCTGGCCACCGTGCGCGGCATCACCTTCAATTACGATCCCCGCCAGCCCATCGCGTGGCCCGCGACGCGGCCCGCGCACGGCAACCCGACCCAGAACAACCATCATCGCGGCAGCACTCGCGCGCTGTACCTGCAGGACCTGGTCAGCCTGACCGAACAATGGAAGGTGCTGCTGGGGGCGCGTTACGACGACTACACGTTCGAGAGCTCCAATCGCATCAATGGCCTGTCGCGCAAGACCGAAGGCACGGGCTTCAGCCCGCGCATCGGCCTGATCTGGCAGCCGGTGAACGAACACAGTCTGTACACCTCATGGAGCCGCAGCTACGCGCCCTATGGCGGGCGCGGCATGCTCAGCGTGACCACCACCGAAGGCGCGATCCTCGACCAGGACCCGCAGTACTCGCGCCAGACCGAGGTCGGCATCAAGAGCGAGTGGCTCGACGGCGCCCTGTCCACGCAACTGGCGGTCTATCAACTCGAGCACTACAACATCCGCTACCGTCCCGATCCCGACAACGATCCGTTCACGTGGGCCGTGCGCGGCAAGGAGCGCTCGCGTGGCGTCGAGCTCAGCGTGGCCGGCTGGCTGGCCAATGCCTGGTATGTGCGCGGCGGCGTGTCCGCCATGAGCGCCAAGGTGGTCGAGGACGCGCAGACGCCCGCCAACGTCGGCAGGCACCTGGGCGGCAGCGGGCAGCGCAATGGCAATCTGTTCCTGCGTTACGCGCCGCCGGGCTACTGGTATGGCGAGGTCGGCGTGACCTACGTCGGCGCCCGTCATGCCAATACCGCGCTGCCCAGCACGCGGCCTGGCTATACCCGCTGGGATGCGCTGCTGGGCTGGCGCCGCGACGGCCTGACCGTGACGGCGGCGGTGTCCAATCTGTTCGACACCGAGTACTGGCGTTCGGATGCGATGCCCGGCGCGCCGCGCCGCGTGCTGGTCAGCGCGAACTACCAGTTCTGAGGACGGGCCGGCCCACTGCCTCGCGCCGCTGGCGGACCGGGCGCTGGCGGTGCCGGCCCG
>JAEZBO010000213.1 GCA_023427085.1 Pseudomonadota bacterium
CGCCAGCACGCCGCCCACGCCGGCGTCGTCAAGCAGGCGCTGCTGGCGCTGGGCGATCTGCCGGCCCCGGCCGCCGAGGGCGAACGCCTGAGCGCCGATGCGCTGCCCGCCGCCACCGCCGAACGGGTGGCGGTGCTGCTCGACCCGGCCGTGGCCGACGCGATGCGCGCGCTCGATGACCGTGCCTTCCAGACCAGCTCGGCCAGCTATCCGCTGTGGGTCGACCGGCCGCAAGCCGAGTTCGCCAGCTGGTACGAGCTGTTTCCCCGTTCGCAAGCGGCCGAGCCCGGCCGCCATGGCACCTTCGCCGACGTCACGCGGCGGCTGCCGGCGCTGCGCGAAATGGGCTTCGACGTGCTGTATTTCCCGCCCATCCATCCGATCGGCACGGCCCATCGCAAAGGCCCCAACAACAGCCTGACGGCGCAGCCCGACGATGTCGGCAGCCCCTACGCGATCGGCTCGCCGGAAGGCGGCCACGATGCGCTGCATCCCGAGCTCGGCGGCCTGCCGGAGTTTCTGGCGCTGGTGCACGCGGCACGCCAGCATGGCCTGGAAGTGGCGTTGGACTTCGCGATCCAGTGCTCGCCCGATCACCCGTGGCTGCGCGAGCATCCCGACTGGTTCACCCGGCGCGCCGATGGCACCATCCGCTACGCCGAGAACCCGCCAAAAAAGTACCAGGACATCGTCAACGTTTCTTTCTACGACGAAACCGGCAAGCGCGCCCGCAAGAGCGCCCTGTGGGAAGCCCTGCGTGACGTGGTGGCCTTCTGGGTGGCGCAAGGGGTGCGGATCTTCCGCGTCGACAATCCGCATACCAAGCCGCTGCCATTCTGGCAGTGGCTGATCGCCGACATCCAGCGTAGCCATCCCGACGTGCTGTTCCTGTCGGAAGCCTTCACGCGGCCCAAGATGATGTATCGGCTGGCCAAGGTCGGCTTCACGCAGTCGTACACCTACTTCACCTGGCGCAACGGCAAGCAAGAGCTGATCGATTACCTGCTGGAGCTGTCGCGGCCGCCGGTATCGGACTTTTTCCGGCCCAACTTCTTCGTCAACACGCCCGACATCAACCCGTACTTCCTGCAGAGCTCGGGCCGTGCGGGCTTCCTGATCCGCGCCGCGCTGGCCGCCACGAGCTCGGGGCTGTGGGGCGTCTATAGCGGCTTCGAGCTGTGCGAAGGCGCACCGGTGCCGGGCAAGGAAGAGTACCTGGACTCGGAAAAATACCAGCTGCGCCAGCGCGACTGGAATCAGCCGGGCAACATCAACGCGCAAATCGCGCGGCTCAACCTGATCCGCCGCCAGAACCCGGCGCTGCAATCGCACCGTGGCTTCAGCGTGGTGGACTGCGCCAATCCGAACCTGCTGTGTTTCTACAAGGCGACGCCCTGCGGCGGCAACGTCGTGTTGGTGGCGATCAGCCTGGACCCGCATCACGCGCAAGGCGGCGAACTGCGCTTGCCGCGCTGGCTGCCGCAAGGCGCGCCGGCGGTGATGCTGGCGCACGACCTGCTCGACGGCGCCACGCAGCGGCTCGAGCAGGCCGGCCTGGGGGTGCATCTGACGCCCGATCAGCCCTATCGTGTGTGGCGCCTGACGGCGGTCGAATGATGAGCCGCCCCGACGATGATCGCAATGCGCCGGCAGGCGCCGCCCTGCCCGTCCTCACGCTCGCCGACCGCGCCAGCCTGAGGCTGGACGCCGGATCGCTGGCCCGGCTCGAGACCGACGTGTTGCCCGCCTACCTGCGTACCCGCCGCTGGTTCGCGCAGGACAAGCCGGCCGGCCCGGCCCGGCTCGACGAACTGCATGCGCTGCCTGGCGCCGATGACACGCTGTCGCTGCACCTGGCCTTGGTGCAGACGCCCGACACGCCCGAGGGCGAGCGGGTCGCGCTGGTGCTGGGCGCCTATTGGGACCAGCAGCCCGAGCAGCCGCTGGCGCGGCTGCGCTGCCAGGACCGCCAGGGTTGGCTGGCCGAGACCGCGCAGAGCGCGGCGTTCGCCGGCGTGCTGCTGCAAGCCTGGCGCGAGGACTGGTCGGCCGGCCCGCTGCGCGCAGAGGCCGAACAGGGCCTGGCGGCGCTGGCCACCGGCCGCCCACCCGCGCTCAAGGTGCTGCAAGGCGAACAATCGAACAGCTCGAGCGTGATCGATGGCGCGGCCGTGCTCAAGCTGATCCGGCGCGTGCCGGCCGGCGTGTCGCCCGAAGCGGAAATGACGCGCCACCTGACACGCTGCGGGTATACGCACGCGCCGGCGCTGCTCGGCGCGCTGCAACACACCGGACTGCCGGGCCCGCGCACGCTGGCGGTGCTGCATGGTTTCGTGCCCAATCATGGCGATGCCTGGAAGTGGCTGCTGGATGAAGGCCGGCGCACGCTCGAGGCGGCCGCCCGCGAGGGCCGCGAGCCCGACTGGAGCACCGTGCGCCGCGTCGCCGCCCGCATCGGTGAGCGGTTGGGCCAGATGCACGCCATCCTGTCGCAAGACAGCGATGACGCCGACTTCCAGCCCGAACAGGTCGCCGCCAGCCACGTCGAACAGCGCAGCGAGCAGGTGCGCCAGACGCTTGCGCGGGCCTGCGAGGGGCTGGCGCCGCGGGCCGCCGCGCTGTCGCCGCG
>JAEZBO010000057.1 GCA_023427085.1 Pseudomonadota bacterium
CGCCACGCGCAGCCGCAAGCCGCCGCCGGCGCTGGCGACCGGCACCGCGACCGCGTACGGAAAGCGCGCCAGCCACGGCGACAGGCGCTCGCGCAACGCCGCCGCATCGCCCTGCAGCCACGCCACCGCCTGCCAGCCCAGCGCGGCCGGCTCGGCGGCGATCGCACAATGCTTGAGTTCGGGCTGGCACGAACGCGGGTCGCGATCCGGCAAGGTCAGCGCGTTGATGCCCCCGCCGCCGATGAAGCCGCTGCCCCAGTGCATGGGCAGGAAGGCCAGCCCGGGCCGCAGGCCCTCGTCGGCCTGCACCGGCAACACCAGTTCGCCGCGCCGCGAGCGCAGCCGCGCCAGGCTGCCTTCGGGCAGGCCCAGCCGCTGCATGTCGGCCGGATGCAGGTTCACGCAGGGCTCTTCGACGTGGCGGATCAGGGTCGGCGCCAGCGCCGTGCGCGTCATCGTGTGCCAGTGATCGCGCAGCCGGCCGGTGGTCAGCTGCAGCGGATAGTCATCGTCGACCGGCTCTGCCACCGGCACGTGGTCGACGTCGAGAAAGCGGGCGCGGCCGCTGGCGGTGGGATAGCGCCCATCGGCATACAGCCTTGCGGTCGAGTCGGGCGCGTCTGGCGTGTCGCCAGCGCGCACCGGCCATTGCAGCGGACCGCTGGCCTCGAGCAGCGCGTGCGTGACCACGCTGTAGTCCAGGTCGCGCCCGGCGGTGCAACGCGCGTGTTCGGCGAAGATCTCGGCGACGTCGCGGTATGCGAACAGCGCGGCCCGGGCGGGCGCGATGCGGGCCGCCAGCCGCTGCGCCACGCCGCAGGCCAGTTGCCAGTCGGCGCGGGCCTGGCCGGGCGGCGCGATGGCCGCGCGTACCCGGCTGATGCGGCGCTCGGAGTTCGTCACGGTGCCGTCCTTCTCGGGCCAGGTGGCGGCCGGCAGCACCAGGTCGGCATAGGCCAGCGTCTCGGCGCTGGCGTAGGACTCCTGCACGATGACGAACTCGGCGCGCGCCAGCGCCGCGCGCACCTTGGCCTGGTCGGGCATCGACTGGGCCGGGTTGGTCGCGGCGATCCACAGCACCTTCACGCGGCCGTCCAGCACCGCATCGAACAGGTCCAGCGCCGGCAGGCCCGGGCGCGCCGGCAGCTCGGGCACCTGCCACAGCGCCGCCACCTCGGCGCGGTGCGCCGCATCGTTCGGATCGCGATGGCCGGGCAGCAGGCTGGCCATGCCGCCGGCCTCGCGCCCGCCCATGGCATTGGGCTGGCCGGTCAGCGAGAACGGCCCGGCGCCCGGCCGGCCGATCTGGCCGGTGGCCAGATGCAGATGGATCAGCGCCGCATTGTTGGCGGTGCCGTGGGCCGACTGGTTCAGGCCCATGGTGTACAGCGACAGCGCGGCGCCGGCCTGGCCGAACCAGCGCGCAGCGCGTTCGATGTCGGCCGCCGGCACGCCGCAGACCGCCTGCGCGGCCGCCGGTGTCCAGGCCGCGCAACGGGCCGACAGCACGTCGAAGCCTTCGGTGTGCCGGTCGATGTAGGCCCGGTCGATCAGGTCTTCGCGCATCATCACGTGCAGCAGCGCGTGGAACAGCGCCACGTCGGTGCCCGGTGCGATCGGCAGGTGCAGGTCGGCCAGCGTGGCGGTATCGGTGCGGCGCGGATCGACCACGATGACGCGCATCTGGGGCCGCGCCGCGCGGGCCGCCTCGAGCCGGCGAAACAGCACCGGATGCGCATAGGCCATGTTCGCCCCGGCGATCAGCACGCAGTCGGCCAGCTCCAGGTCGTCGTAGCAGGCCGGCGGCGCGTCGGCGCCCAGCGTCAGCTTGTAGCCGGTCACCGCGCTGGACATGCACAGCCGCGAATTGGTGTCGATGTTGTTGGTGCCGATCAGCCCGCGCGCCAGCTTGTTGAAGACCGCATAGTCTTCCGTCAGCAGCTGGCCCGACAGATACAGGCCGACCGCATCGGGGCCATGCAGGCCGATGGTGTCGGCGATGCGGCTGGCGGCCAGCTCGAGCGCATCGTCCAGCGCCAGCGGCTGCCTGGCGCTGGCGCGATCGGGCCGCCAGCTGGCCTGCAGCACACGCGCGGCGTCGTCGCGCAGCGTCTCGGCCAACGACATGCCCTTGCTGCACAGCCGGCCGCGATTGGACGGATGTTGCGGATCGCCGCGCACCGCGATGACCTTGCCGGCGCGCGCGCTCACCCGCACGCCGCAGCCGGTGCCGCAATAACAGCAGACCGACGCGACCTCGGTGTCGGGCGCGGGGATGTTCGGCGCGTCAACCATGATGAACCTGTGCAAGCGGCGCCGGCGCGGCCGGCTCGCCGAACATCAAGACATCGCGCAGCGGCGACACGTCGCTGCCGTCGCGGATCAGCCGCAGGTACCAAGGCGCATCGTCGGTATCGCCATACAGGCAGGCGCCCACCAGCTTGCCGTCGCGCAGCACCAGTTTCTTGTAGCAGGCGCCCAGCGGATCGTTGAGCGTGATCGCCTCGGTGCCGGCCGCACCCTCGAAGTCGCCGGCCGAGAACAGGTCGATGCCGGTGACCTTGAGCTTGGTCGACACCACGCTGCCGGCGTAGCGGCCGGTGCCCAGCTGGGCCAGATGATCGGCGGCCACCCGCGCCTGCTCGTAGAGCGGCGCCACCAGGCCGTAGGCGGTGCCACGGTGACGCACGCATTCGCCGACCGCGTAGATCGCCGGGTCGTAGGTCAGCAAGGTATCGCTGACCAGCACGCCACGGTCGACCTGCAGCCCGCAAGCCTGCGCCAGCGCGGTGTCGGGACGCACGCCGACCGCCATCACCACCAGCTCGGCCGGCACGCTGGAACCGTCGGCGAAGCGCACCGCGCGCACCTGTCCGTCGGCATCGCCGAGCAAGGCCTCGGTCTGCTGTCCCAGCAGGAAACGCAGCCCGCGCGACTCGAGGGTCTGTTGCAGCAAGCGCGCCGCCTGTCCATCGAGCTGGCGATCGAGCAGGCCCTTGCCCAGATGCACCACCGACACCGACATGCCGCGCGCGGCCAGCCCGCTGGCGGCCTCCAGCCCCAGCAGCCCGCCGCCGATCACCACCGCGTGGCGGTGGCGGGTCGAGGCGTCGATCATGCGCTGCACGTCGGCGATATCGCGAAAGGTCACCACGCCGTCCAGATCGTGGCCCGGCACCGGCAACACCACCGGCCGCGAGCCGGTGGCCAGCAGCAGCCGGTCGTAGCGATGCAGCGTGCCGTCGTCGGCGCGCACCTGGCGGCGGCCGCGATCGATGTCAACCACCTTGCAACCCAGCCTGAGCGTGATGCCGTGGCGCGTGTACCAGTCCTGGTCGTTGAGCACGATGTCGGGCAGGCCCTGCTCGCCCATCAGCACCGGCGACAGCATGATGCGGTTGTAGTTCGGATGCGGCTCGGCGCCGAACACCGTGATGTCGTAGAGATCGGGCGCGCGCGCCAGCAGTTCTTCGAGCGTGCGCACGCCCGCCATGCCGTTGCCGACCACGATGAGCCTGGGCCGCGCACTGCCGGGTGCCTGGGATTGCCGCATCGGCGCTGCTCCTCAGGCGCCGGCCGGCAGGGCCTGCGACGGCGACGGCCCGGCGGTGGCCGGTGCCGCAGCGATCGGAAAGCCGCGCGCGTAGGCCGAGGCCTCGTTGGCCCGGAACACCTGGCCATCAAAAAAGGTCACGTCGCGATCGGGCGTATCGGGCACCGGCGCGCCAGCCAGCGCGGCCGCCTGCGCATACAGCGCGTTGCGCTGGACCGCGCGCACCACCGCGCGATAGTCCGGCTCGCTGCGCAGCAGGCCCCAGCGCACGAACTGCGTCAGGAACCAGATGCCGTCGGATTCGTACGGAAAGGTCACCTTGCCGTCGCCATAGAAGGACAGCGGATGACGCTCGACCCAGCGATGGCCCAGGCCGTCACTGCCACGGCCATCCAGGCAGGCCACCAGCGCGTCGGCGCCCTGCCCGATCAGGTCGGGCTGGGCCAGCCGGCGCGCCACCGCGTCGCGATGGCCGGTCTCGTCCAGATAGCGCGCGGTGTCGATCAGCGCCGCCACCAGCGCGCGGGCGCTGTTGGGGTGCCGCGCGACCCAGTCGTCGGTGGCGGCCAGCACCTTCTCGGGGTGGTCGGCCCAGATCGACTGGGTGGTCGCCACCGTGAACCCGGCGCCGGCCTGGGCGGCCAGCGACAGCCACGGTTCACCGACGCAGAAACCGTGCACCAGTCCATCCTGCAAGGTCGACACGGTGCGCGGCGGCGGCACCACCACGCGGTCGACGTCGCGCGCCGGATCGATGCCGTGCGCGGCCAGCCAATAGGCCAGCCACATCGCGTGGGTGCCGGTCGCGAAGGTGTGGGCCAGCGTCAGGCTCTCGCCGCCGCGGACCGCGCGCGCCAGCGACCAGCCGTCGCGCACGCCGCGTTCGGCCAGCGCGCGCGTCAGCGTGATGCCCTGGCCGTTGTGGTTCAGGCCCATCAGGATCGCCATCGGCGTGGCCGCGCCGCCCACCCCCAGATGGGTGCCGTAGACCATCGAATACAAGGCGTGCGAGGCGTCCAGCGCGCCGCCGCACAGGCCGTCGCGCACCATCGACCACGAGGCCTGCTTGACCGGCTCGATGCGCAGGCCGTAACGCCGGTCGAAACCCAGCTCGGCGCACAGCGCGACGGTGGCGCAATCCGCCAGCGGGATGTAGCCCACGCGCAGCGTGGTCTTTTCGGGGGCGTCGCTGCCGGCCACGTAGGCGCCGACAGTAGCCGGCGCGACGGCCGTCGTGGCGAGCGAATCGCTGGACGAGGGCTGCGGCAGCGCGGCGACGCCGGACCTAGCCGGGACGTCGGCGTCGGATTCGACGCCGGCATCAGCGTCGGATGCCGCGGCAAGGATCGCCGCCGGCGCGGTCGTGGACATCGCCGGCGATTCCGCGACGGTGCTGGCTGACGCGGTGCCCGCCGCGATCACCGCCGGTGCGTCCGCGCCGGCCCGCTGCGCCGCGGCGGCCGCATCGGCCTGCGCCGCCGGATTGCCATGGCGCCGGTGCAGGAAGTCGACCACCGCCGCGCGGTACGCCAGGTAGTCGCCATCATTGGCCAGCGCCACCCGGTCGCGTGGCCGCGGCAAGGCGACCTCGAGGATCTCGCCGATGGTCGCGGCCGGGCCGTTGCTCAGCATCACGATGCGATCCGACAGCAGCACCGCCTCGTCGACGTCGTGCGTCACCATGATGGTGGTGCTGTGCGTCTTGGCGACGATCTTGAGCAGCTCGTCCTGCAGATGCGCGCGGGTCAGCGCATCCAGCGCGCCGAACGGCTCGTCCATCAGCAGCACCTTGGGCTCGATCGCCAGCGCCCGTGCGATGCCCACGCGCTGCTTCATGCCGCCCGAGATCTCGCGCGGCAGCTTGCCCTGCGCGTGCGCCAGGCCGACCAGCTCGAGCGCGGCCAGCGTGCGCGCCTTGCACTGCTCGCGGCTCTCGGTCGCCGCGAACACCCGCTCGACCGCCAGATGCACGTTCTCGTAGCAGGTCAGCCACGGCAGCAGCGAATGGTTCTGGAACACCACCGCGCGGTCCGGCCCCGGGCCGGTGATCTCTTTTTCGGCGCACAACAGCACGCCGCTGGTCGGCCGCGTCAGCCCCGCCACCAGGTTCAGCAGCGTCGACTTGCCGCAGCCCGAGTGGCCGATCAGCGAGATGAACTCGCCCTGCGCCACCGTCAGGTCGATATCGCGCAAGGCGACGAACGGACCCTTCTTGGTGGCGAACACCTGTCCTACATTCTCGATGCGCACGAATTTCTGCATGACTTCATTCCTCGGCATAGCTGAAACGTTTGGCCAGTTGCACCAGCATCACCTCGAGCAGCAGGCCGACGATGCCGATCACGAAGATCGCGATGACGATGTGCTCGACCTTCAGGTTGTTCCACTCGTCCCACAACCAGAAGCCGATGCCGGTGCCGCCGGTCAGCATCTCGGCGGCCACGATCACCAGCCACGCGGTGCCGATCGACAGCCGCACGCCGGTCAGCATGTAGGGCAGCACCGCCGGCAGCAGCACACGCGTCATCACCTTCCATTCGGACAGGTTCAGCACCCGGGCGACGTTCAGGTAGTCCTGCGGCACCCGCGTCACGCCGACCGCGGTATTGATGATCATCGGCCAGATCGAGCAGATGAAGATCGCCCAGATCGCCGCCGGATCGGCGGCCTTGAACAGCAGCAGGCCCAGCGGCAGCCAGGCCAGCGGCGAGACCGGCCGCAGCAGGCTGACGATCGGCGACAGCATCGCGCTGACGGCGGCGAAGCGCCCGATCGCAAAGCCCAGCGGGATGCCGACCAGCGCGGCCAGGCCAAAGCCCAGGCCGACCCGCTGCAGCGAGGCCAGCACGTTCCAGCCGATGCCCTGGTCGTTCGGGCCGTTGTCGTAGAAAGGTTCGGCGAACAGCAGCTTGGCGGCCTCCCAGGTCACGCCCGGCGTCGGGATCTCGGGCACCAGCATCGCGATGGCCTGCCACACCAGCACGAACAGGCAAAAGCCCGCCGCCGGTCCGATCGCCGCGCGCACCAGCGCCTGCAGCCGCTCGCGCCAGATGCCGGGGGCCACATAGGCCGCGCTGTCGCTGGCCGGGCTCGATGTCGTCATGTCGTTCTCCTGTCGGCGGACGCGCTGGCGCGGCCGCTCAAGCCTTGATCTTGAAACCGTCCGCATAGGCGGCCGGATCGCTGCCGTCCCAGCTCACGCCGTCGATCAGCTTGCTGCTGCGCATCTCGGCCGACGGCAGCGGCGCGCCGGCGGCGCTGGCGGCCTGCTTGTAGATGTCGATGCGATTGACCTGGCGCGCCACGGCCAGGTAGTCGGGATGCTCCTTGAGCAGGCCCCAGCGTTTGTGCTGGGTCAGGAACCACATGCCATCGCTCAGGTACGGAAAGCCGACCATCCCGTCCCGGTAGAACTGCATCGCATGCGCGTCGTCCCACTTCTTGCCCAGGCCGTCCTCGTAGACACCCAGCATGCGGTCGGTGATCGCCGACGCGGCGGTGTTGACGTACGAGCGCGCGGCGATCGTCTCGGCGGTCTTGCGACGGTTCTCGGGCGAGGCATCGATCCACTTGCCGGCCTCGATGATCGCGGCCGTCACCGCGCGGGCGGTGTTCGGATGGCGGGCGACGAAGTCGGCCGAGGTGCCCAGCACCTTTTCGGGGTGGTCCTGCCAGATCTGCTGGGTCGTCACGCCGGTGAAGCCGATCTTGTCGAGGATCGCGCGCGCGCCCCACGGCTCGCCGACGCAGAAGCCGTCCATGTTGCCCACGCGCATGTTGGCCACCATCTGCGGCGGCGGCACGGTGATGATCTTGGCGTCCTTCATCGGATCGATGCCGTGGCTGGCCAGCCAGTAGTACAGCCACATCGCGTGGGTGCCGGTCGGGAAGGTCTGCGCGAACGTGAACTCGCGCTCCTTCTTTGCCATCAACGCGGCCAGCGTCTGGCCGTCGGTGGCGCCGGCCTCGCGCAGCTGGTTCGACAGCGTGATGGCCTGGCCATTCTGGTTCAGCGTCATCAGCACCGCCATGTCCTTGCGCGGCCCGCCCACGCCCAGGTGCATGCCGTATATCAGCCCGTACAGCACATGCGCGAAGTCCAGCTCGCCGTTGACCAGCTTGTCGCGCACGCCGGCCCACGAGGCCTCCTTGGTCGGCACGATCTTGACGCCGTACTTCTGGTCGATGCCCAGCACCGAGGCCATCACCACCGAGGCACAGTCGGTCAGCGGGATGAAGCCGATGCGCACCTCGGCCTTCTCGGGCGCATCCGACCCGGCGGCCCAGGCGCCGGCGCGCACCAGCGGGTCGACCAGCGTCAGCAGACCGGCGCCGGCCGCGGCGCGCGCCGTCTGGCCCAGCC
>JAEZBO010000089.1 GCA_023427085.1 Pseudomonadota bacterium
CGCTGGCCGCGACCGGCGCCGTGGCGCTGGCGGCGTCGCTGGCCGCGCCCGCGTGGGCAGCCTATCCGGCCCAGCCGGTGCGGGTGGTGGTCGGCTTCCCGGCCGGCGGCACCACCGACGTGGTGGCGCGCATCCTGGTGCAGGCCATGGGCGACGATCTCAAGCAGGGCTTCGTGGTCGAGAACCGCCCGGGCGCCGGCAGCAACATCGGCGCCGAAGCGGTCGCCCGCGCCACGCCCGATGGCTACACGCTGTACATGGTCGCCGTCACCAGCGCGATCAATCATTCGCTGTACAAGAACCTGTCGTTCGACCTGACGCGCGATTTCGCGCCGGTGGCGCTGGCCGCCAAGGTGCCCAACGTGCTGGTGGTCAATCCCTCGGTCAAGGCCGACAGCGTCAAGTCGCTGGTCGAACTGCTGCGCAAGGAGCCCGGCAAGCTGGCCTTCGCCTCGTCGGGTAGCGGCACGTCGATCCACATGGCCGGCGAACTCTTCAAGATCGAAGGCAAGCTCGACGCGCTGCACGTGCCGTACAAGGGCAGCTCGCCGGCGCTGACCGACCTGATCGGCGGCCAGGTGCAGTTCATGTTCGACAACATGCCGTCGGCCTGGCCGCACGTGCAGTCGGGCAAGCTGCGCGCGCTGGCGGTCACCACCGCCGAGCGTTCGGCCACCGCCCCCGACCTGCCGACCATGGCCGAATCGGGCTTTCCGGGCTTCGACGTGTCCTCGTGGTTCGGCCTGATCGCGCCCAAGGGCACGCCGCCCGAGGTCATCAAGGTGCTCAACGACTCGGCCCGCAAGGTGCTGGCGCGGCCCGAGGTGCGCAAGCGCCTGGCCGACCTGGGCGCGGTGGCGCAGGACACCACGCCGCAGCAGTTCGGCGAGTTCATCCAGCAGGAAGTCGATCGCTGGGGCCCGGTGGTCAAGGCCTCGGGCGCCAAGGTCGAATGAGGCCGCTGGCATGATCTCGAAGCTGGTCGACAGCGCCGCGCAGGCGCTGGCCGACGTGCCCGACGGCGCCACCGTGATGATCGGCGGCTTCGGGCCGGCCGGCCAGCCGCGGCTGCTCATCGAGGCGCTGCGCGAGCAGGGTGCGCGTGACCTGGTGGTGATCAACAACAACGCCGGCCAGGGCGACGTCGGTCTGGCGGCGCTGCTGGCGGCCGGGCGCGTGCGCAAGGTGATCTGCTCGTATCCGCGCCAGCTCGATTCGCACGTGTTCGACGGCCTCTACCGGGCCGGCCGGGTCGAGCTCGAACTGGTGCCGCAGGGCACGCTGGCCGAACGCATCCGCGCCGCCGGTGCCGGCGTCGGCGCGTTCTATACGCCGACCGGCGCCGGCACGCTGCTGGCGCAAGGCAAGGAGACGCGCGTGATCGACGGCCGCGAGCAGGTGCTCGAATACGCGCTGAAGGCCGATTACTGCCTGATCCAGGCGCGCGCCGCGGATCGCTGGGGCAACCTGGTCTACCGCAAGACCGCGCGCAACTTCGGGCCGATCATGGCGCCCGCGGCGCGGGTCTGCGTGGTGCAGGTCGACCAGGTGGTCGAGCTGGGCGGCCTCGATCCCGAGGCGGTGGTCACGCCCGGCATCTTCGTGCAGCGCGTGGTGCAAGGGAGCAACCCATGAAACGGCTGGACCGCAAGGCGATGGCGCAGCGCGTCGCGCTGGACATCCCCGAGGGCAGCTACGTCAACCTGGGCATCGGCCTGCCGACGCTGGTGGCCAACTGCCTGCCGGCCGAGCGCGAGATTTTTTTGCACAGCGAGAACGGCATACTGGGCATGGGACCGGCCCCGGCGCCGGGGCTCGAGGACCCCGACCTGATCAATGCCGGCAAACAGCCGGTCACCGAACTGCCGGGCGCCAGCTTTTTCCATCACGCCGATTCGTTCGCGATGATGCGCGGCGGTCACCTCGACATCTGTGTGCTCGGCGCCTTCCAGGTCTCTCGCCATGGCGACCTGGCCAACTGGCATACCGGCCATGCCGACGCGATCCCGGCGGTCGGCGGCGCGATGGACCTGGCGATGGGGGCCAAGTCGGTCTACGTGATCATGGAACTGCTGACCCGCGAGGGCCACAGCAAGCTGGTCGATGCGTGCAGTTATCCACTGACCGGCAAGGCTTGCGTCACGCGCCTGTACACCGACGTCGCGGTGTTCGGCTTCGAGCCGGGCGGCGTGGTGCGCGTGATCGAGGATCTGTCGGGCGCGGGGATGGCGGCGCTGCGAGAGATGACCGGGCTGGACCTGGCGGGGTGAGCAAGGCCACCGGTGAGCAACGCCACCGGTGAGCGGTGGCCGTTCAGTCCCGTTGGCGCCCGTCGTCCGGCCGGCCCGGCGCCGCTGGCGGCACTGCGTCCGCCGAATCCGCTGAATCCGTCGAATCCGTTGAATCCGCGGCACCCGTCGAACCGGTCGAACCCGGCGGATGACGCGGCTCGCCCCGCGCCACGGTCGACAGCATCGCGGTGCAGACGCCGCGCATCATGTCGACTTCGTCCTGCGTCAGCGCGTTGCGGCCGAACAGGTGCCGCATGCGTGGCATCAGTTTCTTGGGATGCTTGGGATTGAGGAAGCCCACCGCCACCAGCGCCTGCTCCCAGTGCGCCAGCAGGGCCTGCACCTTGTCACCGCTGGCCGGCAGGCTGCCGTCGGCGGGCGGCTGCGGCAGTGCCGGCGTGGCCGGCAGCCGCTGGTCGGCCTCGAGCAGCGCGTAGCGCATTTCCCAGGCGGCCAGTTGCAAGGCCTGCGCCACGTTCAGCGAGCTGTACTCGGGATTGGCCGGGATATGGCAGATGCGCTGGCACAGTGCGATGTGTTCGTTGGTCAGGCCGCTGCGCTCGGTGCCCAGCACGATGGCGACCCGGCCGTGCTGCGCGTCGGCCAAATGCGCGCGGGCCTGGCTGGCGGCTTCGCGGATGTCGCAGACCGGCGGGCCGAGATCGCGTGGCCGGGCCGTCAGCGCAAAGGCCAGCGTCACCGGCGCCAGCGCCTGTTCAAGCGTCTCGACCACCTGGGCCCGGGCCAGCACGTCGGCCGCGCCGCTGGACAGCGAAATCGCTTCCGGCTGCGTGGTGATGGCCTCGGTCAGCGGCGCCACCAGCACCAGTTCGCCGAAGCCCATGGTCTTGATGGCGCGGGCGGCCGAACCCACGTTGCCGGGGTGGCTGGGGTGGGTCATTACGAAGCGAACGCGAGAAAAGGCGGCTGTCATTTAAAATAGTGTGTTTTGGGCCCGGCGCCCCCGAATTCAAGACGGAATTTTATGCATCCCATGCTCAATACCGCCATCAAGGCGGCTCGTCGCGCAGGCTCGATCATCAATCGCGCCAGCCTGGACATAGACCGGCTGCAGGTCGCCCGCAAGGGGCCGCGCGATTATGTCACGGAAGTCGATCGCGCCGCCGAAGAGGCCATCATCGACATCCTGGGCAATGCCTACCCCGACCACGCCTTCCTGGGCGAAGAGTCGGGCCTGCGCGAAGCCGCCGACGGCGGCAGCCAGGTCGACAACCAGTGGATCATCGACCCGCTGGACGGCACCACCAACTTCATCCACGGCCTGCCGACCTACGCAGTGTCGATCGCCTTGCTGTCGCGCGGCCAGATCACGCAGGCGGTGATCTACGATCCGGCCCGCAACGAGATGTTCACCGCCAGCCGCGGCGGCGGTGCGTTCCTGAACGACCGCCGCGTGCGGGTTTCGGGCCGCATCCGCTTCCACGACGCGCTGCTGTCGGCGCGCTGGCCCGGTCCGTCGGGCCCCGACCAGACGACCTTCCCGCGTTTCGCCGACATGGCCGACAGCTGCGCCGGCGTGCGCCGCACCGGCTCCAGCGTGCTCGACCTGGCCTACGTGGCCTGCGGCCGTTTCGACGGCTTCTGCGGCCAGGGCCTCAAGCCCTGGGACATGGCCGCCGCCAGCCTGCTGGTGCTCGAGGCCGGTGGCCTGATCGGCGACTTCCGTGGCGAACAGACCTGGTTCGACACCGGCAACGTGCTGGCCGGCACGCCCAAGATCTTCACGCAGGTGCTGTCCTACCTGCAGCCCGCGCAGTCCTGATCGCGGGCCGCGCCGCGCGCCGGGCGGCCGATTCCGTTCTCGAAGGTTTCGAGGAGGGTAAGGTCCTGCAGCAGGCGCGGCCCGTCGAGCGGATCGCCGCCGTAGGCCATCGCCATCCG
>JAEZBO010000110.1 GCA_023427085.1 Pseudomonadota bacterium
GCAGCGACTCGCGCGCCGCCGCCAGCGCCGCCGCGTCGACGTCGCAGACGAATACCCGCGCGCCGGCGCCGTGCAGGGCCCGCGTGATGGCCAGGCCGATGCCGCCGGCGCCGGCCGTCACCAGCACGCGTCGGCCAGAGAGGATCTTGTCACCCACCATGATGCTGCTCCTTGCTTGAAAGATAAGGCTTGCCCTGCCCGCTCAGACCCACAGCTTCTCGCGCCGCAAGGCCAGGTCGGTCAACAGCGGCAAGGCCGGCCCGTGATGCGAGACGCGGCCGCGATCCAGCACCAGCGCGGTGTCGGCCAGCGCCAGCGTCAGGTCGAGGTTGTGATCGACGATCAGGATGGTGACCTCGCCCTTGAGCTTGAGGATGGCGTTGAAGACCTCCTCGGTCATCGCCGGCGACAGGCCCTCGAACGGTTCGTCCAGCAGCAGCACCCGCACGTGGCCCGACAATGCGCGCGCGATCGCGACCATCTGCTGCTCGCCGCCCGACAGCAGTTCGGCGTTCACCAGGTAACGCTCGCGCAGCCGCGGGAAGATCGCGAAGATGCGCTCGTCGTCCCAGGCGTCGTCGCTGGCGCGGCGCAGCCGGCCCAGCATCAGATTGTCCTTGACGGTCAGCCCTGGGAACAGCCGGCGGCCCTGCGGCACGAAGGCCAGGCCCAGCCGCGCCATCGCCTCGGGCACCGGCGAGCGGATCGTCTGGCCCGCCACCGTGACCTCGCCCTGCGCCAGCCGGGCCATGCCGATCAGGCTCTTGAGCAAGGTCGACTTGCCGGCGCCGTTGCGGCCCAGCACTGCGACGATCTCGCCGCGATGCGCCGAGAAGCCGATGCCGGACAGGATGTGGCTCTTGCCGTAATAGGCCTCGATGCCGGCCACCGCCAGCGTGACCTCGCCGGACACCTCGGCCGGCCGCACCTTGGCGGCCAGCGCCTCGCTGCCCGAGCCGATGTAGATCTCGTGCACGCGCTCGTCGCGCTGCACCGTCGCGGCATCGCCCTCGATCAGCACGGCGCCCTGGTTCATCACGGTGATGCGGTCCGACAGCGCGAACACACGGTCGACGTCGTGTTCGACCAGCAGCACGCCGATGCGGTCGCCCAGCGCACGGATCAAGCGGCCGATCCGGTCGCGCTCGGCTACCGCCAGGCCGGCCAGCGGCTCGTCCAGCAACAGCAGCCGCGGCGCCGAGCCCAGCGCCAGCCCCATGTCCACCAGCCGCTGGCCGCCATACGAGAGATCTTCGGCCAGCGCGGTCTCCATGCCGGTCACGCCCAGGAAACGCACCAGTTCGTCGGTCTCTTGCTGCGCCTGGCGCAGGTCGGCCGACCGCCGCAGGATGGCGTAGCGCGCCGGGTCGCGCGCCATCACCGCCAGCAGCAGGTTGTCGCGCACCGACAGGCCCTTGAACAGGTTGGTGATCTGGAACGAGCGCGCCACCCCGGCCGCGCAGATCGTGTCGGGCGTGCCGCCGGTCAGGTCGCGCGCGCCCAGCGTCACCTTGCCTTCCTCCGGCGCGAACATGCCCGACAGCAGGTTGAAGAACGAGGTCTTGCCGGCGCCGTTGGGCCCGATCAGCGCATGCACGCCCTGGTCGGCGATCGTCGTGCTGACGTCGGCGACCGCCTTGACGCCGCCGAAGCGTTTGCTGACGCGCTCGGCCACCAGCGGCTGGCGGTCGCTGCGCTGCAGGAAGGACGGAAACTCGCCGACCTCGGGGGGCGTGCTGCGCGCGCCCATCGCCGCGGCCCGGTCGGCCTCGGGCCGGATCAGGCGCCACACGCGCTGCCCGATGCCCGCCAGCCCGGCCGGCGAGAACAGGATGAAGGCGATGAACACCAGGCCGAACCACAGCAGCCAGTTCTCGGTGACCATCGACAGGTATTCACGAAACAGCACGAAGAACAGTGCGCCCAGGATCGGCCCGGCGAAGCTGCGCATGCCGCCGATCAGCACGATGGCCAGCAGTTCGCCCGAGAACGGCACCGACAGGCTTTCGGCCGAGGCGATGCGGTGGTTCAGCACCGCCAGCCCGCCCGCCAGCCCGGTCACGGTGGCCGAGATCGCAAAGGCGACCAGCTTGTAGCGGCGCACCGGATAACCGACGAAGCGGGTGCGCACCTCGTTCTCGCGGATGGCCAGCAGCACCTTGCCGAACGGTGAATGCGTCAGGCGCAGCAACAACGCCGCCACGGCCAGGCCGATCAGCGCCACGACGGCATAGAAGCTCGGGCCGTGATCCAGCGACAGGCCGGCCAGGCTGTGGCGCTCGATGCCGCCCATGCCGTTCTCGCCGCCGGTCAGCGAGGTCCAGCGATAGGCCACCGTGAAGCACAGCGCCGAAAACGCCAGCGTCAGCAGCGAGAAGTAGACGCCACGCCGGCGCAGCACCAGCGCGCCGACCACCAGCGAGGCCAGCGCCACCAGCGCCACCGCGCCCAGCACCGGCAGCACCACGCTGTCGGGCAGATAGCGCACCTGCAGGATGGCGACCGCGTAGGCGCCGATGCCGTACCAGGCGCCGTGGCCGAAGGACACCAGGCCGGTCTGGCCCAGCAGCACGTTCAGCCCAAGGCCGACCATCGCCAGCAGCACACAATCGACCGCCGAGGTGTAGGTCAGGCCGCCCGCCTGCAGCGCGAAGGGCAGCACGAGCAGGCCGGCCGCCAGCATCGCGAGGGTTTTCAGTTCGTTGTTCTGCACGGCTTACTCCAGGCGTTCCATGCGTTCACCCATGATGCCGCGCGGTCGCAGCAACAGGACGGCCAGCATCAACAGATAGAGGGAGGCTTCCGACGCGGGCGGATAGAAATACGCGGTCAGCCCGCGCAGCACGCCGACCAGCACGGCCGCCACCACCACGCCCCAGAAGCTGCCCAGCCCGCCGATCACCACGACCACGAAGGCGGCGGTCAGGATCTCGTGGCCCATGGCCGGGTGCACGCCGGTCACTGGCGAGAGCAAGGCGCCGGCCAGCCCGGCCAGGCCGATGCCGATGCCGCACACGGCGGTCAGCACCGGCGCCAGCGAGATGCCCAGCGCCCGCACCATGTCCGGGTCGCTGATGCCGGCGCGCACCACCTTGCCGAAGGCGGTGCGGCGCAGCAGCCACCAGGTCGCGCCCAGCGCCAGCAGCGCCACCACCAGCATGGCCAGCCGGTAGTTGGGATACATGAAGTCGCCCACCGTCAGCATGCCGCGCGCCCCCGGCGGGATCGAGAACTGCAGCGGCGAGGCGCCGTAGATCATGCGCAGCGACTGCTCGATCACCATCGCCAGCCCGAACGTGAACAGCAGGCTCAGCACCGGATCGGCCTTGTAGAAGCGCCGCAGGAACAGCCGCTCGACGATCATGCCGAGCAGCGCCACCAGCAGCGGCGAGGCGACAAAGCCCACGCCGTAGCCGGCCCAGCCGGTGATCGTCACCATGAAGTAGGCGCCCAGCGCGAAGAACGCGCCATGCGCCAGGTTGACCACGCCACCGAGGCTGAAGATGATCGACAGCCCCAGCGCGATCAAGAGGTAATAGAAGCCGAGCAGCAGGCCGTTGGCCACCTGTTCGGCGAGGAAGATCAATTCCATGCCCATCGCTTCCTTGCCAGACCCATGCATCGAGGATGCGCCCTGCTCGCGCGCGGCCGGCAGCCGGCCGCGCACGCGCCGGACGTCACGTCACGCGAACTTGCAGGCGTTCTCCGCCATCGTCGGCAGCAGCAGCTCCATGTCCTCGCCAGTGCCCGGCACCGGCTCGCTGGTCTGGAAGATCTCCCACTTGTCGGCCGCCTTGCCCTGGCTGGGCGTGACCGTATACATCTCGAACACGAGCTGGTGGTCCCACTTGCGGAAGTAGCCCTCGCGCTGGCGCAGCACGTCGAACTTGACGCCGCTTTCCAGGTAGTCGATCAGCTTGGCCGTGTCGTCGCTGTCGGTTTCCTTGATCGCCTGCGCCAGCACCTTGATGGCCAGGTAGTCGGCGATGGCCTGGTTGTCGGGCGGCCGGCCGAAACGTTGCGTGAAGGCCTGCGTGAACTTCTGCGCCGACGGCGACTTGACCTGGTGGGTCCAGATGATCGGCCAGACGCCGCTGAAGCCGGCCGCGCCCGCGCCCCAGATGCTGGTGGCGTTGAGGTCGGCGCCCGCCAGCGGAATCGGCAGGCCGAACTCGTTGTACTGCTTCATGAAATTGGTGGTCTGGTTGCCGGCCAGGTTGCTCATGACCAGGTCCGGCTTCTGCTGGCGGATCTTCAGGATCACCGAGCTGAACTCGGTCGCGTCGGTGGGGATCATGTCGTTGGACACGAACACCGCGCCATGCTCGTCCATGAACTTCTTGGTCTGCGCGAACAGGTCGTGGCCGAACGCATAGTCGGCCGTGAACGCCATCCAGCGCTTGCCCTTGACCATGTTCTGGCGCAGCAGCTCGCGGCCCACCGTGCGCACGTACATGGTGTTGTTGGCTTCCAGGTGGAACAGCGTGCGGCTGCAGTTCTTGCCACGCAGTTCGTCGGAATTGCAGCCGGTCTGCAGGAACAGCTTGTTGGCGCGCGCCGCCACCTGCGAGATCGCCAGCCCCGACGCCGAGCTGATCTCGCCGACCAGCGCCAGCACCCCGTCGCGCTCGACCATGCGCTGCGCCTTGGTCGAGGCGGTCTGCGGATTGACGCTGTCCTCGCTCATCAGCTGCAACTTGCGGCCGCGCACGCCGCCGGCCTGGTTCACTTCGTCGACCGCCAGCGTCGCGCCCATCACGGCGTATTCGCCCATCGGACCGAGAAAGCCGGTGCGCGGCGTCAGGTGGCCGATGCGATAGACGTCCGAGCCCTGCGCCCGCAACAAGCCGGGGGCCGCGCCCAGCACGGCGGCCGTCGTCGCGCCGACCACCAGCTGCCGGCGTGACGCGGAAAAACGGGGATTGCCTGTCTTCACGAAAGTCTCCTTTGGTTGGTGTTGCGCGTAGGCTGTGCCGCCTATCGGAATCGAGTATATATCTGTGATCACAGATACCAATGCATGCTTACCCTAATATAATTGCGGCATGACTCTCACCGACCTCGTCACACCCGTCGCCAAGCGCCAGACGCTGGGCGCCGACGTCCACGCACAGATCCGCGAGCTGCTGACCAGCGGCCGGCTGCGGCCCGGCGAACAGATCTCGCTGCGCACCACCGCGCAGGCGCTCGGCGTCAGCGTCATGCCGGTGCGCGAGGCGGTCTACCAACTGGTGGCCGAACAGGCGCTCGAGGTCAGCGCCAACCGCAGCATCCGTGTGCCGCGCATGACCGTCAGTGCGTTTCGCGAGATGACCTATATCCGCGTGCACGTCGAATCGCTGGCCGCGCATCACGCGGCCGAGAACTGTACGAAGGCACTGGTCAAGGAGATGCGCGGCTGGAACGACCGGCTCGAGGCCGAGATGCGCGGCGCCGAACCCGACGCGGCCAAGCTGATCCTGTACAACCGCGAACTGCACTTCGCGATGTACCGCGCGGCGGCCATGCCGCTGCTGTTCAAGATGATTGAAAGCCTGTGGCTGCGGGTCGGGCCGATCCTGAACTACGACCTGCGCTCGGGATCGCCGCGCGTGAAGCAGCGCACCGCGGTCACGCACCACCAACGCATGATCGCGGCGCTCGAGAAAGGCGATACGGTGGGCGCCGGCGCGGCGCTGCGCGACGACATCCAGAGCGCGGCCCAGACCATCATCGCGGCGGGGGTGCTGCTCGATGCCGACGAGGCCGCGCAGGCGTGATGCGGCGGCGGTGGTGGGGGTGGCCGGCGTGCGCCGCCGGCC
>JAEZBO010000152.1 GCA_023427085.1 Pseudomonadota bacterium
AAACAACAAACAGTGGCTTAAAACCCGCTGCAAAGCCGCTTTTACCGCCACTCTTCCGCTATCATCGGGCGCGTAGCGTCAAATGCCGATATCCGGC
The DNA here is from genome assembly GCA_023427085.1 of Pseudomonadota bacterium. Lineage (GTDB taxonomy): Bacteria > Pseudomonadota > Gammaproteobacteria > Burkholderiales > Burkholderiaceae_B > Orrella. The sequence goes on from JAEZBO010000152.1 coordinate 98, forward strand.
ACGCGCTGCTCCATGTCCTCAACATACGGATTTTGACCATGGCCACGAAAGCTAAAGCTCCTGCCAAGAAAGTCACCAAGACCGCCGTCAAGGCGCCCGCAAAGAAGGCAACTGCCGCCAAGCCCGCCGTGAAGCCGGCTGCCAAGAAGGCCGTCGCCGCCAAGAAGGTCGCTGCTGCCCCCAAGGCCATCAAGGCCGCGATGAACAAGACCCAGCTCATCGCCTACATCGTTGAGCAATCCGGCGTCGAAGCCAAGTCGGTCAAGGCCGTCCTGGCCAGCCTGGAAACCTCGGTGCTGGGCTCCGTGGACAAGAAGGGCGCTGGCGAATTCACGATGCCCGGCCTGTTCAAGGTCGCCGTGCAGAAGGTTCCCGCCAAGGCCAAGCGCTTCGGCAAGGATCCGTTCACGGGCGAAGAGCGTTGGTTCCCCGCCAAGCCGGCTTCGGTCAAGGTCAAGGTTCGCCCGCTCAAGAAGCTGAAGGACGCCGCGCAGTAATTTCATTACGCGCAGTATCCGGTCAAGCCGGGAAGGGCCCGCCTCGCAAGAGGCGGGCCCTTCTTCATTTGCGCGCGGTGATGGCGCGCGGCCTGTGCCGGGCGCTTTGCGTTGCCGGCAAGGCGCTGCTAGAATTTTGTCTTTACGTGAAGATACTTCACATTGACACACCAACCCGCCGCCATGAATGACCTTGTCGATCTCGTGATCTCGCAATGGACGCAGGAATGCCCTGCGCAGGACTTCGCCGCCATGTCGGTGGTCGCCCGCCTCTTCCGCCTGAACGCATTCGCCGCCCGCAACGTCAATCGCACCTTTCGCCAGTACAACCTGCATCAGGGCGAATTCGACGTGCTCGCCACGCTCTACCGAACCGGCGCGCCGTATGCGATGAATCCGCAAAAACTCGTGCAAGCCCTTTTGCTGACGTCCGGCGCCATGACCAACCGCCTGGACCGGCTGGAAGAGGCCGGGCTGCTCGTGCGCAGTCCCAATCCCGACGACCGCCGCGGCGTCATCGTGTCGCTCACCGCCGATGGGCTGCGCACGATCAAGATCCTGCTCAAGGACTATCTGAGCGACCTGAACGACCTGCTGGAACCGCTGTCCGCCGCGGAACGCCGCCAATTGGCGGGCCTTCTGAAAAAGCTGCTGATCAAGCAGGACCAGGAAACGCCCGGCAGCGTCGACGCCTGAGCTGCCTGCCGCCCACCGTCATCACCCTTTCAGCCTCAGATCAGTGACTTCTCCTACGCAATCCACGCCCACGCTCACCGCGCCCATCATCCTCCTGATGTCCGTGGCGACCGGCCTGGCAGTCGCCAGCAACTACTACGCGCAACCCCTGCTGCACACGATCGGTCAGCAGTTCTCGATTTCGAACGCCGCCGCCGGCACCATCGTCACCACGGCGCAGCTCAGCTACGCGGTGGGCCTGATGCTGCTGGTGCCGCTGGGCGACATGTTCGAGCGCCGCGCGCTGATCGTGCTGATGAACCTGCTGGCCGCGGGCGGCCTGCTGATCTCGGCCTTTGCCAGCAACATCGCGGTGCTGATCCTGGGCACCGCCCTGACCGGCATGCTGTCCGTCGTCGCCCAGATCCTCGTGCCCTTCGCCGCCACGCTGGCCGCGCCCCACGAGCGGGGCAAGGCCGTCGGGACCGTCATGAGCGGGCTGCTCCTGGGCATCCTGCTGGCCCGCACCGCGGCCGGCGCGCTGGCCGACGTGGGCAGCTGGCGCACGGTGTACTGGGTGGCCGCCATCCTGATGCTGTGCATGTCCGCCGTCCTGTGGCGCGTGCTGCCCCGCTACCAAAGCCCCACGGCAATGAGCTATCCGCGTCTGCTGGGGTCGATCCTGCGCATGTTCGTCGAGGAACCCCTGTTCCGCGCCCGCTCCCTGATTGGCGGACTGCTGTTTGCCGCCTTCAGCATGCTGTGGACCCCGCTGACCTTCCTCTTGGCCGGCCCGCCTTATGAATACAGCAACACCACCATTGGCCTTTTCGGCCTGGCCGGCGCCGCCGGGGCCTACGCCGCCAACCGCTTCGGCCGCCTTGCCGACCGCGGACTGGGCAACCTCGCCACCCGCGTGGGCCTGCTGCTGCTTCTGGGTTCCTGGGGACTGATGGCGTTCGGCCAGGTGTCGGTCGTTGCGCTGCTGGCGGGCATCCTGGTTCAGGATCTGGCGATCCAGGGCGTTCACGTCACCAACACCAGTTCCATCTACCGGCTGCGGCCCGAAGCGCGCAGCCGCCTGACCGCCGGATACGTCACCTGCTACTTCATCGGCGGCGCCTCGGGTTCGCTGGTATCGTCCTGGCTGTACGCCCATTTCGGCTGGCCGGCGGTCGTCACGGCGGGCGCCTTCCTGGCGGCCCTTACGCTGGCTTATGGCGCCCTTGCGCCCAGTGCGCGCATCCCGGAAATGCCCTCGCCCCCTGCCCGCCCCTAGCACCTCCTATAATCAGGGGTTTTGACCGCCACCGCGCCCCGGCGCGATGGGGCGGCTCACCCCTTTTTCGCCACCGCGCACGAGCCCATGCAGGAACGCTACCTCCCCACTACCGTCGAAGCGGCCGCCCAACAAGACTGGCAGGCCCGCGACGTCTATCTGGTCCAAGAACACGCAAAGAACCCCGACGGCTCCGAAAAGCCCAAGTTCTACGCCTGCTCCATGCTGCCCTATCCCAGCGGCAAGCTGCACATGGGCCACGTGCGCAACTACACCATCAACGACATGATGGCCCGCCAGCTGCGCATGCGCGGCTACAACGTCCTGATGCCCATGGGCTGGGACGCGTTCGGCATGCCGGCGGAAAACGCGGCCATCAAGTCCAAGGTCCCGCCCGCCAAGTGGACCTACGACAACATCGCCTACATGAAGAAGCAGATGAAGGCGATGGGGCTGGCCATCGACTGGTCGCGCGAGATGTGCGCGTGCGACCCCGAGTACTACAAATGGAACCAGTGGCTGTTCCTGAAGATGCTCGACAAGGGCATCGCCTACCGCAAGACCCAGGTGGTCAACTGGGATCCGGTCGACCAGACCGTGCTGGCCAATGAACAGGTCATCGACGGACGCGGCTGGCGCTCGGGCGCGCCGGTCGAAAAGCGCGAGATCCCCGGTTATTACCTGGGCATCACCGAATATGCGCAAGAGCTGCTCGACCCGGTGCAGAACGGCCTGCCCGGCTGGCCCGAGCGCGTGCGCATCATGCAGGAGAACTGGATCGGCAAGAGCGAGGGCGTGCGCTTCGCCTTCCCGCACCAGATCCGTGACGAACAGGGCCAGCTGGTGCAGGACGGCAAGCTGTACGTCTTCACCACGCGCGCCGACACCGTCATGGGCGTGACCTTCTGCGCGGTCGCCCCCGAACATCCGCTGGCCGAGCTGGCCGCGCGCGGCAATGACGAGATCGCCCGCTTCGTCGAAGAGTGCCGCAAGGGCGGCACCACCGAGGCCGAGATCGCCACGCGCGAAAAGGAAGGCATGCCGCTGGGCCTGTCGGTCACCCATCCGCTGACCGGCGAGGCGATCGAGGTCTGGGTCGGCAACTACGTGCTGATGAGCTACGGCGACGGCGCGGTGATGGGCGTGCCGGCGCACGACGAGCGCGACTTCGCGTTCGCCAAGAAATACGGCATCGCGATCAAGCAGGTCATCGGCGCCGATGGGCGCGACTACTCGCTGGACGCCTGGCAGGACTGGTACGGCGACAAGCAGATCGCCCGCACCATCAACTCCGGCAAGTACGATGGCCTGCCGTATGCGCAGGCAGTCGACGCGGTCGCCGCCGACCTCGCCGCGCAGGGCCTGGGCGAAAAGCAGACCACCTTCCGGCTGCGCGACTGGGGCATTTCGCGCCAGCGCTACTGGGGCACGCCGATCCCGATCATCCACTGCGAGGATTGCGGCCCGGTGCCGGTGCCCGAGCAGGACCTGCCGGTGGTGCTGCCCGACGACCTGATCCCGGACGGCAGCGGCAACCCGCTGACGCGCAACGAGGCCTTCCTGTCTTGCTCGTGCCCGCGCTGCGGCAAAGCGGCGCGCCGCGAGACCGACACGATGGACACCTTCGTCGACTCGTCGTGGTACTTCATGCGCTACGCCTCGGCCGGCAACGGCCAGGCCATGGTCGACGCCCGCAACGACTACTGGATGCCGATGGATCAGTACATCGGCGGCATCGAACACGCCGTGCTGCACCTGCTGTACGCGCGTTTCTGGACCCGCGTCATGCGTGACCTGGGCCTGGTCAAGTTCGACGAGCCCTTCACCAAGCTGCTGTGCCAGGGCATGGTGCTGAACCACATCTACTCGCGCCGCACCGCGCAGGGCGGCGTCGAATACTTCTGGCCCGAAGAGGTCGACAACGTCTACGACGCGCGCGGCGCGATCACCGGCGCACGGCTCAAGTCTGACGGCACCGAAGTGCAGTACGGCGGCGTCGGCACGATGTCCAAGTCCAAGAACAACGGCGTCGATCCGCAATCGCTGATCGACACGCAGGGCGCCGATACCGCGCGCCTGTTCGTGATGTTCGCCAGCCCGCCCGAGCAGACGCTCGAGTGGTCCGACTCGGGTGTCGATGGCTCGAACCGCTTCCTGCGCCGCCTGTGGGCCGCCTGCCAGTCGCGCCAGCAGAACGTGCAGCGCGCGCTGGCCGCCGGCACGCCCGACTGGAGCGGCGCGCCGGCCGCCATCAAGGACCTGCGCCGCGAGATCCAGACGCTGCTCAAGCAGGCCGACTACGACTACGAGCGCATCCAGTACAACACCGTGGTGTCGGGCTGCATGAAGATGCTCAACGCCATCGACGGCGCCACGCTGCCCGACGGCCCGCAGGCCGACGCGGCGCTGGCCGAGACGCTCGGCGTGCTGCTGCGCGTGCTGTACCCGGTGGTGCCGCACGTCACCTGGCAGCTCTGGCGCGACCTGGGCTACGCGCAGCCGCTGGGCGACCTGCTCGACGCGCCGTGGCCGCAGGTCGACGAGGCCGCGCTGGTGGCCGACGAGATCGAACTGATGCTGCAGGTCAACGGCAAGCTGCGCGGCTCGCTGCGCGTGGCCAACGGCGCCGCGCGCGAAGCGATCGAAGCGATGGCCGCGAGCCACGAAGCGGTCGAGAAATTCCTCGAGGGCCGCGCCCCGAAACGGGTTATCGTGGTGCCCGGCAAGCTGGTCAACGTCGTCGGCTGAGGTCCAGACATGATGCGCTCAGGCTCTGAAACAGGTCTTACCCGGCAACTGGCCCGGCTGGCGGCCGTCGCGCTGCTGGCCGCGCTGACCGGCTGCGGCTTCGCGATGCGCGGCTCGCAGCCGATGCCGCTCGAGACGCTCTACGTCGGCGTGCCGGACAACACCCGCTTCGGCGCCGACCTGCGCCGCGCGCTGGCCGCCACGTCGCCGGGCACGCGCCAGGTGCCCAGCCCGCGCGAGGCGCAGGCCTCGCTGATCCAGGTCGCCAGCGACCAGCAAGAACGCGAGGTCTCGCTCAATCCGGACGGCCGTGTCGAAGAATACGAACTGTCGATCCGCTATGTGTTCCGCATGGTCGACGCGCAGGGCCGCGTGATCCTGCCCGACACCACGCTGACCGCCTCGCAGGACATGCCCTACGACGATCAGGTGCTGCAGGCCAAGGACCAGGAAGCCCGCACGCTGTTCCTGGCCATGGAACGCTCGCTGATCGCCCGCATCGTGCGGCGCGTCACCGCGCCGGACGTCACGCTGGCGATCGAGAACCTGCGCACCAATCCCGACGCCGAGACGCTCGAGCTGTTGCCGCCGCCCACCGCCGAGCAACAGGGCGCGCCCCGCCCTCCGCAAGAGCCCTCGCTGGGAACGCGGCCGAACCGGTACTGACGGCACGATGTCGCAAGCCATCGATGCCGACCGCCTGATCTCGTCGCTGGCCGGCGCCAAGACGCTGGCGCCGCTGTATTGCGTCAGCGGCGACGAAGCCCTGCTGGTCACCGAGACGCTCGACGCCTTGCGCGCCAGCGCGCGTGACAAGGGCTACACCGAACGCCGCACGCTGGTCATGGACGCGCGCAGCGACTGGGGCGCGGTCGCGGCCGAGACCCAGAGCGTGTCGCTGTTCGGCGACCGCAAGCTGCTCGAGCTCAAGCTGCTGTCGGGCAAGCCGGGCAAGACCGGCGCCGATACGCTGGCGCGGATGGCACAGGCCTCGCAAGGCCAGGCCGACCCGGACACCGTGGTGGTGCTGTCGCTGCCCAAGCTCGACCGGGCCACGCGCGACGCCAAATGGGCCCAGGCGGTGGCGCGCCATGCGGTCATGGTCGATGTCCCGACCATCGAACGCAGCCGCCTGCCGGCCTGGATATCCAGCCGGCTGGCGCGCCAGCAGCAGTCGGTCGACAGCGCCACCGGCCAGTGGATCGCCGACAAGGTCGAAGGCAACCTGCTGGCGGCCCACCAGGAAATCATGAAGCTCGGGCTGCTCTACCCCGAGGGCCAGATCGCCGCCGCCGACGTCGAGCGCGCCGTCATGAACGTGGCGCGCTACGACGTCTTTGCGCTGCGTGACGCCATGCTGGCCGGCGACGCCTTGCGGGTGGTGCGCATCCTCGAGGGCCTGCGCGCCGAAGGCGAGGCGCTGCCGCTGGTGCTGTGGGCGGTCGGCGAAGAAGTCCGCTCGCTGGCGCGGCTGGCCGAGGCGCGCGCCAGCGGCCAGGACTTCAACGGACTGCTGCGCAAGCTGCGTTTTTTCGGCAATCACGAGCGGCTCGCGCTGCAGGCGCTGGCCCGCGTGCCGGCACGCGCGTGGCCGATGGCGGTGCAGCACGCCCACGACGTCGACCGGCTGGTCAAGGGCCTGAAGGTGCCCGGCCGGCTGTCCGATCCGTGGGAAGAGATGCTGCGGCTGGCGCTGCGCATCGCCGCCGGTGGACGCGAACGCGCCAGCAAGTAGAATCTCCGATCCCCTCCTTCACGGTGGCCGCGCGCCGCCACGCAACGACAGTCAAGCAGGCAGCCATGTCAGACGATCTCACGCAATCCATGCACGCCCTCGGCAAGCAAGCGCGGCAGGCCGCGCGCCAGATCGCCAAGGCGCCAGATCGCGACAAGGCCGCCGCGCTGCGCGCGATGGCGCAGGCATTGGCTGACCAGCGCGCCGCGCTCAAGGACGCCAACGAACGGGATCTGGCTGCCGCGCGCCGTGACGCGCTGGCCCCGTCGCTGCTCGACCGTCTGACGCTGTCGGACCGCGCGCTCGACACCATGGCCAAGGGCCTGGAACAGATCGCCGCGATGCCCGACCCGGTCGGCAGCCTGTCGGCCGCCACGGTGCGTCCCAATGGCATGCGGGTCGCCCAGATGCGCGTGCCGCTGGGCGTGATCGGCATCATCTACGAATCGCGCCCCAACGTCACGATCGACGCGGCGGCACTGTGCCTGAAATCCGGCAATGCCACCATCCTGCGTGGCGGCAAGGAAGCGCTGCACTCGAACCTGGCGCTGGGCAAGGTGATTCAGGCCGGCCTGAGCAGCGCCGGCCTGCCCGAGACCGCCGTGCAGGTGATCGGCACCACCGACCGCGAGGCCGTGCGCCACCTGGTCACGATGACCGACTACGTCGACGTGATCGTGCCGCGCGGCGGCAAGGGCCTGATCCAGCGGCTGGCCGACGAGGCCCGCGTGCCGCTGATCAAGCACCTGGACGGCAACTGCCACGTCTACGTCGACCAGGCCGCCGACCTGCCGGCCGCCCACCGCATCGCCTTCAACGCCAAGACCTACCGCTACGGCGTCTGCGGCTCGATGGAAACCCTGCTGGTCCATCAGGCCGTGGCCGCCGAGCTGCTGCCCGCCCTGGGCCGCGCCTTCATCGACCACGGCGTCGAGCTGCGCGGCTGCGAGCGCACCCGCGCGCTGCTGCCCGAGGCCCTGGCCGCCACCGACGAAGACTGGGCCACCGAATACCTCGGCCCGATCCTGGCGATCCGCATCGTCGACGACATGGACCAGGCGATCGAACACATCGCGCGCTGGAGTTCTGGCCATACCGAATCGATCGTGACCGAGCACCTGGCCACCGCCCGGCGCTTCCAGCGCGAGGTCGACTCGAGCTCGGTCTACGTCAACCTGCCGACCTGCTTCGCCGATGGCTACGAATACGGGCTGGGCGCCGAGATCGGCATCTCGACCAACCGGCTGCATGCGCGCGGGCCGGTGGGGCTCGAGGGTTTGACGACCTATAAGTGGGTGTTGGAGGGGGAGGCGCAGCTGCGGTAGCTTGTTGGCTGCTTGATGCGCTTGCTGCTGCTTGCTGCTGTTGGGTTCTTGCGTGGGTCGGCTGGGTTGACGGCCGGCGTGGGGCCCAGCGCACGGCTGCTCATGCTGTCGAGTGCGGCGCGGTCGCGCCGCGTCCTCGCCAGAAATCGTCGCCGCGCGCTGGGCCCCACGCCGGCCTGCGTCATCTCTGCTCGTCGCGTCGCTGGCGCTGGCTTTCTTCTTGCTTATTGGCGCTGCGTCGTGGTGGGGGGGAAGATCTCGCGGGGCCGTCTTTCAAGGGCGCCC
>JAEZBO010000155.1 GCA_023427085.1 Pseudomonadota bacterium
GTGCCGGGGGCGGCGTCGCGACCGGCCCGGACAGCGCCGGCAGGCTGTCGCCCGCGAATGCCTTGTTGACGTCGTCGTCGAGCAGCGCACGTTGCTCGGTGCTCAGGCCCGGCTTGCCGGCCAGCACCGGCGCCCGCGTCGCGAACAAGGTCTGGTCGGGCAGCTGGGCATCGCCGGGCGCGCGCAGCGCCAGTTGCAAGGCGCCGCTGCGCGCGGCCAGCAGCAGCTCATTGACCTGCGCGACCGGCACCGCCAGGATGGCCTGGCGTGCACTGCCGGGACGATTGCCATTGCGCGCTTTGGCGTCGGCATCCTGGCTGCCCGGCGGCGGTCCGTCGACCGAGGCTTCGCCGTAGGCCAGCACCCGCACCCGCGACTGCAACAGGCGCGACTGGGTGCCCTGCACCTCGTTGCCGCGCTCGAGCGAAAAGAACACGTCGACCATATCGCCGGGCATGATGCGCCCGGCCGCGCCCACCACCTCGTCGATCGGGATGGTGACCGCGCGCTGGCCTTCCTCGAGATAGGTGGCCAGGCCGCGCATCAGCGTGCTGTCGAGCACCGGCTCGCCGGGGGCGAGCGCCACCCGCACGTGCTTGCCGACCGCGTCCTGCGCGCTGCGCAGACTCTGGCCCGGCGCCACCTGCCAGCCTTCGATCTTCAGGTCCTGTTCAACCAGCGCCTGGCCCGCGGCCACCGCCCGGGCGGCCACCAGGACGTCGACGGTCGGCACGGGCTGCGCGGCCGGCTGGCTGTCCGTCGCGGCGACCGGCGCCGGCGCGGCCGGTTGGCGTGCGAGCCTGAAGGCGAACAGCCCCAGGAGCAAGGCCAGAACGACCAGGACGACGACGAGGATCTTGCTGATGTTGCTCATGAAGGCTCCGAAATGACCTGAACGACTGCCTGGGCGACGAGTCGCTCGGGCACCCACTGCTCAATCTGCTCGGCACTGGCGAACACGCTGCCCAGTCCACGCATCGTGGCCAGCAAGGGCCAGTCCCGCGTGCGATAGTCCATCGTGATCCGCAGGCACAAGGTCTGCGGGGCCACGCCGGCGCTGCAGGCGACCGCCTGGATCTGGCAGCGCGCCAGCGGTGTCGAGGCATTGGGCGGGTTGAGCCAGCCGGCGCTGCGCTCGGCGGTGCGGCAGGCCTGCAGCCGCGCATCGGGCAGGTTCTGCTGGCTGCCGATGAATGCCGCGCGGGCGCCCTCGCCGGCGGCCTGCGCCAGCGACTGTTGAATCCAGAACAGCGAACCGTAGGTGATGATCGCGAACAGCACCATCATCAGCAGCACGATGGTCAGGCCGAGTTCGATGGCCGCGGCGCCGCGTTGACGGGCCAAGGGTCGGAAGTGCTTGGGCGGCTGTCTCATGGGGATTCCTAGGCCGCTTCCTGGCAGGTGTTGTTGAAGCCCCACGCGGTGCCCATGCAGATGGTCGCCCGTCCGTCGATCGAGGCCGGCGTGAACACCGCCAGCCGGCCGAACAGCTCGGGCACCAGCGGCGCGTTGCGGTAGTCGTAGCGCACCACCACCTCGACCTGGCCTTCCTGCAAGACCTGCGTGCCGCATTGACCGGCGGTCCCGCCGGCCAGCGCCACCTTGCCCGAGGCCTGCCCAGCGCACACGACCACGGCCACCGAGCCCTCGGCGCCGATGCGTTGCAGCCAGTCGGCACGCAGCCGCGCGACGTCGATCGCATGGTTGGCGCGCGCCGTCAGCGACGGCGCGCCGTCGCCGGCCTGCCAGCGCAGCGCGGCGCGCGCGCCATCCTCGGCGGCCAGGTTCAGCGACTGCTGCGCGGCGAAGATCAGGCCGTAGGTCAGGATGCCGTAGGCCACCAGGAAAAAAATCGTGAATACCAGCGCGAACTCGACCGCATAGGCGCCACGCTGCCGCCGCGGCTGGGCCTGCGAGTGCGATGACGGCAGGGTCGCGGCCGGCGTCATGTGTCGCGCCTCATTGCCACAGCGCCCAGGCCAGGCAGGCCAGTGCGGCCAGCGCTAGGTAGGCTGCGTAGGGAATCCGGCGCCAGGCGGGGTTGCGCCCGATGCGCAAGGCCAGGCCGGGCGAGTAGCGCGATGACACCACCAGCACGGCGTGCCCGCCGGCCAGCAGTGACGCGATCAGCACGACGGGCAGCAACTGGGCAGCGCCGATCGCGTAGCCCAGCACCGCCAGATACTTGACGTCGCCGGCGCCCATCAGGCGCAGCTTCCACAATGGAAACAGCAGCACGAAGACCAGCAGCAAGGCGAACAGCGCCGGCTGCCAGGCCGTCAGCGCGTAGTGCGCGGAGATGTCGAGGGTCGCGGCGGCCAGCAGCCAGAGCGACTGCGCGAGCAGGCCCGCCAATATCACGGCATTGGCGACCCGCCGCCGGCTCAGGTCGACGGCGGCCACCACCAGATTGAAGCAGGCGTATAGCGGAGTCCAGCACAACATCTCTCCTACCGACGACATCTAAACAACGAACCTGCGCAGTAATGCAGCCCGCAAGGGGCGAAATCGATGGGACCGAGGGGGCCGGACAGCCGAGCCCGAAGAAAGCCTCGATCCCATTGCCGCGGCATCCGGCGATTAGCCTTCGCCTTGCAGGCCGGTGACGATGGACTGGAAAACGCCTTGAATTTCTTCGCCCAGCGTCGTCACGACCCCGATGATCACCACCGCGATCAATCCGGCGATCAGGCCGTATTCGATGGCCGTCGCGCCTTCCTCGTCGTTCCAGAACTTGATCAGATCTGCCTTCATCATTGCTCTCCTTGGAAAAACGGCTACAGGGACTAGAAAGCCTTCGCCGCAAAAGCACTACAACAAACACAACCCGCGAATTCGGGCCGCCTGATTAGCCCTGCCTGGGCGGCACTTCGTCGGCCAGCAAGGCATTGACCCGCGCCGATACCTGCGCGCGGTATTCGGCGGAAGTGCGGTGCAAGAGCCAACGCATTCCCACCAACATCAAGGCGGACAAGAGAAAGACGACATAAGGCAATGCGTGTCCGCCCAACAGGCCGCTGGCCTGTGCGGTGCCGGCGGTCGGCGTGATGCAGATGATGCTGCCGGCCGCCGCGCCGGTGTAGTGCATGCCGCAGACCGCGCCGGCCATCAGGCCCGCCGCGACCACCCGCTGCCACTCCTGCTCGATGCTGAAGGCCAGCCACAGCGCCGCACCGGCGGCAACCACGGCGATCAGGACCGAGACGAGCACCAGCGGCAGGCTCCACTCGAACACCGCAGGCATACGCATTGCCGACATGCCGATGTAGTGCATGCCCGCCACGCCAATGCCCGCCAGCACCCCTCCCGCCAGCCAGCGTTGGCTGCCGTTGGGGCCATGGCCCACGTACCACAGGGCGGCGCCCGAGAAGACGATCGCCACCCCCAGACTGAGCAGGGTCAGGCCACCGTGGTAGTTCACGGTGAACGGAATCACCTGGGCGAGCATGCCGATGAAATGCATGCTCCAGATTCCGACCCCGCCCAACGCGGCTGCCGCGAGTGCGACATATGCCAGGTTGAGGCTGCCGGAGACCCCCGGCTGGCGGATACGAGCAGCGGCCAGCAAAGCCACATAGGACCCCGAGGCAGCGATCACGTACGACAGCGCCACCAGGCTTCCATCGAACGCTAGAGGAACGACGTCACCGGGATTCATGTGGGATCTCCAACGCTATAAGCCTTGCAAGAATCGATTTTCTTGCCAACCCTGCCAAGGTAACAACTGTTACAGATTAAGCGACCAGCAGGCCGATACTCGCAATACTAGTATCAACTATTTACATCTACAAGAGATCGATAGAAACCCTAATATACCTGTCTTTTTTTAGAGACGAACATCGGATAGTCCAATTTTTTCGAGTGCTTTCAGGTATTTATAAATAATCGGCAGAGTTCGTACTGGCACGTTGACAGTCTCCCGGCGGCGACCGGATACTTTTATCTTGAAATATAAAACATAACATTCAGATACATAGCTTTCAGCGACATTTCAGTGAAAACCCGAGGTTTCCGGCCTGCCGGCCTCTCGTGTCACGACGCCTACACATACCCATGCACCCTATTTCGAAGCACCTGCCCTCCCCGCTCCTGCGTGCGCTGGCCGCCTTGTTGACGATGACCGGCGCTGCCGGCGGGGCCTGGGCCCAAGGGGCCCTGCAGGGCAATCCGGCCGACGCCTTGCCCCAGCTCGAACGGCCCGGCAGCGCCGCCCAACAACCTGCCGTCAATCCCGTGGTGCCGACCGTGACGCCGGAGCAGATGGCGATCCAGGCGCGGCTGGCGCAGCCGGTGGTGCCGCAGAACTTCGACGTGCATGGCGTCAAGGCCATCGACTTCGAGCAGGTGCAGGCCATCCTCGAACCGCTCGCTGGCAAGCAGACCACCGTCGGTGAACTGGCCCAGGAGGTCAACAAGATCACCGAGCTGTATCGCGCCGCCGGCTACCCACTGTCGTTCGCATTGCTGCAGCAGCAAAGCTTCGCCAACGGACTGGTGGTCGTGACGGTGGTCGAAGGCCACATCGGCTCGCTGCGCATCGACGGCGATCCGGGCGGCGCCGAGTCGCGGCTGCGCGCGTTGTCGCAACCGCTGATCGACGAAAAACCGCTGACGCAAGCCACGCTCGAGCGTCAGCTGAACCTGATGCGCATGGTGCCCGGCGCCAGCTTCACGCCGACCCTCGACCTGCCGCAGCGCGCCGACGGCGCCAGCGAACTGGCCTTGCTGCAGGTCAGCCACAAGCCGGTCAGTCTCAATGGCGGCATCGCCGATCTGGGCACCGGCAACCAGGGCCTGGTCAACCTGGCCACCAACAGCCTCACGCCGTTGGGTGAGCAGGTGAAGCTGACCGCGGCCTTGCCGCTGCAAAGCGACGACGTGCGTTATTTCGCTGGCGAGGTGCGCGTGCCGATCGGCACCAGCGGGCTGGCCGCCAAGATCGACGGCTATACCTACCGCGCCGAACCCGAAGTGCTGCAACCCGGCTTCGACGACCTCGATCGCACGGTGCGCAACGAACGCCTGGGCATCGGCCTGAGCTACCCGATCCTGCTGAGCAACGAACATTCGTTGACCGCCACCGGTGGCGTCTATGCCACGCAATCGCGCGACCGCTATACCGACCGGGCTGGCTCGTGGTTCGAGCAGGATGTCCGCGTGCGGGCCGCGACCGCGCAGCTGCAATACGTGCAGGTCACGCCGGCGCAATCGCGCGACATCACGCTGGGCGTGTCGCGCGGCTTCGACGCGGCGGGGGCTTCCAAGGAGCTCAACACCAACTTCGGCGTCAGCGGTACGCCCGAGGTCGACCTGGACTTCACGCGCTTCAATCTGGAAGCGCGCCAGAACGTCAGGCTGCCGGCCCAGTTCGAACTGCGGGCGGCGGCAGCGGGCCAATACAGCAACGACATCCTGCCCAACAGCGAACAGACTTCGTTCGGCAGCTGGCGTTTTGCGATGGGGTATCCGCAAGGCGAACAAAGCGGCGACAAGGGACTGGGCGTCTCGCTCGAACTGAATCGCCGCTTCAATCTCGGCTTCCGCTATTTGGCCGCGCTGCAGCCCTACGTGCTGGCCGACTACGCGCGCACCTGGTACAACGCCGCGCACCTGCGCCAGTTCAATGACCGCCAGCTGACGTCGGCGGCGCTCGGCCTGCGCGTCACCGACGACCGGTATTACATGTTCGACGTCAACGTCGCCAAGCCCATGGGCGAACGGACCGTGGTCGGCAACGATCGCGACTGGCGTTTCAACGCCAACTACTCGCTGTTCTACGACGCCTTCTGAACGCGTCGCGGCATGTTCCCGAACGGGCTGGCGTTACGTAACGCCGGCCCGTAACGTCGCCACCGAATCCCCACCCAAATGTAACCATCCCAGCCTTTGCATGGTCGCAAAGTCGCGGCGTCCGCACACCTGCCGATGTCGGCAAAGCGTTGACACACAAGGCTTTACGAGATGTTCGGGTGAAATTTTCGAGCTTGCTTCAGCCGGTATTCAGAACTTGGCACGGTTTATGCGTAAGGAAGGTCATCGGGCCACCTTCCAAAGCCTGAACCCAGGTACCAGACCCAACGAGGAGCAAGTCATGAGCATCAATTTTTCCAGCCAAATGAAACGCAGCCTGACCGCCTCGCTGGTCCTGGCTGCCATGCTTAGCTTGAGCGCCTGCGGCGGCGGAGGCGGCAGCGGCCGCTTCAGCGGCGGCGGTGGCGGAGACACCCCGGTCAACCCCGGTCCTGGCCCTGGCCCCGGCCCGGGACCTGGCCCCGGCCCCGGCCCTGGCCCCGGCCCGGGCCCTGGCGCAGCCGCCGGCCCGCTCGAAACCACGCTTGGCAACACCGGTGGTGCGCTCGACAACCTGGCGCCGATCGGCCTGGGCGATTCGCTCGGCGGCATCGGCGCCGCACTCGACCCGACCATCAAGCCGGTCACTGACACGGTCACCGACCTGACCCAGACCATCGGCGCCGAAACCGGCCTGGGCCAACCCGTCGACGGCCTGCTGACGCAAGTCGGCGGCGCGGTCGGCGACCTGGGCGACACCGTCTCGAACAGCGGCCTGCCCGGCGGTCTGTCGCAAGGCGTGGGTGGCCTGGTGAGCGGCCTGGGCGATACGGTGGCCAGCGCTGGCGACCTGCTCAACGCCAACCCGGACAACCCCGATCCGCTGACCACGGTGCTGGGCAACGCCACCGGCGCCATCGGTGCGCTGACCGGCGCGCTGGGCGGCGAAGGCGGCCTGCTGAACCCGCTCACGAACACGCTTGGCGGCCTGGCCGGCGGCGCGCTCGGTGGCGAAACGCAACCGATCCTGCAACCCAGCCTGACCAACGTCGGCCAGGCCGCGGACAACCTGCTGGGTGCCGGCCTGGCCCCCACGCTGGGTAGCGTCGGCGCCGCGCTGGACCCGGTCGTCGCACCGGTCACCAACGTGGTCACCAACATCACGCAGCAGGTGGGCACCACCACCGGCCTGGGCGAACCCGTGGCCGGACTGCTGGGCAGCATCGGCGGCACGCTGGCGCAAGCCGGCGGCACCGGTGACAGCGCCCTGCCCGGTGTCGGCGGACTGCTGGTCGGCCTGGGCAACGGCGTGACCGCGGCCGGTGGCCTGGTCAACCCGACCGCCAACAATCCGAACCCGCTGGGCGCCACGCTGGCCCACATCACCGCCGGCGTCGCCTCGGTGACCGGTGGCCTGGGCGTGGTCGGCGGTGGCGCCGACGGCGGCCTGCTGAACGGCCTGCTCGGCGGCCTGGGTGGCGGTAACGCCGCCGGCGGCCTGCTGTCGCCGGTGACCGGCCTG
>JAEZBO010000224.1 GCA_023427085.1 Pseudomonadota bacterium
GCCGCCAACACCGCGGCCAGCCTGCGCGTGGCGGCGCCAGCCGTGCGCGTCGGCCTGCACACCAACGACGAAGTGCACCGGCTGTTCGGCGAGCACAAGAACCTGCATGCGGTGGCGGTCGTCGACGATGACGACCATCCGGTCGGCATCATCAACCGGCGCGATTTCTCCGAACGGTATGCGCAGCGCTACACGCGCGAGCTGTTCGGCCGCGACCTGTGCTCGCGCTTCATGAACGCGCAGCCGGTGCGGGTCGACCAGCACACCTCGATGGACCAGCTCAGCCGCGTGCTGGTGTCGGAAGACCAGCGATACCTGATCGACGGCTTCATCATCACGCGCGACGGCCGCTACGATGGCCTGGGCACCGGCGAGGCATTGGTGCGCTCGGTGACCGAGATGCGCATCGAGGCGGCGCGCTACGCCAACCCGCTGACCTCGCTGCCCGGCAACATCCCGATCAGCCAGCACATCGGCGGCCTGCTCGAACAGGGCGTGCCCTTCGTCACCTGCTACGGCGACCTCAACAACTTCAAGCCATTCAACGACGTCTATGGCTACTGGCGCGGCGACGACATGATCCGCCTGTGCGCCGACATCCTCAAGCAGCACAGCGACCCGCTGCGCGATTTTGTCGGCCACGTCGGCGGCGACGACTTCGTCGTGCTGTTTCGCAGCCAGGATTGGGAACAGCGCGTGCGCGTGGCGATCACCCAGTTCAACCGCTGCGCCATCGACCTGTACGACGAGGAAGGCCGCGACCGCGGCGGCATCGAGGCGGAAGACCGCTACGGCGTGCTGCGCTACTTCCCCTTCGTCACGCTCAGCGCCGGCGCGCTGCTGGTGGACCCGGTGGCCTTAGGCGGCCGGATCCGGCCGGAAGACATTGCCTCGGCTGCCGCCCAGGTCAAGCACAAGGTCAAGCACGGCGCCCTGTCGCTGGTCGCCGAACGCTACGGCGACATCGTCCGCTGAGTCCTGCCGTGCCAGCGCCGGCCATGCCGGCTCGCTGGCGAGCGTCGCGGCGTCACGCGCCGGCGCCGCTTGTTGCGGATGGCCGGCGATGCGGAACTTCGACACCGCGCCGCGCAGCTCGTCGGCCCGGTCGGCCAGCGCCGCGGCCGCCGCCGCGGTCTGCTCGACCATCGCGGCATTTTCCTGGGTGGCCTGCTCGATCTCGCCGATCGCCAGGTTGATCGCCGCCAGCCCCTCGGCCTGCACGCCGGTCGCCGTGGTGATGTCGGTCACCCGTTCGGCCGCCTGATCGATCGCCGTGCGCACCTCGCCCAGCGTCTTGCCGGCCTGGCCCACCTCGCGCACGCCGGCCGCGACCCGGCCCGCCGACGCGTCGATCAGTCCCTTGATCTCCTTGGCGGCCTGGCTGCTGCGATGGGCCAGCCCGCGAACCTCGCTGGCCACCACCGCAAAACCCTTGCCCGACTCGCCGGCGCGGGCCGCTTCCACCGCTGCGTTGAGCGCCAGGATGTTGGTCTGGAACGCGATGCTCTCGACCACGCCGACGATCTCGGCGATGCGCTGCGAACTGGCGTCGATGTCTTGCATCGTCGCGCTGACGCGCTCGACCGCCGCGCCGCCCTGCTGCGCCAGCGCGCGCGCCTGCGCGGTCTGGCTGTTGGCCAGGTGGGCATTGCCGGCGGTCTGGCGGACCGACTCGGCCAGCTGCGTGATGCTGGCGGCGGTCTCCTGCACCGATGCCGCCTGCGAGGCGACCCGATCGGACATATGGGCCGCGCCTTCGGCGATCTCGGCGGTGCCGGCATGGATGCCGTCGACGCCGCTGCGCACCGAGGTCACGGCCCGGCTCAGGCCGGCCTGCATGCGTCGCATCGCCGAATACAGCACGCCGATCTCGTTGCTGCCGCGCGCGTCGATGGGGGCGGTCAGGTCGCCGTCGGCGATGCGGTCGAAATGCGAACCGGCGGCCACCAGCGGCCGCAGCATCATGCGCCGGAAAGCCAGCCGCAGCGCGATCGCGATCATCACCACCAGCAGCACGCAGGCCACCACCACGTTGACCGCCAGCGCCTGCGCGTCGGCGGCACGCGCCACCGCGCGCTGGCCGTCGCGGCGCGACTGCTGTTGATAGGCATCGACGGCGCCGATGAAACGCTGGTTCAGGCCGGGCAGCACCTGGTCGTTCAGGCGGTTCAGTTCCGGACCGTTCCACTTCTCGATGGCGGTCAGCATCGGGGTCAGGCCCTCGCCGACCAGCGCCGTGTAGCTGGCCAGCACGGCGGCATAGAGTTCGCGCGATTCTGGCAGTTCGTCGGGTTTGGATTGCAGCGCGCCGAAATGCTGCTGGGCGCCGTCGAGCAGGCCGCGGGCGGCCTTGACGGCCTCGTCGCGCTGCTCGATCAGGCCGCCTTCCATGAAGGTCTTGGCGTCGGTCAGGGTCGCGCGGGCGCGAAACACCGAACTCGACACGTTGGTCAGGTCGCTGGCACGTTCGATATTGCCCTGGCCCAAGGCCTCGACCACCCTGCGGTTATCCTGCAGCATCGCGATGCCGGCGGCACCGGCGACGGCGAACAGCAATACGAATCCCACCAGAACGGCGGACAGCGCCGCGTTCACACCCATCATCTTTTTCATGCTCGATCCAAGGCCTCCCGACGCGGCGGCCCTGCGCATTATGAGTGTGCAACTTGGCGGTTTCTTTACAGGTGGCGCTCAGCGCGTCTCGCGCGCGTCGCGCTGGGCCGCCACCAGCCGGCCGATGCCGGCCTGCGCCAGGTCGAGCAGGCCATCGAGCTCGGCGCGCGTGAAGGCCTGGCCCTCGGCGGTGCCTTGCACCTCGACGATGTGGCCGCCGCCGGTCATCACGACGTTGACGTCGGCATCGCAGCCCGAGTCTTCGGGATAGTCCAGGTCGAGCAGCGCCTGTCCGCCCACCAGGCCGACCGACACCGCGGCCACGTGATCGCGGATCGGACTAGCCGGCAGCCGGCCCTGCGCGATCAGCCAGTCGACCGCGTCGGCGGCCGCCACCCAGGCGCCGGTGATGCTGGCGCAGCGGGTGCCGCCGTCGGCCTGCAGCACGTCGCAATCGATCTGCAGCGTACGCTCGCCGAGCGCGCTCAGGTCGAACACCGCACGCAGGCTGCGGCCGATCAGGCGCTGGATCTCCTGCGTCCGGCCGCTCTGCTTGCCCCGGGCGGCCTCGCGGTCGCCCCGGGTGTGCGTGGCGCGCGGCAACATGCCGTACTCGGCCGTAACCCAGCCGCTGCCCTGGCCTTTCATGAACGGCGGCACCTTGTCGAGCACGCTGGCGGTGCACAGCACGTGGGTGCCGCCCATGCGGATCAGCGCCGAGCCCTCGGCATACGGAGAGAAACCGCGCTCGATGCGTATCGGGCGCAGCACATCGGCGGCGCGGCCTTCGGGACGACGAACGAGGGTGGGTGCGAGGGTCATGGGGGATTGGCTCCGGACGGCAGGGAAGAATAGGCGGGCGCATGCGGGCGGCGCCGGCGGGTACAGCCGAGATTCTACGTGCTGCCTGCTGGCTGACCTCGCGGAGTCCCTGGCCAGGCAGTGCCGGCTGCCCGGCCCGACGCGCCGAGTCGCGTCGCGCCAGGGCCTCGGCAGGCGACGCGACAGCACCCGGGCAGGCGTGGCGACAGCATCCGGGTGGCCATCGCGACGCGACCCGGGCAGGCGTGGCGACGCACCCCGGCAGGCCGCGCGAGGCGTCCGTGCGAACCCGCGTATCATGCGCCAGATACCCTCTTCTCCCGTCTTTGCCTGGTCTGAAAATGAAATCCGTACTCGACAGCATGACCGCCTTCGGCAGCGCGCAAGCCGACCTCGACGAGGTCAGCGTGAACGTCGAACTGCGCAGCGTCAACAGCCGCTACCTCGACCTGCAGTTCCGGCTGCCCGAAGACCTGCGGCTGGCCGAGGCGCCGCTGCGCGAGCTGCTGGCCGGCGCCCTGACGCGCGGCAAGATCGAAGTGCGCGCCTCGTACACGCGGCGCGCCAGCCATGACACCGGCAAGCTCGATCCGCAATGGCTGCAGACGCTTGCACGCGAGCTGTCGACCGCCCGCGCGGTGTTTCCGCACAGCGCCGAACCGAGCCTGACCGAGCTGATGAACTGGCCCAGCCAGCGCTCGGGCGGCGGCCCCGACCTGCAAGCCTGGGGCAACGTCACCGTCGAGGCCGCGCGCCAGGCACTGGCGCAGCTGCAGGCCACCCGCCGGCGCGAAGGCGAACGGCTGGCCGCCGTCATGCTGGACTGTGCGCGGCAGGTCGGCGAGATCGTCAAGCAGGTCGAAGCGCTGCTGCCGCAACTGCTGTCCGATCATCGCGACAAACAGGCCGCCAAGCTGCGCGACGTGGTCGAGCAGGCTTTCCCGGGTGGCTTCACGCACATCGGCGGCACCGAGCTGTCCGAGCGCCTGGCCGCTGAAGCCACGCTGTTCTCGCTGCGCATCGACGTCGCCGAAGAACTCGCGCGGCTGCGCTCGCACATCCAGGAGCTCGATCACATCCTGGTCCACGGCGAGACCGCCGGCGGCAAGCGCGGCGGCAGCGCCGGCAAGCGGCTGGACTTCCTGTTCCAGGAAATGAACCGCGAAGCCAACACGCTGGGCTCGAAGGCCGGCGGCCTGGAAGTCACCCGCGCGGCGATGGACCTGAAACTGCTGATCGAGCAGATGCGCGAGCAGGCGCAGAATCTGGAGTGAGCTTGGCGGGCGGTATCGTCATCCGCCCGACGATCTTCGTGCGCCGTCCGGTGTTGGGGACGATGTCGATGGCATCGATGCCGAATCCGGCCGAACCCGGCACCGGATCGGGCATCAGCGTGTGAACAAGCCTTCAGCCAGACCGCCGGTGCGCTCGACACGGCGCTCGATCGCCTCTTGCAACACGCCCATCGACGCGACCAGCGTGAAGCGCTGCCGGGCCCGCGTGATGCCGGTGTAGATCAGCTCGCGGGTCAACACCGGGCTGAGCCGCTCAGGCAGCAGCAGCGCTGCGTGGTCGAACTCTGAACCCTGCGATTTGTGCACCGTCATCGCATAGACGGTTTCGACCGAGCGCAGGCGGCTGGGCAGGATCCAGCGGATCCGGCCGCTGCCGTCGTCGCTGGCGAAGGCGACCCGCGGCGCCCATTTGAACTGGCCCGACGCATCGGCGCCCGGCAAGGCCAGCGTCACGCCGACGTCGCCGTTCATCAGCCCCAGGCTGTAGTCATTGCGCGTGACCAGCACCGGCCGGCCCAGATACCAGGCCTGGGTGGTGCGAGGAATCAGTCCGGCATCGGCCAGCGCCGCCTCGATGCCGGCGTTCAGGCCGACCACGCCCTGCGCACCAGCGCGCAAGGCGCAAAGCAGTTGAAAGCTGCCGTGGGCGGCCAGCACCCGCGCCGCCCAGGCATCGAACTCGGCCTGATCGGCATGGGTGGGCGGATGATGGTCCCGCAAGGTCTGCAGATAATGGCGATAGCCATAACGCGCCTGGGTGTCGCCAGCGCCGAACAGCTTGCCCTGTCCGCCGGCATCGGCCGTGCCAGCCGCGCCGCCGTCGACGACCAGCTGCCGCCACGCGTCGGCCTGGTCGATGGACACCCGTGCCAGATCGGGATGCCCGGCCCGTAGCACCTGCCGCAGCGTGGTCGTCGAACCGGCGTTGACGGCATCGGCCAGTTGACCGATGCCGCTGTCGCGCGCGAAACGATGGCTGATCCGCAGCTTGACGATGGCCTGGTCGACCGGCAGGCCATCGGCGTCGATGAATGCCTCGGGCACCGTCTGGCCGGCCACGGCCGCCAGCCACTGCGCGGTCGCCGGCGTGTAGTGGCCGGCGTCGGCCCGCTGGCACAGATCGCCCAGCAAGGCACCGGCCTCGACCGAAGCCAGCTGGTCCTTGTCGCCCAGCAGCACCAGCGTGGCGTGCTCGGGCAAGGCCTCGAACAGCGCGCTGGCCATCTCCAGGTCGAGCATCGACGCCTCGTCGACCACCAGTACGTCGAGCGCCAGCCGGTTGCCGGCGTGGTGGCGGAAATGCCGGGTATCCGGCCGGCTGCCGAGCAAGCGGTGCACGGTGCCGACCTGCTTGGGAATCGCCGCGCGGACCGCCGCGGCGTTGTCCAGGCCATCGAGCGGCAGGTTCTCGACCGCGCGCGCGATCGAGGCGTTCAGGCGCGCGGCGGCCTTGCCGGTTGGCGCCGCAAGCCGGATCCGCAACGGCCGCCGCGGCGCGCCGGCCAAGGCCAACGATTGCAGCACGGCCAGCAGCTTGACGACGGTCGTGGTCTTGCCGGTGCCGGGCCCGCCGGTGATGACGCTGAGCCGCTGGCGGGTCGCCAGCGCGCAGGCGATCTTCTGCCAATCGACGCCGGCGCCCTCCGGCAGCGGGGCAACGGCCGGGAACAGCGCGGCCAGCGCCCGCGCCAGCTGGCGGTCGGCATCCGCCAGCGCACCGGCGCCGGCCGACTCGACCCGCCGGGCGATCGCCAGGCGCACCACCTGCTCGTGCCGCCAATAACGCCGCAGATAGAGACGGCTGCCTTCGAGCACCAGCGGCGTGCTGTCGTCGCCGCCGCCGACCAGGCTGGCGTGATGGATGTGCCGCGGCCACGCGGCGATATCCAGCCGCGCCAGCAAGGCACCGGGCAGGATCTCGGGCAGCTCGTCGGCCGCGTCGCGGCCTTCGGGTGGCAACGATAGCGCCAGGCGTGCATCCTGTGCGGTGGCGGCCAGGTCCAGGCAGGCATGGCCTCGGCCGAGCTGATGACTGGCCAGCGCCGCCGCCAGGATCAACAGGCCGTGCGCATCGGGCGCCTGGCGCGCCAGGAACAGGGCGAAGCTGCGATCGAGTTCACGCAGCCAGCCCTGGGCGACCCAGGTCGCCAGCGTCTGCATCAGGCGCTCGTGCGCCGGCGGCACGCTGCCCAGGAACACGGCGCCATCCCGGTTCGTCGCGGCGTCGAGGACGGTATCGCCTGGAACCTGACTCATGGCGCCTCCGGGTCATCGACGGGCGCGCCGAACAACGTCTCGAGCGCCTCGATCAGGGCGTAAGGCACCCGCTCGGCATGGATGCCCTGGCTGGGCGCCGCATGGCCGCGCAGGAAGAAATAGACCGCGCCGCCGACGTGGCGCTGGTAGTCGTAATCGGGCAGGCGCGACTTGAGCAGGCGATGCAGGGCGAAGGTATACAGCACGTACTGCAGGTCGTAGCGGTGATGCAGGATGGCCTCGCGCAGCGCCGCCGGGCCATAGTCGGCATCGGTGGGGCCGAGCCAGTTGGACTTGTAGTCGGCGACGTAATAGCGGCCTTCGTGCTCGAACACCAGGTCGATGAAGCCCTTGAGCATGCCGTTGACCTGGCGCGGCTCGAGCACGGGCCGGGCCACGCCATCGAGCGTGTGTTGGCGCACCAGCGCGTCGAGCGCGGCGGTCTGCGTGGTCTGCACGCTGAACCAGAATTCCATCTCGATCTGCAGCGACGACAGCTGTGCCGGCGCCACCGCGCCGGGCCCGGGCGACCCCAGCGCCGGCAGCCGCCATGGCGTGCCGAGCCAGTCTTGCAGCCACTGCTGCAGCACCGGCGTCCAGCTGTCCCACGCCGAGGCCTGGCAGCGCTGCGCGACGTACGCGTCGAGCCGGGCGCGCTGGTCGACCTGGCTGGCCAGCCGGCCGAAGCCCTCTTGCCCGGCCCATTCGAGCAGACCATGCAGGAAGGTGCCCGCCATCGCGCCGCGCGGCAGCGCATGCAGCGTTCCCGCCGGCGGCCGCGCTGGCTCGCCGTTTTCGACCGGCGGCAACACGATCCGGCTGTCGGCATAGATGTCCTCGCGGGCGCTGGCCGGACCGCTGACGGTCTGCTCGTCGTGCGCCGGCTCCGGTGCCATATCGTCTTCGTCGAGCACCTGGGTGCGGCCCAGCACCGAATAACTGGCGATCCACCATGGCACGACGGCACGCGGCAACGGCGGCTCGGCCTTGAGCCGGCGAGCCGGCCGGCGCGGCTGGAACACGGCGTCGTTCGCGTCGGGCGCCGGTTCGAGCACCACCGCGCCGCCCTGCTCGGCCCAGTCCTGCAGCGCCTCGTTGAGCTGAGCCGGCGCGCTGTCGCCAGCCAGGCCCAGCAGATACCCCAGCGCACCGCCGCCCGGCTGGGCCAGCGGCGCGGCACCGATCCAGCAGGCGTGGCGCGCGCGCGTCAGCGCCACATAGAGCTTGCGCAGGTCTTCGCCCAGGCGCTCGTGGTCGGCCCGCGCCAGCGCCTGCGGCTCGGCGTGCAGCGACACCCGCGCCCGGCCGGTGTCGTCATGCCAGCGCAGCGGCAGGTCGTTGGGTTTGACCGGACGGAAGGCGGTCGCGAACGGCAGAAAGACCAAGGGATACTCGAGCCCCTTGGACTTGTGCACGGTCACGACCTTGACGCGATCGGCATCGCTCTCGAGCCGCAGCTTGCGGGCATCGCTGTCGCCGCCGCCGCTGCGTTGCTCGGCCAGCCAGCGGATCAGTGCGTGTTCGCCGTCAATCGCGGCGCTGGCCTGTTGCAACAGTTCGGCCAGATGCAGCAGGTCGGTCAGCTGGCGTTCGTCGCCGGCCTGCAGCAGCCGCGCCGGCACCGCGAAATCGTGCAGCAGCTGGCGCAGCATCGGCAGCACGCCCTGCGAGCGCCAACGGCGCAGATAGCCGTGGAACTGTTCGACGCGCTGTTCCCAGCGCGCCTCGTCGTGATTGAGGCGATCGAGTTCGGCCCAGCCCAGCCCGAGCGCCGCGCTGCCCAGCGCCGCACGCAGCAGGCGCTCGTCCTCGGGCTCGGCGCAGGCCGCCAGCCAGCGCTGCAGGTCGGCCGCGACCGGGCTTTGAAACACCGAATCCTTGTCGGACAGATAGACGCTGCGCACGCCGCGCTGCCCCAGCGCCTGGCGTATCGCGCGGGCTTCGCGGCCATTGCTGACCAGCACCGCGACGTCGCCGGGCCGCAACGCGCGCAGCGCGCCGTCGTCGGTGACGAAGCCGGTGTCGCCGGCCTGGCCGGCCGACAGCAGCGCCACGATCTGCGTCGCGCAGGATTGCGACATCACGGCCTGCGCCGCCGACGCGCCGAGGGCGCGTTCGGCCGGCAGCGTCCAGCAGGTCAGTGGCGGCGCCGCGCGGCCGGCATCGATCCAGTGTTCGGACCGGCCCCGCGCACGCACCGGCACGAAGGGCAGCGGATTGGCGTGCCCGTCGCGAAACAGGAAAGCCCCCTGCCCCGCCGCGCGCTGCTCGGCCCGCTGGAACAGGCTGTTGACCGCGACGACCATCTCGGTCGACGAGCGGAAGTTGGTGCCCAGCGTGGCGTGGCGGCCGGCGGTGTCCTGGCGGGCGCGCAGATAGGTATGGATGTCGGCGCCCCGGAATGCATAGATGGCCTGCTTGGGATCGCCGATCAGGATCAGTGCGGTCGACGGATCGTTGCCCGCCACACCGTACACCGCGTCGAAGATCCGGTACTGCACCGGATCGGTATCCTGGAATTCGTCGATCAGCGCGACCGGAAACTGCCGCCGGATCAGTTCGGCCAGCCGCGGGCCGTTGGGGCCCTGCAGTGCCGCGTCGAGCCGTGTCAGCAGTTCGTCGAAGCCCATCTGCGCGCGCCGCGCCTGCTCTTGCTGCAGCCGCTCGCCACACCAGATCGCCGCATGACGCAGGATCGGCTCGCGCGCCACCGGCAGGCCCTGGACCTGCTCGCGCACGCAGGCCAGCGCCTGCCAGCCCGGGTGCGCCAGCAGCGCCGGATCGCCGTTCCAGTCCTTGGCCAGCCCGGCCGGCGACAGGCGCTCCCAGGCGGTGGCGGTCAGCCTGGGCAAGGCGGCATCGCCGTCGGCCCAGGCTCGCAGCGCGTCCATCCAGTCGCGCCGCTTGGGCATCTTGCACTGCTTGGCGGCCACCGCGGCATCGAGCGCGTCGGCCAGCCCTTGCGCCCAACCGTCCGCGCCGCGCCACGGCTGCTTGATCTGGTCGAGCCGGCTGGCGGACTGCGCGCGCGCTTGAGCGATCGCCTGGGCCGGCTCGGTGCCCGCATCGAGCGCCTCGTGCAGGGCCAGCAGCTTGCCGACCTCGGCCAGCAAGGCCTCGGGCCCGTCCCACCACGCGCGCAGCTGGCGCGCGCTGTCGATCGGCAACGGCGTCAGGAAGGTGCGCCAATAATCGCGCAGCACCTCGGCCTGCAAGGGTCGCAGGTCGGTCTCGAGCGCCTGCGTGAACAGGCTGCCGCTGTCGAAGGCGTGTTCGGCCAGCATCCGATGGCACCAGCCATGGATGGTCGAGACCGCGGCCTCGTCCATCCATTCGGCCGCCAGCCGCAGCGTGCGGGCGTGATCGGGCCAGGTCTCGGGCGGATAGCTGGCGCGCAAGGCCGCCAGAAAATCGCCCGGCGCGGGCTCGTCGAGCTGGTCGGGATCGGCCAGGAAAACCTGCGCCGCCTCGGCCAGCCGGCCGCGGATGCGGTCGCGCAGTTCTTGCGTGGCGGCCTCGGTGAAGGTCACGACCAGGATCTCGGGCGGCGTCAGCGCGCGGGCATAGGCCGCCGGCTCGCCACCATGGCCCAGAATCAGCCGCAGGTACAGCGCGGTGATCGTGTAGGTCTTGCCGGTGCCGGCGCTGGCTTCGATGAGGCTGCTGCCGCGCAAGGGAAAGTCGAGCGCGTCGAGCAGCCGCACCGTGCCGTCGTCGAGGCCGGGTCCGGCGGGATTCATGGCGTGTCTCCGGCCGGTTTGCCTGACTGGCCGACTGCTGCGGCCATCGGTCCCAGCAGCGCGCTGGCCCAGCGTGCGAACTCGCCGTGCCGCCACAGCGCGTCGAAATCGGCGTAGGCGCGCGCCAGATAGGGATTCTCGACGCCCTCGGCGCGCCGGCCGAAGGCGGGTTCGTGCACCTCGTAGCAGATTCGCGCGGCGTCGAACGCGGCGGCGTCGCCACCCGGCCCGGCGCTCGCCTCGAGCCATGCCAGGCCGGTCTTGAGTGCCAGCGGCAAGGGGCCTTGCAGGCCCTGGCGCCACGCCTGCAACAGGGTGTCCCAATAGGCGCGGGCAACGTCGGCCTCGAGCGGCGCCAAGGTCACGCTGCCAGCCTTGCTGATCACCTGGGTCGCCATCGGCGGCCCCTGCAAATGCGCGGCAACATGCGCCAGCCAATACGGCACCAGCCGGTCGCGCCGGTATTGCGGCCGGGGCCGCTGGCGCACCAGGCTGCCGCTGTCGAGCAACAGCCGGCAGCGGCGCTCGCCGGCCGCATCGCCGCGCACGCCGCCCAGCCAGTCGGCCAGCCGCAGATTGTCGGGGCAGCCCGCCGGCAGGTAGTCGAGCGCGACGTCGGGCAAGGCCTGCGGCCATTGCGCCAGCGCCTGCTGGTAATCGTCGAACATCTGCGCCATCGGTTCGGCCAGTTCGTCCTGCACCAGCCGCGCGTGGCTGCCGCCGGGCAGATCGCCGCGCCGCGCCATGCGTGCCAGCGCGACATCCAGCGCCGCGTCGCGCTCGCCGCCGGCCTCGACGGCGCGTCGCAATGTGGCGATCAGCTCGTCCTGCAACTGCCAATTGCGCAAGGCGTCGATCGCGAAGGGCTCCTGGTCGTCACCGACCGGGTCGTCGTCACGAAAATAAACGCCCAGCCTTTGCTGGAAGAAGCTGCGCACCGGGTCCTTGAGGAAATCGGCCAGCAGGCCCAGCGTCAGCGGGCCTTCGAAGTCCCACGGCGGCAGGTCCGGGGCATCGCCGCCGGCAGCCGGCTCGGCGGTGTCCGGCTGGGTCGTGCGCCACTCGCGCGCATAGCTGAAGTACGCCGACGAGCCAGCCTCGCCGACCTCGCCATCGGGGTCGTCGGACGCGCTGAAGTAATCGTGATGGAACGGTTGCAACCGATGCCGCAGCGTCAAGGCCTCGGCCAGCCCGGTGCCGTCCTCGGTGGTCCAGCCCGCGCTCAGGTGATCGCGCAGCTGGGCCACCAGCACCGACGGCGCCCTTTCGCTGTCGTCGTGGATGCTGCGGCCGACCCAGCTGATGTGCAGGCGTTCGCGCGCCGACAGCAAGGCTTCGAGAAACAGATACCGGTCGTCTTCGCGGCGCGAGCGGTCGCCCGGCCGGTAGTCACGGCCCATCAGATCGAAATCCATCGGCACGCGGGTGCGCGGGTAATCGCCGTCGTTCATGCCCAGCAAGGCGACGAAACGAAACGGGATCGCGCGCATCGGCATCAACGTCGCGAACGTCACGGCGCCGCCAAAAAAGGGTTGGTTCAGGCTGCTCTGGTCGATCTGCGTCAGCCAGTGCTCGGCCACCACCGACAGCGGCAGCGGCTCGGCCAGGCGCGCGAGATCGCAGCTGTCGCGCCAATCGGCCAGCGCCTCGCGCAGGCGTTGCAAGGTCAGGCCATCGGCCTCGGTGTCGTCGGCGAAGAATGTCTCGAGCAGGTCGGCCAGTTGCTGCGCCCAGACGGCTGGCGCGGCGGGCTGGCGCAACAGCCGCCAATGCCGCTCGAGCGCTTCGAGCAGGCCGACCAAGGGCCCCAGCAGCGCCGCATCGAGCCCGCCGATCTCGTCGAGCGGCTCGACGACGGACCAGGCCTGGCCGGCGCCGACCGCATAACCGAGCAACATGCGCTGCAAGCCGAAGTCCCAGCTGTTCTGCCCGCCCGCCTGCGGCAGGGCCAGTGCCTGCCGCTGTTCGGCGTGCAGGCCCCAACGGATGTTGGCCGCGGCGATCCAGCGGCGCAGCAGCGGCAGATCGGCCTCGTCGATGCCGAAACGCAGCAGCAGCGCCGGCACCTCGAGCAGATCCAGCACGTCGCTGACCGCCACGCGAGCCTGCGGCAGCGCCAGCAGTTTTTCGAGTGCGCCGACCAGCGGATCGCGATGGCGCTGGCCCTGGTCGGCCAGCGTATAGGCGATGCGGCGCGGATCGCCCGCCGGCGGCAGGCCGAACACGGCCTGGATGTGTGGCGCATAGGCGGCGATGTCGGGCACCATCACCAGAATGTCACGCGCGCGCAGGCTGGCATCACGCGCCAGCGCGGCCAGCAGTTGGTCGTGCAGCACCTCGACCTCGCGTTGCGGGCCGTGCACCACATGGAAACGCAGCGAGTCGTCGTGCCAGGTATCGACCGGCGGCCAGGTCTCGCGGGTCTCGGCCAGCGGCCGCAGGTCGCGGATGTCGTCCTGCAACTGCCGCAGCAGGGTGTCGCCCGGATTGGCGTCGAACACGTCGATGCGCTGGCCGATCGCGGCGAAGCGCTGCGCATAGGCTTGCTGGTCGTCGTGGTTGTCGAGCAGGCCGATGAAGTCGCGTCCCTGTTTGCCCCAGGCCGCCAGCAGCGGATGACCATGGCCGGCCGGGTCTGCGCCGGCCGCCAGCAGCCCCGCGGCGGGCGCCGGCCGGCTGCGTTGGCGGCGCCGCTCGGCGCGCAGCAGGTCCTTGTCGGCGACGATCTGCGACCAGTCGTGCTCGCAAGGGTTGTGCACGCACAGCAGCACCTGGACCCACTGCGACAAGGCCGCCAGCACCTCGAGTGATTGTTGCGGCATCGACGAGATGCCGAACACCAGCAGCCGGCGCGGCAAGGCCCGCGGGCGCTCGCCTTGCCAGCGGGCGGCGGCGTCGAGGAAACGCTGGTGCACGGCGGTTCGGCTGTTGCGCGCCTCGTCGGCGCCCACGTCGGCCAGCAAGGCCCGCCACAGCAAGGGCTGCCAACGCATGTCGTCGGGCACGGGCTGCACGCCGCCGCGGCTGGTGGCGATGTGATCCTGCCCGCCGGCCCAGTCGGCCAGCCAGTCGGACCGGTAGACCTGGTACTGGTCGAACAGATCGGCCAGCCGTTCGGCCAGCTGATGGCGCTTGCGCAGATCGTCGTCGCGCCGCAGGAAACGCTGCAGCGGCGCGAAGGCGGGATCTGACAGCCATTCGGGCAGGATACGCATCAGGCGCCAGGTCAGCGCCGCCTTGTCGAAGGCCGAGCCCTCGGCCACCTGGTGCTCGCCCAGCACGGCGCGATAGGCCCGCCAGATGAAGCGCGACGGCAGCTCGGTCTGCAGCGCCGCGGCAATGCCCGCCCCGCCCTCGCCGACATCGCGCGCCAGCGACAGCTTGAGCCACTGCGCCACGCCGTTGCTCTGCACCAGCACATGTTCGTTCTCGAGCGGCGCCAGCGGGTGGCGAGTGATCCAGCCCAGCATCAGGTCGCGCAGTGCCTCGGCATGGTTGCCGTGCACCACCATGAACCCCGGCGACAGGTCGGACGCGCTCATGGCCGGCCACCCGCTGGCGAACGCCGCGGTCGGTACCCATCAGCCAAGCCGGCACGCACGTCCATCAGCAACCCGCTGCTCAGGCCGCTTGCCAATCGAGCTGCCAGTCGCCGCGCTGCACGTTCTGCAGCCACAGCAGGCAGGTCAGCGTCTTGGCGTCGGTCACGCGGCCTTCGCGGCTGGCCGCCACCAGCGCCTCGACGCTGGCCGGCAGCACCTGGACGAACTCGCCGTCGTCGAGCTGCGGGTCGCCGGCGACCAGGCCACGGGCGAAATAGATATGGATGATTTCGGTGGAATAGCCGATAGCCAGATGCAGAATGCCGGCGCGGGCCCATTCGGCGGCGCGATAGCCGGTCTCTTCGAGCAGCTCGCGCTGGCCGCAGCGCAGCGGGTCTTCGCCGGGATCGAGCTTGCCGGCCGGGAACTCGACCATCACCTGGCCGACCGGGTAGCGGAACTGCCGCTCGAGCAGCACCCTGCCGTCGTCGAGCAGCGGAATCACCACCACCGCGCCCGGATGCACGACGTATTCGCGGCTGGTCTGGCCGCCATCGGGCAGTTCGACGATGTCGCGGCGCACTTTCAGGAAGCGGCCATCCATCACCAGCTGGCTGTCCAGCAGCGTTTCGGCCAGGCCCTCGCCAGCGGCGGGATCGTGGGTAAGCGGGAAATCGGTCATGACGGCGCCAACGGAAATCGAGGCGCCTACTGTATCGCAAGCACCGGCCGCCCCACAGCAGGGCAGGACAGGTTTGCCCACGCAAAGTCGGCAGCAATCCGACACAAAGGATCATGTCGCTGCAATTTGCAGCATTTTCTTTCATCTACAGGAAATATCACCCAAAAGACATTTCCTTTACAATCCCCCAACTTCTGCTTGCACGCGCAGCACCGTGCAACCGCCCTTACCGTCTGACAAGATTTCAATACCAACTGCGTCATGCCGCCACAGAGTCCCGCCGCCCGTCACGCCCGCCGCCTCCTCTCCCACGCCATCATCGCCCTCGCCCTGGCCACCACCGCCGCCGGCGCACAGGCGCGTCCGCAGGCCGTGCAGGAACCGATCCGGGTCAGTCTGGCGGTCGATCTGGGCGACGGCGAGCTCTTGTCCGGTCCGCAGGCCCCGACCGAGCTGCACACCTGGCTGCGCGACGACGAGAACGTGCCGCTGCGCGACCGGCTGGTCAGCGCCTCGCTGGCGGAACTGGGTGTGCCGTATGCCTGGGGCGGCAATAGTCCGGACGAGGGTTTCGACTGCAGCGGCCTGGTGCGCTTTGTCTACGCCACCATCGCCGCCATCGACCTGCCGCGCCGCGCGCGCCAGCAGCGCCCGATGGGCGAGCCGGTCAAGCGCCAGAACCTGCAGCCCGGCGACCTGGTATTCTTCAACACCATGCGCGATCCGGCTTCGCACGTCGGCATCTACATCGGCGACGGCGAATTTGTCCATGCCCCCTCGCGCGGCGCGAAGGTGCGGGTCGACAAGCTCAGCAACAGCTACTGGTCCAAGCGTTACACCGGCGCGCGCCGCTACCTGGGCAGCGAGCCGGCGCCGCAGGCCTGAATCCCCGGCCACGGCAACAAAAAAAGGCGCTCGACAGAGCGCCTTTTTTTCGCCGCGACCCCGCCTGGCCAGCGGGTCGAAGGTCGGTTGACTGCCCGCCAGCGACCCGGCGCGACCCGTTGCGCGTCAGCCGCGACCGACGAAAGGCATCGCGCTGGCCATGATGGTCATGAACTGCACGTTGGTATCGAGCGGCAGCTCGGACATGTGCAGCACCGCGCGGGCGACGTGGGCGACGTCCATGCGCGGTTCGGCGCGCAGCTCGCCATCGGCCTGCAGCACACCTTGCGCCATCCGGGTGGTCATGTCGGTGGCGGCATTGCCGATATCGATCTGGCCGCAAGCGATGTTGTGCACGCGCCCGTCCAGCGAGATCGACTTGGTCAGCCCGGTGATGGCGTGCTTGGTGGCGGCATAGGCGGCCGACAGCGGCCGCGGCGAGTGGGCCGAGATCGAGCCGTTGTTGATGATGCGGCCGCCCTGCGGCGTCTGGTGCCGCATGACACGCACCGCTGCCTGGGCGCACAGGAACATGCCGGTCAGGTTGACGTCGACGATCTCGCGCCACTCGGCCACCGACAGCTCGTCGATCGGCACCGCCGGGCTGTTGCGGCCGGCGTTGTTGAAGAGCACGTCGACACGGCCGTATTCGCGCTGGGTCTGGTCGAACAGCTCGCGCACC
Organism: Pseudomonadota bacterium; assembly: GCA_023427085.1. GTDB lineage: Bacteria > Pseudomonadota > Gammaproteobacteria > Burkholderiales > Burkholderiaceae_B > Orrella. The sequence continues at coordinate 16,518 of JAEZBO010000224.1, forward strand.
GATTGTTCGTCGGTCACGTCGGTGGGCACCACCAGCGCGCGCACGGCATCTTCGCCGGCGGCCACGCGGGTCTGGTCGAGCGGCTCGCGGCGGCGGCCGGCCAATGCGACCCGGTAGCCGTTGGCAAGCAGTTCGAGCGCCACGGCACGGCCGATGCCGGTACCGGCGCCGGTGACGATCGCGACCTTGTTGTTCTGTGCAGCCATTCATTGCTCCTGATTATTTTTCGAGAATGTGAACGGGATCCGGCGTGGGCGCCGGCCAGACGGCCGGGCCCGCCCTCGCCGGCCCGCGCACACGACGCCAAGCATGCTACTACTAATTGCGTCCGGCTCAGGCGCCAGTGGCCTTGGGCGAATCCGCGCGCGACGACCATTCGCTCCATGAACCGGGATACAGCGCCGCGCCGTCGAGCCCGGCGATCTGCATGGCCAGCAGATTGTGACAGGCCGTCACGCCCGATCCGCACTGCGCGACCGACAGCGCCGGCGGCTGCCCGCCCAGCGTGGCCTCGAATTCGCGCCGCAACGTGGCGGCGTCCTTGAAGCGGCCGTGCTCGGTCAGGTTGTTCTTGAAGAACCGGTTGCGCGCCCCCGGGATATGGCCGCCTACCGGATCGAGGGTCTCGTTTTCGCCGCGGAACCGGTCGGCGGCGCGCGCATCGATGACGACCCGGTCGCCCTGTTGCACGTGCGCCAGCAGCGTGTCGTAGTCGACCGACTCGACCAGCGCCGGCCGCAAGACCAGCGTGCCGCGCGCATGCGGCATGGCCGGCTTGTCGCTGTCGGGGAAGCCGGCCTCGCGCCAGGCGGCCAGGCCACCGTCGAGCACCGCGACCGCCTCGTGGCCGATCCAGCGCAGCATCCACCACAGCCGCGCCGCGTACATACCACCCGCGTTGTCGTAGGCGACCACCTGCGTGCCGGACCCGGCGCCGAGCTCGGCCATGCGGGCGGCGAAGGCTTCGCGCGACGGCAGCGGATGGCGGCCATTGCGGCCGCTCTTGGCGCCGCTCAGGTCGGTGTCGAGACTGACGTACCGCGCCCCCGGCACATGGGCCTGCTCGTAGGCGCGCCGGCCGGCCTGCGGGTCGGTGAGATCGAAACTGCAATCGAGCACCAGCACCGCGGCCGGATCGGCCTGCATCAGCGCCTGCAAGGGCGCGGGCTGGATGAGCGTCGTGTAGGGCATGAACTGGACCTCCGTAAGCGTGCCTGGCAATTTTGGTATTCTTGCACCTTCGTACAGCCCTTGCATTGCAATCTCTATGTCGTCTTCGCGCGCCGGTAACGTCTTCATGGTGGTCGCCCCCAGCGGCGCCGGCAAATCCAGCCTGGTCAACGCCCTGCTCGACCGCGATCCCAGCATCCGCCTGTCGATCTCGTGCACCACCCGCGCACCCCGCCCCGGCGAGACCGATGGCCGCGAATACCGCTTCGTCGACGTCGAGCGCTTCAAGCAGTTGCGCGACGAGCACGCGCTGCTAGAGTGGGCCGAGGTGCATGGCAATTTCTATGGCACGCCGCGCGATTTCATCGAGCAGCAGACCGCCCAGGGCCACGACGTGCTGCTGGAAATCGACTGGCAGGGCGCGCGCCAGGTGCGTGCGCATTACCCGGCCGCGATCGGCATCTTCATCCTGCCGCCGTCGATCGAGGCGCTCGAGAGCCGGCTGCAAAAACGCGGCCAGGACGACAGCCACGTGATCGCGCGCCGGCTGCTGGCGGCGGGGGGCGAGATCGCCCACGCGCCCGAATTCGAATATGTTATTATTAATCAAGAATTTAGCGTCGCTTTGAATGAACTCGAACAGATCATTCAGGGCGCGCGTTTGCGCTTCCATTCCCAGGCCGCGCGGCACGCAGCGCTGTTTTCGCAACTGGGCATCTCGCCCGGCGCAAATTCCTGAGCCGACCGGCCCGCTGGTCGCGACTCCCGTCCCTTTCCTTCTCACCTTCCAGGTATTTGCCATGGCCCGTATCACCGTCGAAGATTGCCTGAAGCGCATCCCCAACCGTTTCAACCTCACGCTGGCCGCGACCTATCGCGCCCGCGAGCTGGCCCAGGGCCATGCCCCGCGCATCGACAGCAAGGACAAGCCGACCGTGACGGCGCTGCGCGAAGTCGCCGAAGGCCACACCGGCCTCGAAATGCTGCGCAAGGTTCCTACCTGATCGACTCACCAGGCGGCCGCGCAACTCCATGGCATTTTCAGGTTTCCGGCACGCTTCATCCGGACTGCTCGCAGCGCTGAAGGCCGGGTCCCGGCTGGGGCGCCGCGTCGGCAAGAAGAACAGTCAGTCGTCCCCGTCCGACGCCGGCGCGCCGCCGGCCGCGCCCGCCGCCGCGCCGATCGCGTCGCTGGCCGGCCTCACCGAGATCATCTCCACCTATCTCGACGAGAAGGACATCGCCCGCGTGCGCGAGGCCTATCGGTTCTCCGATCAGGCCCATCTGGGGCAATTCCGCGCCAGCGGCGCGCCGTACATTTCGCATCCGATCGCCGTCACCGAGATCTGTGCCGGCTGGAAGCTCGACGCGCATGCCCTGATGGCCGCGCTGCTGCACGACGTGATGGAAGACCAGCACGTCGCCAAGCACGAACTGGCCGAGCGCTTCGGCGCCGAGGTGGCCGAGCTGGTGGACGGCCTGTCCAAGCTCGACCGGCTCGATTTCGCCACCAAGGCCCAGCAGCAGGCCGAGAGTTTCCGCAAGATGCTGCTGGCGATGGCGCGCGACGTGCGGGTCATCCTGATCAAGCTGGCCGACCGCGTGCACAACATGCGCACGCTCGACGCCGTCACCGCCGAGAAGCGCCGCCGCATCGCCCGCGAGACACTCGACATCTACGCGCCGATCGCGCACCGGCTCGGCCTGAACCTGCTGTTTCGCGAGTTGCAGGACCTCTGTTTCGAGGCGATGTACCCGAACCGCTACCAGGTGCTGAAAAAAGCCGTGCTGGCGGCCCGCGGCAACCGCCGTGAAGTGATCGGCAAGATCAGCGATGCGGTGCGCGCCGCGCTGCCGGCGGCCGGCATCGAGGCCGAGGTCAGCGGCCGCGAAAAGACCTTGTTCGGCGTCTATCACAAGATGGCCGACCAGAAGAAGACCTTCTCCGAGGTGCTGGACATCTACGGCTTCCGGGTCGTGGTGCATACGTTGCCCGAGTGTTATCTGGCGCTGGGCACGCTGCACCAGCTGTACCGTCCGGTGCCGGGCAAGTTCAAGGACTACATCGCCATTCCCAAGCTCAATGGCTATCAGTCCCTGCACACCACACTGGTCGGCCCCTACGGCACGCCGATCGAGTTCCAGTTCCGCACGCGCGACATGCACCACGTCGCCGAAGAAGGCGTGGCGTCGCACTGGCTGTACAAAGAAGACGACCTGTCGCTCAACGACCTGCAAAAGCGCACCCACCAGTGGCTGCAGTCGCTGCTCGACATCCAGAGCCAGACCGGTGATTCGGGCGAGTTCCTCGAGCACGTCAAGGTCGATCTGTTTCCCGACGCGGTCTATGTGTTCACGCCGCGCGGCACCATCATCTCGCTGCCGCGCGGCGCCACCCCGGTCGACTTCGCCTACGCCATCCATACCGACATCGGCCACCAGGCGGTGGCGGCCAAGGTCAACGGCGATTTTGTGCCGCTGCGCACCGAGCTGACCAGCGGCGATACTGTCGAGATCATCACGTCGGGCGCCTCGCGCCCGAGCGCGCAGTGGCTCAATTACGTGCGCACCGGCCGCGCGCGCTCCGAGATCCGCCACTACCTGCGCACGGTCAAGTACGCCGAATCGGTCAGCTTCGGTGAACGCCTGCTGACCCAGGCGCTGGCCGAGCTGCGGCTCGACCTGCCGGCCGCGGACGACGCGGTATGGGAAAAGCTCGCACGGGCCTCGGGCGCGCGGTCGCGCGACGAGATCCTGGCCGACATCGGCCTGGGCAAGCGCCTGGCCGCGGTGGTCGCGCGTCGCTTCGCCCCTGAACATGCGCTGGTCGCCACCACCGCCGCGGCGGTCGACGAGATCACCTCGGCCCGCGCCGCGCCGATGACGATCCAGGGCAACGAAGGCCAGGCCGTGCAACTGGCGCCGTGCTGCGGCCCCCTGCCGGGCGACACCATCGTCGCCGGCATCCGGCTCGGCCACGGCCTGGTGGTGCATATCGACGACTGCCCGGTGGCGATGCGCGCCCGCGCGCGCGAACCCGAACGCTGGGTCGACGTGGTCTGGGACAGCCAGCCGGCCAAACACTTCTCGACCCGGCTCGACATCGTCACCCGCAACGAACGCGGCGTGCTGGGCCGCATCGCCGCCGAGGTCACCGCCACCGACGCCAACATCGTGCACGTGACCATGCACGACGACGCGGTGTCGACGGTCGCGCTGCACCTGACCATCCAGGTCGAGAGCCGCAAGCACCTGGCGCAGGTCATCCGCGCCGTGCGGCATGTGCCGCAGGTGCAGAAGATCGTGCGGGTCAAGGGCTGAGCGGCGGTCTCAGCCGCTCAAGCGCCGTCGTCGTCGAATAACGGCAAGGTATAGGGATCGCCTTCATGGCGACCGCCGCGGTCGGCCGGCAGCGCCGCGGCCGGATCATCGGGCCGCAGCAAGGCCCCTACCCTGACACCCAGCAAGCGCAGCCGCCGCGATAGCGGCACCCGTTTCAGGCACTGGCCGGCGGCCTGGCGGATCTGTGCGGCATCGCGGGTCGGCAGGTTCAGCGTGACGTCGCGCGTGACGGTGCGAAAGTCGTCGTAGCGCAGTTTGATGCCGATGGTGCGGCCGACGAAGTTCTTGCGCGTCAGGTCGGCCGCCACCTGCGTGCACAGCCGCGTGAAGATGTCGCCCAGCACCGCCTTGTCCTGCACCGGATGCAGGTCACGCTCGAAGGTGGTCTCGCGGCTGATCGACTTGGGCTCGCTGTAGGTCACCACCGGCCGTTCGTCCAGCCCGTGCGCGGCCTGGTACAGCCAGGCGCCGTAGCTGGCGCCGAACTGCTCGATCAGCCACTGCGGGTCGGCCCGCGCCAGGTCGCCGACGGTCTCCAGGCCGAGTGCCACCATGCGGGCGCCCGACTTCGGGCCGATGCCGTTGACGCGCCGCACCGGCAAGGGCCAGATGCGCGCCGGCAGGTCCGACATGTCGATGACGGTCAGGCCGTCGGGCTTGTCGAGCTCCGAACAGAGCTTGGACAGCAGCTTGTTGGGGCTGATGCCGACCGAACAGGTCAGCCCGCCGGTGGCCTCGAACACCCGGGCGCGCAAGGCCGCGCCGATGGCGCGCGCGCCGGCCAGCGGATCGTGCTCGGTGCCATCCTGCGCACCCGGCACCTCGCTCAGGTCGATATAGATCTCGTCGATGCCGCGGTCTTCGATATGCGGCGCCAGCTCGGCCACGGCGGCCTTGAACAGCCGCGAATAATGGCGGTAGCGGTCGAAGTCGACCGGCAGCAGCACCGACTGCGGCGCCAGCGCGGCCGCCTTCATCATGCCCATCGCCGAATGCACGCCGAAGGCGCGCGCCTCGTAGGTGGCGGTGGTGACCACGCCGCGGCCGGCATAGTCGCGCAGCGTGCTTTGGGTCCAGCTGCCGTCGGCGAGCTGGCGCGGCGGCTCGGCACGGCCGCCGATGACCACCGGCAGGCCGCGCAGATGCGGATAGCGCAACAGTTCGACCGACGCGTAGAACGCGTCCATGTCCAGGTGGGCAATCAGGCGCTTGGCCATGGTCCTTCAACGGAAAAAGCCGCCCGGACAGGCGGCTTCCTTGCAGCGGGCGTCGGGACGGCGCGGCGACATGCCGCGCGCGCCACCATGATAAATCAGCGCGCCGCCAGGGCCTGCTCGACCGCCAGGCCCAGCGCCAGGATGCGCTCGTCGTGGCCGCCGGCCGCCGCCAGCGTCAGGCCGACCGGCGCCTCGCCATCGCGATGGCAAGGCAGCGACAGCGCGCAGCCGTCCAGGAAGTTGATGAAGGTCGGATTGCGCAGCATCAGGCCGTTGTTCTTGAAATACAGCGCTTCGTCCTGCACCAGTTCGTGGATCGCCGGCGCCACGCGCGGCACGGTCGGCATCAGCAAGGCGTCGTAGCCCTCGATGCGCGCCTCGACGTCGGCGATCCAGTGCTGGCGGGCCGCGTCCAGCTCGATGAAGTCCGAGGCCGTCATGGCTTCGCCGCGGCGGATGCGCGAGACCACCCGCGGATCGTACTGGTCTTCGGCGCTGGCGATGAGTTCCTTGTGGAAGGTCCAGGCTTCCGACGCCGTATAGCCACCCTTGGCGTTGATGGCGGCCAGTTCGGCGAACTCCGGCAGCTCGATCTCGACGATCAGCGCGCCGGCGGCGGCCAGTACGTCGCGCGCACGGGCGAACGCAGCGGCGACGGTCTCGTCCATGTCGTCGAGCACCACCGTGGTCGGCACGGCCAGCCGTGCGCCGCGCAGGTCGAAGGCAGCCGGCACGGCCGGCTCGTCACCGGCCAGGATCGAGTCGAGCACCGCGCAGCACGCCACCGACGCGGCCAGCGGGCCGAGCGAATCGAGGTTCAGCGACAGCGGCAGCACGCCCTGCATGTCGACACGCGTGGCGGTCGGCTTGAAGCCGGTCAGGCCGCACAGCGCCGACGGGATGCGCACCGAACCGCCGGTATCCGAGCCGATGCCGGCGACCGCCATGCCGTCGCTGACCGAGACCGCCGCGCCCGACGACGAGCCGCCCGGGATGCGGCCGGTGGCGCGATCCCAGGGATTGGCCGGCGTGCCGTGATGCGGATTGATGCCCAGGCCCGAGTAGGCGAATTCGGTCATGTTGGTGCGGCCGACGATGACCGCGCCGGCCGCTTGCAGGCGGCGCACCGCCAGCGCGCTGCGCTCGGCCGGCGGCGCTTCGTTGAGCACCACCGAGCCGGCACGGGTGGCCAGGCCTTCGATGTCGAACAGGTCCTTGACCGAGATCGGCAGGCCGTCGATCGGCGAGCGCGCCAGGCCGGCCGCGCGCAGCAGGTCGGACGCGCGGGCGGCGGCCAGCGCCTGGTCGGCGAACAGATCGGTGAAGACGCGGGCGCCCTCGCCTTGCTCGTCCCGGGCACGGGCCAGGGCAGCTTCGGTCAGGGCAACGGAGGTGGTGCGGCCGGCCTGCAGGTCGGCGGCCAGTTCGGCGATGGTCGGAGTCATGAGGTTCTGTCAGTCTTCTTGAAGTGAAAAACCGGCGGACCCGGCCGGCGCATTCAGCGCCCGCCGCGTCCGCCGGCCGTCAGCCACGCAGGGCCGGACGATCAGGCGATTTCGGGCAGGATCTCGACATCATAACGATGCGTGATCGAGCGCTGGCGGCGCGGATCGTAGAGCTCCATCTCGAAGCTCGGCGCCGGGCGGATGCCGCCGATGGCGCCGACGGTGCCGCAGGTCATGCCGACACCGGCCGGCAGCACCTGCTGGCCGCCGGTGTGGCCCTGGATCAGGTCGACCGGCGTGCGCAGCGATGCCAGCGGACCGTCCTGGTAGACCACCGTCTGGCCGCCCTCGACGATGCGCGAACGGATCACCAGCTCGTCCCAGTACTCGGCCACCTCGGCCAGGCGCCAGGCCTGGCGCGCCACCGGCTTGACGCAGACCTGCTTGGACAGCGCCACGCTGACCGCCTCGAGCTTGCGGTCGGTGTGGTCGGACGCGATGCTGACGTAGAGCTCGCCGTCGACGGTGAAGACGAAGGTCTCGACCTCGCCCGACGAGGCATCGCCGACCACCTGGATGCTGGCGTCCTGCGTCAGCTGGTTGTGGGCGATGCGGTAGTACAGCGGCACGGCGCTGGGACGCGGCACGCCCAGTTCGGCCAGTTCCTCGATGTGATGCTCGATGGCGGCCAGGTCGCGGCCGGCCCAGCCGGCCACGATCACGCTGGAGAAATCGACGTCGACGCTGCGGGCGCCTTGTTCGGTCAACAGTTCAAAAGTCAGTTTCATGATGCTTCGCTCAAAACGTTGTATCGATCAGATCGGGGCGGGCTCAGTTGCCCACCGCGTTGGGCAGCCACAGCGCGATGCCCGGGAAGAAAGCCAGCAGTGCGACCATCGCCATCAGCGCGGCCACGAACGGCAGGCTGCCGATGATCACGTCGTTCATCGAACCGCTCTTGCGCAGGCTCTGCACCACGAACAGGTTCAAACCCACCGGCGGCGTGATCAGCGCGGTCTCGACCATCACGATGATGACGATGCCGAGCCAGATCGGGTCGTAGCCCAGCGCGATCATGATCGGCGCGACGATCGGGATCGTCGTGATCATCATCGACAGGGTTTCCATGAAGCAACCCAGCACCAGGTAGAACACGATCAGGATGACCAGCATCCAGCCGGGCGACAGGCCCAGGCCCGAGATCGAGCTGACCAGCGTGTCGGTGATGCCGGTGGCCGCCAGGATGAAGTTCAGGAAGGCGGCGGCGATCACGATCAGCATGATCATCGCGGTCGACTTCATGGTGTTCTCGATCACCTCGCGCATCATCTTCCAGCTCAGGCGACCGAAGAAGCCCGCCAGCGCGATCGCACCGGCCACGCCCAGCGCGGCAGCCTCGGTCGGCGTGGCCAGACCGGCGTAGATCGAACCGACCACCAGCAGGAAGATGCCCAGCGGCGGCAGCAGGTGCACCAGGCCCTTCATGCGCAGTTCCCAGGTGCCTTCGATCTTCTTGCCGCCCCACTTGGGCCGGAACGCGCAGGCGATCGCCACCGTCACCATGAACAGGCCGGCCAGCACGATGCCGGGGATGATGCCGGCCAGATAGAGCTTGGGCACCGACGAGTTGGTCAGCACGCCGTACAGCACCAGGTTGATCGACGGCGGGATCAGGATGCCCAGCGTACCGCCGGCAGCCAGGCTGCCCAGGAACAGCGGTTCGTTGTAGCCGTACTTCTTGATCTGCGGGATCGCCACGGTGCCGACCGTCGCGGCGGTCGCGACGCTCGAGCCCGAGGTGGCCGAGAACACCGTCGAGGCGCCGATGTTGGCGTGCATCAGGCCGCCCGGCAGCCACGACAGCCACTGCGCCATCGCCGAATACATGCGCTCGGCGAAGCCGGCGCGCAGCAGCACTTCACCCAGCATGATGAACAGCGGGATCGCGACCAGCAGGAATTCGTTGCCGGTGCCCCAGGCCAGCTCGCCCATGGCGCGCGTCAGCGGCAGCATCGAATACAGCGGGTCCAGGATCAGGCCCAGCACGCCGAGGGCCGCGCCAACGGGGATGCTCACGCCGATCAGCGCGAGCAACAGGATCAGGGTGACGGTGATCATGCGCGTTCTCCTTGAATGATGCGCTCGCCCGAAGCCGCTTCTTCTTCGGCTTCTTCCTTGGTGCTGCGTACGCCGCACAGTTCCTGCAACGCGTCCAGGTCACCGGTCACCAGCAGGAACGAGGCGCGCGCCAGCATCAGCGCCATCACGATGCACAGCCACACCAGGCCCAGCCACCACAAGCCCTGCGGAATCCACAGCGGCGTGGCCAGCGGCGTGTTGGCGGCGGAATTCTGCATCCACGAGACCGCCACGACTTCGTAGGCATATTTGGTCAGGTAGACCGAGAACACGCCCATGGCCACCAGCGCGACCCAGTCCAGGATCGCCGCGATGCGCACGGGCAGGGTTTGATAGATCGCATCGACGCGCACGTTGGCGCGGTTGATCACGGCGAAGGCCAGCGCCCACGAGGTACTGATCGCGAAGGCGTAGCCCGACAATTCATCGGCACCGCCGATCGTGAAGCCGGCGAACTTGCGCGCCAGGACTTCGAAACAGATCAGCGCGACGCTGGCGAGGGTCAGCAGACCCCCGACCCAGACGGCGCCGTTGGACAGCACGCCGGCCAAGGCCAGTGCGCGTCCCAGAAAAGACAGATTGCTTGTGTTAGTCATGATGACCCCTGACTGAGCGCACGGGCCGTGCCCGCGCGCCAGAAGAGCCGGGGCCGGCCAACAAGGCCGGACACCCGGTAGTACGGTTTACTTGCTGGCGGTCACACCCACGACCTTGCCGATCGTGTTGTTGAAGTCGGTCACGCACTGGGCCGAGCAACGGGCGGCCCACTTGGGCACCACGGCTTCCTGCGTCACCTTCTTGAGCAGTTCGCGGTCGGCGTCCGACGGCTCGACCAGCTTCATCTTGCCCTTGACTTCATGCGGGCAGGCGGCGGCGCCGGTGTTGCAGTCATAGCCTTCCTGGGTCTGGCGCGCGGCGGCGTCCCAGATCTGGTTGACCATGCCCTTGACCTCGGCTTCGACGAAGGTGCGGACCTTGGGGTCCAGCTTGTCCCAGGCGCGCTGGTTGACGGCATGGATCTGCTGGTTCCAGTTGATCGGCATCGCGTACAGGTGGGTCGAGACTTCGTACCACTTGGCCGAGTAGCCCGACAGCGAGCCGGTGATGGCGCAGTCGACGACCTTGTTCTGCAGCGCCGGCACGACTTCGCCGAAGGCCATGGTCACGGCCGAGCCGCCCAGCGCTTCGACGAATTCCGCCGTGGTGCGGCTGCTGGTGCGAACCTTCTTGCCCTTGATGTCGGCCAGGCTGTTGACCTGCGCATTGCAGAACAGCACCTGGGCGGGATAGGTCGACACGCCCAGCAGCTTGACGTTGGAGCCTTCGCCGTAGATGCGCGAGTAGACCGGCGTGAAGGCGTCGGTCACCTTGCGGGCGGTCTCGACGTCGGTGGCGACGCCGGCCAGGTCGATCGCTTCGTTGATCGGGTTGTCGCTGGCAAAGTACGACAGCGTGGCGGTGCCGAACTCGATCACGCCTTGCGACATCAGGCGCAGCAGCTCGGGACCCTTCAGGCCCATTTCGTTGAAACCCTTGATCTCGGCGGTGATCTGGCCGTTCGACTTCTCGGTGATGGTCTTGGTCCAGAAGGGCTTCTCGTAGTCGTTGTAGGCCGTCAGGTTCGACAGGCCGCCAACGATCTTCAGATGCGTCTTGGGCAGATCCTGGGCCTGGGCGGCCCCGAACATCATGGTGCCGGCGATGGCCGCGGCGAGCAAACGCGTTTTCATTGATATGGCTCCTGGGCGGGAATTTCAAGCGCGGCAGGCTCCCGTGAACCCCGGGCCGCGCCAAGCAAAAAATCGGACGGTAAGGCTAGAGTGCAGCGATACGGCTGTTGCGCAGATCGGTCACCAGCATGTGACCGGGGGCATGGGTGATGCAGAACTGCGGTCGGGTCGAGGCGACCACCGACTGCGGCGTCACGCCACAGGCCCAGAACACCGGGATCTCGCCCGGCCGGATCTGGACCGGGTCGCCATAGTCGGGGCGGTCGATGTCGCGGATGCCGATCAGCGCCGGGTCGCCCAGGTGCACGGGCGCCCCATGCACCGACGGAAAGCGCGAAGTGATCTGTACCGCGCGGATCGCATCGGCGGCCAGCATCGGCCGCATCGACACCACCATCGGGCCCTGGAACGGACCCGCGGCGACGGTGGCGATATTGGTGCGGTACATGGGCACGTTGCTGCCCTGCGAGATGTGGCGTACGTCGATGCCGTCGGCGACCAGCGCTTCCTCGAACGAAAACGAGCAGCCGATCAGGAACGACACCAGGTCGTCGCGCCACAGATGGGCGATGTCGAGCGGCTCGTCGATCATTTCGCCGGCCTGCCAGACGCGATACCGCGTCACGTCGCTGCGGATGTCGACGTCCAAGCCGAGCGTGGGCAGGAAGGGATCGCCGGGCTCGGACACCGCCAGCAGCGGGCACGGACGCGGATTGCGTTGGCAAAAACGCAGGAAGTCGCCAGCCAGGTCGGCCGGCAGGATGGCCAGGTTGGCCTGCACGCAGCCGGGTGCGACGCCAGCAGTCGGACCGGTGGCCGTCTGGGCGCGGGCAGCCAGGCGAGCCTGGCGCGCAGCGGCCTCGAGCGACGAATGAACGTCTGGCTGAACCATGTTTTCCCCGTTATGTGTTTATATTCGAACGGCAGGAACGCATTGCACCGCGATCGGCCAATTGCGTCCAATCGTAAGTTCGGATGCGGGGTTATAAATAATTCTTATAGGGTCGAGCCAGCGGCCTGGCTGGCCACCTCGTGCGCCATCTGCGCGATCACGCGGCCGACGTGGGCATCGGGCCCGTGCACCCACGACGCGGTGAAATTGAGCGCCTCGAGCCGCTCGGCCTGCTCGACCTGCAGCAGCTCGAGGTCGCCGTCGCGCAGTTCGTTGCCCAGGAACACCGGCGCGATCACGCTCACACCGATGGCGTCGCGGGTCATCCGCACCGCCATGCTCAGCGAGGCATTGCCATACATGCGCGGCGCCTTGACGCCGGCGCGCAGCAGCATTTCGCGCACCGACTGATAAGGCTGGCTGTTGGACGGATAGGTGATGATCGGATGCTCGCCGACCTCTTGCAGCGACAGCGGCCGGCCGCCCAGCTTGAGCGCCGGGCTGGCCACCCAGGCCAGCGGATAGCGGCATAGCGGGATGTTCTCGACCCGCGGTTCGTTGACCGGCCCCATCAGGAAGGCCACGTCGATCTGCCGCGACAGCAGTTGCGGCCGCAGCACGTGCGTGGTGTCGACCTCGATCTCGAGGATCAGCGCCGGATGCGCCGCATGCAGGCGCTCGAGCAGCGTCGACAGCCAGGTCTGCACGATGGTCTCGGCCACGCCCATGCGCACCGTGCCACTCATGACGTTTTCCTGGCGCGCGGCCTGCAGCATGTCATGGCGCATCTGCAGCATGCGTTCGGCATGCGACAGCAGCTCGACGCCCTTGGCGGTCAGCCGGATGCCGCGCGCGTCGCGGTCGAACAGGCGCACGCCCAGGTCCGACTCAAGCGAGGCGATGCGTTGCGACACCGCCGGCTGCGTGGTGTTGAGCTTTTCGGCGGCCGCGCGAAAACCGCCCAGCTCGGCGGCCCAGACGAAGGTTTCGATATTGCGCAGATCGATCATGACGCGGCGGTCCGGCGCGGCTAAGGGATAGGCGTATTATGTCAGGCCTAACGGAGACCCCTCATGCCCCGCACCGGCGCTCCCGCCGGCACGCCCGTGCGCGCCCTGCCCGCCACCCGCCAGATGCTGGGGGGAATCGCGATCCTGTACCTGTCGATGTGGTGCCTGACGACGCTGGATGCCAGCGGCAAATGGGTCATGGCGCAAGGCGCGCCGCTGGCGCTGCTGGGCTGGATGCGCTATGTGGTGCACGTGGCGCTGGTGGCGATGCTGGTGATCCCGCTGCGCGGCCTGGCCATCCTCAAGCCGCAGCAGCCGCTGGACCAGATCGCGCGCGGCCTGGTGATGCTGGGCGCGACGCTGATGTTCTTCACCACGCTCAGCTACCTGCCGCAGGCCGAAGCCACCGCCATCGTCTTCCTGGCGCCGCTGCTGGTGCTGGCCGCGGCGCCATGGCTGCTCAAGGAAAAACCCCGACTGTCGCGCTGGGTCGCGGCCGGCGTGGGTTTCTGTGGCGTGCTGATCGTGATCCGCCCGGGTTCGGGACTGCCGCTGGCCGGCGTGCTGTGCGGACTGCTCACCGCGATGCTGTTCGCCGGCCAGTTCATCGCCACGCGCCGGCTGGCCGGCGAAAATCCATTCACGACCTTGTTGTGGAGCGGCGGCGTCGGCGCGCTGGGCATGACGCTGATCCTGCCATTCACGCTGCCGGCCACGCTGCCGGCGATCGCCCAACTGGGCGTGGTCGAATGGCTGGTGCTGCTGTCGACCGGCCTGACCGGCGGCATCGGCCACCTGCTGCAGATCCAGGCCTATCGCAATGCGCCGGCGTCGATGCTGGCACCGTTCACGTACCTGCAGATCACCTGTGCGGCCACGATGGGCTGGCTGATCTGGAGCCATTTCCCGGGACCGCTGACCTGGCTGGGCATCGCCGTGACCTGCGGCAGCGGCGTCAGCATCGCGCTGCTCGAGTGGCGGCGCCAAAGGCGCCCGGCCTAGCCTCAGGCCGCCGCGTCGACCTGCCGCCCCGCCTGCAGGACGATCTGCCGGCCGCAGCGCGCCGCCAGCGCCGGATCATGGGTCACCAGCACCAGCGTGGTGCCGAGCTCGCGGTGCAGGCTGAACATCTGTTCGATCACCGCGTCGCCGGTGGCCGCGTCCAGGCTGCCGGTGGGCTCGTCGGCGAACAGCAGCGCCGGCCGCACCACAAAGGCCCGCGCCAGCGACACCCGTTGCTGCTCGCCGCCCGACAGCGTGCGTGGGTAATGATGCAGGCGCTGGCCCAGCCCGACCCGTTCGAGCATGGCCTGGGCCGGCGCGCGGGCGTCCTGGCCGCTGAGCTCGAGCGGCAGCATGACGTTTTCGAGCGCGGTCAGATTCGGCAGCAACTGGAAAGACTGGAATACAAAACCGACCTGGCTGGCGCGCAGCCGCGCCCGGCCGTCCTCGTCGAGCGAGAACAGGTCCTGGCCGGCTAGCCGCACCGAGCCGCGCGACGGAACATCCAGGCCCGCCAGCAGTCCCAACAAGGTCGATTTGCCCGACCCCGAACTGCCGGTGATCGCCAGCGCGGCGCCTCGGGGCACGGTAAATTCGATGTCGTCCAGGATGACGAGCTCGCCGGCTGCGTCGTTCACCCGCTTACCCAGGCCTTCGACCGCAATCGCATCGCCCTGCCCGGCTTGCCCGGCAGTGCCGGGGGCCGCTGTCATATCGGAAATGGAGCTCATGATCATCCGTTTGTTGTCCTGCCTCATCCTGGCCTGCGCACCGTCGCTGGCCGCCGTCGCTCAGACCGCGCAAAGCGCGCAGGGTTCCGGTGAACCGCAGATCCTGATACTGGGCGACAGCCTGAGCGCCGAGTATGGTCTCACACGCGGCAGCGGCTGGGTCACGCTGCTCGAACAGCGGCTGGCGCGCGACTATCCGCAGGCGCGCGTGGCCAATGCCAGCATCAGCGGCGACACCACCAGCGGCGGCGTCAGCCGGCTGCCGGGCCACCTGAAATCGCTGTCGCCCGACATCGTCGTGCTCGAGCTGGGCGCCAACGACGCGCTGCGCGGATTGCCGCTCGACATGGCCGAGAAGAACCTGCGCACCATGGCGCAGGCCGCCCGGGCCGCCGGCGCGCAGGTCATCATCGCCGGCATGCAGATCCCGCCCAACTATGGCAAGCCGTATGCCGACCGCTTCCAGAAGCTGTTCCCGGCGGTGGCCGAGGCCGAGCAGGCCCGCCTGATCCCCTTCCTGCTCGAAGGCATGGCGCAGGATCGCGCGATGTTCCAGGCCGACGCGATCCACCCGACCGAACAGGCCCAGCCGGTGATCTTCGAGAACGTCTGGAAGGTGCTCGAGCCGGCCATCAAGGCGCATCAGCCGCGCTGAAAGGCAAAGACCCGCGCGAGGCGGGTCTTTGTTGTACTGCCCTGGCCATGGCCGGGGCTTTTTCTTTCTCAACCGCCCCAGCCATGGCCGGGGCTGGCTCAGTTGACCGCGGCCTCGCCGTCGATGGCGCGCTGGGCAGCAGGCTGCAGCTTGAAGTCGTACTGCTGGCGCAGCATCTTCAGCACCGCGGCCTGCTCGGACTCGCCCCAGATGCGGGCCAGCTGTTCGGCCAGCGCGGCGCTGTCCTCGGCCGAGGGCTTGCCCGGCTCGACGGCTTCGATGCGGGCGATGACGTAATCGCCGCCCTGCGCGGTGCCGGTATAGGCCGGCAGCGTCTCGTGCGGCGCACGCATCACGGCCTCGAGCACGTCGCGCGGCAGGCCTTCGGCGCCCTGGCGGCTGACCGTCTGCGCGTCGCCGAAACCTTGCGGCGCCGTCGCGGCCGGGGCCTCGCTCAAGGTCTTGAGCGCCGCCTCGCCGGCCTGGCGCGCCTGCTCGGCGGCGCGTTCGGCCACCAGGCGTTCACGCACCTGGGCGGTGACCTGATCCAGCGGCGGCACCTGCGCGGGCACCACGGCCGCGACGCGCACCGCGGCCAGCACGCCCGGCGAGATCTCGAGCACACCCGAGTTGAGCTTCTGGCCCAGCACTTCGGGCGAGAACAGCGCTTCGCGCACGCGCGGGCTGTTCAGCAGCTCGGCGTCCTTGCTGGCGCTGGCGGCATCGGCACCGACCTGCTCGGCGTCCAGCAGGCCGTTGCGGGTGATGCCGGCGGCGCTGCGCACCTGCACGCCGACCGCGTCCGACACCGGTTGCAGGCTGTCGCGCTGGTCGTAGATCAGGCCGGTCAGCTTGGTGCTCATGTCGGCGAAACGTTCGCTGGCGAGCTGCTTGCGGATCTCGTCGCGCACCTGCTCGCGGACCTGTTCCAGCGGCTTGACGTCGGCGGCCTGCAGGTCGGTCAGCTTGATGACGTGGAAGCCGAACTGGCTTTGCACCACGCCCGAGACCTGGTCCTTGGACTGCAGCGCGAAGATGGCCTTCTCGACCGGCTCGACCAGCATCCCCGGCGTGATCCAGCCCAGGTCACCGCCACTGGCGGCCGAGCCCGGATCCTGCGAGTTGTCGCGGGCCAGCTCGGCGAACTTGGCCGGCGCGGCGGCGGCCTGGCCGGCGATCTCTTCGGCCTTGGCGCGCGCGGCGGCTTCGTCGCTGCCGTTCTCGATCAGGATGTGCGCGGCGCGGCGGCGCTCGGGCGTGCCGTAGCGGTTCTTGTTCTGCTCGTAGTAGCTGGCGATGTCGGCATCGCTGACCTGCACGCCCTGCGTGGCGGCGGCCTCGTCGATCACCACGTACTGCGCGGTGACGTGCTCGGGCACCTCGAGCGACTTGCCATTGGCGTCGTACCAGCCCTTGATGTCGGCGTCCGACACCTGCACGCGGTCGCGGAACTGCGCGGCCTCGAAACGGCGCACGCGCACGGTGCGCGTCTCGGTCAGCGCGGCCTGCAGGCTGGCCACCACGACGGCGGGCGGCGCGGCCGACGCGGCCACCGGGCCCAGCACCTGCCCGACCGCCAGGTCGCGGCGCATGCCGGCCTCGAAACCGCTCGGGGTCATGCCCTGCGCGCTCAGCGCCTGGCGATACAGCTCGGGCGAGAAGCGGCCGTTTTCCTGGACTTGCGGGATGTTGGCGATGGTGCGGCGCAGCGTCTCGTCCGAGACCGAATAACGGCCGTCGGCGGCGGCCTGGGCCACCACGCGCGTGTCGATCATCTGGTCGAGCAGGCGGCGGCGCAGCTCGGGCGTATCGAGCGCCGAGGCGTCGAACTGGGCGCCCAGCATTGAGCGATATTGCTCGAGCTGCTGCGTGCGCGCGCCATCGAACTGCTGCTGCGTGATCGGTTCGCCACTGACGGTGGCCAATTCGGTGTCCCGCGAGCCCATGCTGAGATAGCTCTCGGTGCCCAGCAGCACGAACGAGGGAATCACCAGCAGCAGCAACAGGAACATCGCCACACGGCGATTATTGCGAATGAAATCGAACATGAGGGTTCCGACGAAGCCGGCGCGCCACGGCGGCAGGCTGCATAAAAAAAGGCGAACCGGATTCGCCTCGCTTCGATCAGCCCGGCTGCGCCGCGCAAAGGCCGGGCCGGGCAAAACGTCCGCAGTTTAACACCATGTTCGGCCGCGTTAAGCGGCCTGAAAGCCGGCCGCGCGACGGCTCGCCATGGGCGCTGCGGTATCCTTTTCCTTTTGCCCCCCGGGCGCCGCCGGCCCGACCGCCGCGCGCCCTCGTCACGAGCCTGCCCATGCCCCCCACCCCCCTGCCCGCCTGGCCCTATCCGCGCCTGATCGCCCACCGCGGCGGCGGCGTCGCGGCCGCCGAGAACACGCTGGCCGGCATGCGGGCCGGACTGGAGCACGGCTACCGCATGGCCGAGTACGACGCCAAGCTCAGCCGCGATGGCGTCTGCATCCTGCTGCACGACGACACGCTGGAGCGCACCACCGACGGCAGCGGCCCGGCCGCCGGACGTGACTACGCCGAGCTGGCGCAGCTCGATGCCGGCAGCTGGCACTCGGCCGGCTCGGCCGGCCAGGCCATCCCGACGCTGCGCGCGGTGGCCCGCTACACGCAGGCCAACGGCATCGCCAGCAATGTCGAGATCAAGCCCTGCCCCGGCCGCGAGGCCGAAACCGGCGAGGCCGTCGGCCTGGCCGTGCGGCAGCTGTGGCACGGCGCCGCGTGCGCGCCGCTGGTCTCGTCGTTTTCCGACGTGGCGCTGGCG
>JAEZBO010000122.1 GCA_023427085.1 Pseudomonadota bacterium
CGACCGGGGCTGGCCACCTGGCGGGCCCAGGGCGTGCCGATGCAGCCGGCCGCCGACCGCGCGCTGGCCTATGCCGACGCGGCGCTGGGCAGCGCCTTCCGGCCCGGCATGGGCCTGCACATCGCCAACCGACCGGTACGTCCGAAGGCTCATTGATGACTTCCCGTTTCCCCTCAGGCGTCTACGGCATCACTCCCGAATGGGACGATACCGAATGCCTGCTGCAAGCCGTCCGCGCCGCCGCGCGCGGCGGCATGACCGCGCTGCAGCTGCGCCGCAAGACCGTGTCGCTGCCGTTCAAGCACCTGCAGGCGCGCGACGTGCGCGACCTGTGCCGCGAGCTGGGCGTGACCTTCATCCTCAACGACCACTGGCGCCTGGCGCAGGAGCTCGGCGCCGACGGCGTGCACCTGGGCCGCGACGACGGCGACCTGGCCGCGGTGCGGCAGAACCTGGGCGCCGACATGATCATCGGCGCCTCGTGCTACGGCGACCTCGAGCGCGCCCGCCAGGCGCTGGCCGACGGCGCCGACTACATCGCCTTCGGCGCGGTCCATCCGTCGCCGTCCAAACCGCAGGCGCCGCACATCCCGCTCGAGGTATTCGGCCAGGCCCGCGCACTGGTGCAGGCTCAGCCCGAGCCGCGCCCGCGCATCGTCGCCATCGGCGGCATCACGCCAGCCAATGCCGCCGAGGTGGTGGACGCTGGCGCCGACGCGCTGGCGATGATCAGCGGCCTGTTCGAGGCGCCCGACGTCGAGGCGGCCGCGCGCCAGTGCAGCGCGCTGTTCGAGCGCCGCTAGCCCCCCAACGCCCGCCGCGGCCTGTCGGCGCGCGGCGTCCTCCGATCCCGCCGGCCCGCGCCGGCCCACGTTATCGAGCGATCCAGCCATGTCCCGCAACGAAGAACTATTCCAGCGCGCCAGCCGCAGCATTCCCGGCGGCGTCAACTCGCCCGTGCGCGCCTTCCGCTCGGTGGGCGGCACGCCCCGCTTCATCGAACGCGCCCAGGGCCCCTACATCTGGGATGCCGACGGCCGCCGCTACACCGACTACGTCGGCTCGTGGGGCCCGGCGATCCTCGGCCACGCGCATCCCGAAGTGGTGCGCGCGGTGCAGGAAGCCGCGGTCGGCGGCCTGTCGTTCGGCGCGCCGACCGAAGCCGAAATCCGCATCGCCGAAGTGCTGATCGACCGCCTGCCGTCGATGGAGCAGGTGCGGCTGGTCAGCTCGGGCACCGAAGCCACCATGAGCGCGATCCGGCTGGCGCGTGGCGCGACCGGACGCAACAAGATCGTCAAGTTCGAAGGCTGCTACCACGGCCATGCCGACAGCCTGCTGGTCAAGGCCGGCTCGGGCCTGCTGAGCCTGGGCAATCCGACCTCGGCCGGCGTGCCGGCCGAATTCGTCAGCCATACGCTGGTGCTGGACTACAACGACCAGCCCGGCGTCGAAGCCGCGTTCGCCGAGCATGGCGCCGACATCGCCTGCGTGATCGTCGAACCGGTCGCCGGCAACATGAACCTGGTGCGGCCCAAGCCGGGCTTCCTGCAGGCGCTGCGCGACCAGTGCACGCGCCATGGCGCGCTGCTGATCTTCGACGAGGTGATGACCGGCTTCCGGGTCGGCCCGCAAGGCGTGCAGGGCCTGACCGGCATCACGCCCGACCTGACCACGCTGGCCAAGGTGATCGGCGGCGGCATGCCGGTCGGCGCCTTCGGCGGCCGCGCCGACGTGATGGCGCAGGTCGCGCCGCTGGGCGGGGTCTATCAGGCCGGCACGCTGTCGGGCAATCCGGTGGCGGTCGCGGCGGGCCTGGCGACGCTGCGGCTGATCGGCGAAGACGGCTTCTATGATCGGCTGGCGCGCCAGACCGAACGGCTGGCGCAGGGCCTGCAAGCCAGCGCCAGCAAGGCCGGCGTGCCGTTCTGCGCCGACGCGCTGGGCGGCATGTTCGGCCTGTACTTCAGCAAGCAGGTGCCGACCACGCTGGCCGAGGTCTCGGCCGGCAACATCGAGCATTTCAAGCGCTTCTTCCACGGCATGCTGGAACAGGGCGTGCATTTTGCACCGTCGGCCTTCGAGGCCGGCTTCGTCTCGGCCACCCACGACGACGGCATCATCGACGAGACGATCGCCGCGGCCGACCGGGTGTTCGCGACGCTGGGCTGATCGAAATCTGACCTGAGCTCGCCAGGCAGCAAGCCCTGCACCAAGCAGCGTCCCGACCGGACGCTGTTTTTTTATGAGACTGCGGCGTGGCGTCGCTCGCTCAGTCGACCGCCTCGGGCATCAGGCCGGCATGGGCCGCAGCCATCAAACGCCGTAGCCGCTCGTGTGCAAGCGGCTGCGGATTCCAGTAAGGCTGCGCCATCACCAGCGTCACGGTCTGTTCGATCGCGTCATGCGGCAGACCGAGCTCGCTCAGAGACCTCGGCGCGCCGAGCCTGACCGCCAACGCCTGCAACGCGGCCGGAACCTGAGCGGGCGTGGTGCCCAGGGCCTGCCCGATGCGCAGCAAGGCGGCGGGAATCGCCGGTGCGTTGTAAGCCAGCACGTAAGGCAGCACGACGGCATGGGTCTGTGCGTGCGGCAGGCCAAAACTGCCTCCCAGCGTATGGCACAGCTTGTGGTGCAAGGCCATCCCGACCCCACCCAGCACCATGCCTGCCAGCCAGGCGCCATACAGGCAGTCGGCGCGCGCGGCCAGGTCGGCCGGCCGGTCGACCAGGCCAGGCAGGCCTTGCGCCAGCACCCGAATGGACTCCTGCGCCATCAAATCGGTGACCGGATTGCCATCCCGCGCATACAGGCCTTCAGCGGCATGGGCCAGCGCATTGAGCCCGCTGACCACCGCCACGCCGACCGGCAGATCCAGCGTCAGGGCCGGGTCATACAGCACCAGCCTTGGCAGCACACGCCGATCCGAACCGGTCTGCTTGCGTCCATGCTCGGTGATGCCGTAGATCGGCGTCATCTCCGACCCGGCATAGGTGGTCGGCACCGCAATGACTGTCAGCGGATGCTGCAGCGCCAAGGCCTTGGCCAGTCCGATGGTCGAGCCGCCGCCGTAGGCCAGCACACCTTCGACACCGCGCTCGCGCACGATCTCGGCGGCCTCATCGACCACCGCGCGCGGCACGTGCATCGCGGCGCCGGCAAAAATGCCGCTCGCCCGTGTACCCATTGCATCGGCCAGCGCCTGCGCCGCGCCCGCGCCGCGTGGCGTGCACAGCAGCAACACGCGTTGCAGTCCCATTGCCTCGAGTTCGGCGGACAGACCGTCGAGCGCCCCGACGCCGAAGACGGTGCGCACGGCATGGCTGTCGTGAACAAAATTGCGCACGGCCAGCTCAGTTGGCCTGCGCGCCGGACTTGGCGACCAGGTCGGACCACTTGGCGATCTCGTCACGGTTGAAGCGTGCCATGTCCTGCGTCGCGTCGGTACCTGGCTCGACGCCCTGGCCGCGCAGGCGTTCGGCGACCGTCGGATCAGCCAGGGTGACCGTCACCGCCTCGCGCAACTTGGCCAACACCGGCGCCGGCGTGGCCTGCGGCGCGTAGAGCATGAACCAGGCGACCAGATCGAAGTCGCTGCCGGTCTGCTCGGCGATCGACGGCAGATCCGGCACCGCGCTGCTGCGCTGCGCGCTGGAAACACCGAGAGCGCGCAGCTTGCCTGCCTGCACGTGCGGCATCACCGCGGCGGGATGGTAGAACATGAATTGCACCTGGCCCGACATGACGTCCGACACCGCCAGCCCGCCTTCCTTATAGGGCACATGCAGCATTTCGCCGCCCAGCCGGGTCTTGAGCAGGTCGCCGGCCAGGTGACCCGAGGTGCCACTGCCGGCCGACGCAAACGCCACGCCCGGCTTGCGCTGCGCCGCGTCGGTCAGGTCCTTGAGCGTATGGATCGGCGAGTTGCCGCCCACCACCAGTATGGTCGGCGTCTGGCCCACGAAAGCCAGTGGCGCGAAGTCGGCCACCGGGTCGTAGCCTGGGTTGCGGTACAAGGCCTGATTGATGGCGTGGGTGCCGACCGTGCCCATCACCAAGGTGTACCCGTCAGCGGCGGCACGGGCCACCAGTCCGGTGCCGATGGTGCCGCCGCCGCCCGCGCGGTTCTCGACGATGACCTGCTGCGACAGCGCGCGGCCCATGCGTTCGGCCACGATACGCGCGATCGTGTCGGTGGTCGTGCCCGGGCCGAAGGGCACGATCATGCGCACCGGGCGTTCGGGAAACGCATCGGCCCGCGCCGCGTGGATCGGCACGGCCAGCGTCGTGAGGCTCAGCGCGAGGCCCAGCAGCGCGCGGCGCAGTCGGATCGGCGTAGCGGACGATTGAGGCTGTTTCATGTATGTCTCCTGGAATTGTTTTTTTGGATCGGCAGCATCGCCGGGACATCTCGATCAACGGCCGGCACCAAATCCTTCAGGCAGTTGGCCGTCGTAGCGCACTTCTCGACTGGCCTGATAAGACAGCGCGAAGCCGATCGATGACTGCAGCTCTTCGTTCAGGTGGGCGATCAGCCCGGCAGTGCGTGCCAGGATCGGCACGCCCTTGAGCGCCCGCACCGGGAAGCCGATGCCCAGCAGCACGGCCGGGATCGCGGCCGACACGTTGAGGCGCAGGTCCTTGCCCAGTTCTTGTGGCAGGGCGCGTTCGATCGCTTCGGCGATCTGCACGAAGCGCAAGTCGATCGCCTGCTCGGCCGCCACCGCGAACAACCTCGCCACGCGCGGATCGCGTGCCTTGTGCTGAGGATGGCCGTAACCGGGGATGGCGCGGCCGGCCTCGCGGTGCTCGCGCACCACGGCTCGCACGACCTGGTCCAGATCCTGCCCGTCAGCACGCTGGCGTACCTGTTCGAACAGCTGACCGGCTTGCTCGGAAGCCCCCAGGATCACTGAGCCGCAACCGAGGATTCCGGCGGCCACCGCACCCTGCATGGCATCGGGCGACGCCGCCAGCGTCATGCGACTGGCCTGCACGCTCGGCACCAGGCCATGCTCGGCAATGGCGACCAGCGTTGCGTCGAGGATCACCGTGGCGGCGGGCGCGGGACGCCGGCCGGTCAGCAGGAAATGAAAATATTCGGTGAACGACAGCTGGCCGATCAGGTCGCGGCACAGGTCTGCGCCACGCACCACGATCGTGTCGGCATCGGAGGTGCAGATCGCTGTGTGTGGCTCGGTGGTCTTGCCTATTTTCATGGGTTGGTCCCTCTACACGATTGGAAAATGCGGGTGGCAATGCGCTCAGCGCGCGGTGCCGCGTGCCGATGCCAATGCGCGCAGCTCGTCGTTGTGTTCACCCAGCTCGGGCGGCGGCCGGACCTGGCTGTCATGCTGGCCATCGAAGCTGATCGGCGAACGCACGGTCTGCCAGGTGCCGCGGCGCGGATGCTCGCCGGCGATCTGCAACTGCAGATGCCGCGCCTGCGGATCCTGCAGCGCCTCGCTGGTGTCGTACATCGGCGCATGCGGCACGTCGTTGGCCTGCAACCGTTCGCACCACGCCGTCCGGGTCCGCTCGGCGAAGCGTTCGCCCAGCAGCGCGATCAAGGCCTCCTGGTTGTCGATGCGGCCCTGACGCGTGGCAAAACGCGCATCGTCGAACAGGGTCGGCAACTCGATCGCCCGGGCCAGTCCCTGCCAGAATTTTTCAGGCGAGGACATGTGCAGGGCGATCCACTTGCCATCGCCGCAACGCAGTACGTACGACTGCGAGACGCTGGGACGGCTGTACGGCCCCATGACCTGTTGCTCGGAGAAATAGTGCGTGAACGCATCCAGGTTGAAATGGCACATGGCTTCGAGCATCGATACCTCGACGCTGCGGCCCACGCCAGTGCGGGCACGCTCGACCAGCGCGCCGAGGATGCCCAATGCCGCATAGAAACCCGTCAGCGAGTCGGCGATCGCCGGCCCCACCACCCGCGGGTTGGCGGGATTGACCAGCAGATTCAGGAAGCCGCTGGCCGCCTGCGCCACGGTGTCGTAGGCGGGACGGCCAGCCGCCGGGCCGCTCTGGCCGAAGCCGCTGATGGCGCAATAGATCAGACCGGGATTGAGGGCGCGCAGCCGCTGCTCGCCAGCCCCGAGGCGCTCGGCGGCGCCAGGGCGGAAATTCTGGATGTAGACGTCGGCGTCGCCGATCAGATCGTCGAACACCCGGGCGTCTGCTGGATCCTTGGTGTCGAGTTCGATGCTGCGCTTATTGCGGTTGTAGGTCTGGTAATGCGGGCTGTACAGACCGCCATTGAAGGCGCGGAACGGATCGCCCGTGCCTGGCTGCTCGATCTTGATGACGTCGGCACCCAGGTCCGCCAGCAACATCCCCGCCGCCGGTCCGGTAATGAAGGTCCCCTGCTCGACCACCCTGACGCCCGCCAACACCTTGCCCATCCCTGTCCCCCTGGCTTGCGCCCACCAACACGGTCAACGTGACGGCCCGCGCCGCCGCTCATGACGCCGGTCCACGACCGAACAGCCATAAGACTAGAGACAACGACGCAAAGATAAAAATGATAAATTTCTCAAAAAATCATCGATGCTATCGATCAATAGGACTTGGATATGGAATTGCGGCATCTGCGATATTTCCTCGCACTCGCCAATTCGCTGAACTTCACCCGTGCAGCCGAACGTGTGCACGTCACGCAGTCGACCTTGTCGCACCAGATTCGCCAGCTCGAGCAGGAGATCGGCCAGCCGCTGTTCGAACGCGTCGGCAAGCGGGTGCTGATGACCGACACCGGCCACGCCTTCGTGCCCTACGCCCGGCGCGCGCTGCAGGAAATCGATCTCGGTCTGGCGGATCTCAAGCAAAGCCGCCAGGCGCTCACCGGCGAAGTCCGCATCGGCGCTACCCACACCTTCAACCAGAGCTTCATCCCTCAGTGCGTGGCGTCTTTCCTGCAACGGCACCCGACCGTCAAGGTCGTCATCGAAGAGCTGGCTGCGGATGCGATCGCCGCGGCGCTGCAAGCGAACCAGCTGGATTTCGGCGTGGCCTACCGTCCCGAGGCGTCCAACTCGCTGGTCTTCGAACCGCTATTGCACGAGGAACTGATGCTCGCGGTCGGATCGCATCATCCACTGGCCCAACGGCGGCGCATCCGGATGGTCGAATTGCATCGCGAACCGCTGGTGCTGTTGCCTGATACCTTCGCCACCCGGCGCTTGCTGGATGAGTGTTTTCGGGCGGCCGGCGCAACACCGGCGATCGTGGCCGAGATGAATACGGTCGCTGCGATGCTGGGACTGGTGCAGCGGGCGCCGATCGGCGCGATCATCGCGCCCAGTGCTGTCTCGTCGCTGGCCGGCCTGCACCTGGTGCCCATGGAAGACCCCACCCCGCTGCGCATCCCTGGCTTGCTGTTCGATCCGAGCCGTGAGCCGACCCGGCCGGCGCTAGTGTTCGCAGCCTTGCTGCGTCGCCATGCCAAACCTGCGATCGCGGGCCCGTCAGGCCTGCCGGGCGGACATCAGGCACCCTGACGGCGCCGCGCCAGCCAGTCCTCGAAGCCGCGCGCCGTCAACGGCTCGGACCACAGGTAGCCCTGCGCCGCGCCGCAGCCGCAGGCGATCAGGAAATCGCGCTGCGCGGGGGTCTCGACACCTTCGGCGACGATCGCCAGGTTCAGGCTCTCGCCGATGCCCAGCACCGCCTGCATCAGCGCACGGACACGCTTGTCGTGCTCGATGCCGGCCAGGAAACTGCGGTCGAGCTTGAGTTCGTGGGCCGGCATGTCGCGCAGCCGCGCCAGGCTCGAGTAGCCGGTGCCAAAATCGTCGATGGCCAGTTGCACGCCCAGCTGGTGCACCGAACGCAGCACCTGCAGCGCCGCGTCATCCATGTACACGCTTTCGGTGATCTCGATGGTCAGGTCGACCGGCGGCACACCGCTGTCGCGCAGCACCGCGGCAATCGCGTCGGCCAGCTCGGGCTCGCGAAACTGCAAGGGCGACAGGTTGACCGAGATCGACGGCACCGCGAGCCCCTGCCCGCGCCAGCGGGCCAGCTGATGGCAGCCCTCGCGCACGGCCCAGGCGCCGAAGCGCGCGATCAGGCCGCCGCGCTCGGCCAGCGGCACGAAGAAATCCGGCGCCAGCTCGCCCAGTTCGGGATGCTGCCAGCGCGCCAGCGCCTCGACGCCGTGCAGCGCGCCGTCGGCCAGCCGGATCTGCGGCTGGTAATGCAATTGCAGCTGTCCGCCGTTGTCGCGCAGCGCGCGGTCCAGGGCGGCCAGCAGGGCCTGCTCGGAGGCGGTGAGTTGGTCTGGCATGGGATGAATGGCGGGCTGCCGTCGGTGCAGGGGCAGCTGGCTAGCCGCCCGAACCGTCGTCGGCGTGCACCCGGTCGCGGCCCAGCTGCTTGGCGCGGTACAGCGCACGATCGGCGCGGTCGATGGCGGCCGAAAAGTTCTCGCCGGCCATGTATTGCGAGACGCCGATGCTGATCGTCAGCCAGAGCTCCTGGTCGGCCACCACCAGCGGCACCGAGCGCAGGTGCTGCTGCACCCCTTCGGCCAGCGCGCTGGCCTCGCGCAGCGTCATGCCCGGCAGGATCAGCACGAACTCTTCGCCGCCCCAGCGCGCGCACAGCTCGTCGCCCTTGAGGCGCGCGGCCAGCGCCTGCGCCATCTCGACCAGCACGCGGTCACCCACTTCGTGGCCATAACGATCGTTGACGCTCTTGAAATGGTCGACGTCGATCATCGCGATCGCATAGGTGGCGCCGCCGGCCGCGACCATCGCGGTCTCTTCGCGCAGGCGCTCCATGACCATGCGGCGGTTGTACAGCCCGGTCAGCGGATCGCGGTGCGAGGCCTCGCGCAGCGCCTCGTTGAGATCACGCATCATCTCCTGGTAGCGGTCGGAGATGCGCGCCACCTTGCCGATGCGCTTGAGCTGGCGCTCGAAGCGTTCGTTGATGCTGAGCTCGCGCTCGCGCGCCATCGCCTGGTAGGCGTCCGAGATGTAGGTGATGCGCTCGATGCGCGCCATCTGGTTGTGCGAGCGCTGCCACAGCGCCTCGAGCGCCTCGCGCAGCGGATGCTCGCCGTACTCGGGGTCGGCCAGCAGGCGCTGGATGCGCGTGTCTAGCTCGTCCTCGTTGGGTCTCATCAACGGCTCACGATGTGGAAGGGGAAGCTGCAGTCTTCCTTGAACTCTTCGGCCAGCTCGGCGACCCGCTCGTTGCGGCTGTCGTAGGACCACTGCAGGGTGACCGTGCGGCCTTCGCCATGCGCTTCCTCGAACAGGTCGAGGATGTCCATCATGGCCTTGACGCTGCTGGTGTTCAGGTACAGCAGCTCGAGCTCCATGTGCAGCGGACGCTGTTGCGTGCGCAGGAACTCCTCGACCCACTGGATCACCGGGCCGAACAGTTCGAACGAGTTCTCGGGATAGGAATCACCCTGCATCTGAAGCAGGCCGCGCTCGAAATCGGCCTGCACGCCGGGCGTGGACTGCGTCGCGGAAATGGTCAGGTCTTTCATGATTATTGTGCGAAGAATAAGAGGTCAGATCACCGCGCTCAGACTGAAGAAGGCGCTTTGCCCGGACGTATGGCTCAAGGTGGCGTTCAAGGGCGCGCTGGCGCGGCGCGCGATGTCGATCAGGCCGAGGCCGGCGCCGCTGGGTGCCTCCGGATCACGGGGCTTGCGCAGCTGCTCTTTGTAGAGCGTCTTGAGCTGGGCCTTGTCGAGCGTCGCCAGCTCTTCGACCCGCCTGAGCAGCACCTGGCCGTCGTCGGCCTCGATGCGGTTGCCGGCCGACACCACGTAGCGGCCCTGGTCGTCGCGCGCGATCACCACGGTGGCGGCGGCGTCCAGGTCGGCGTAACCCTTGGCGCTGGCGTAGTGGCGGATGTTCTGGGTCATCTCGATGTAGGCCGAGAAAACATCGGTGGCCGCGCGCGGCTGGGCTTCCTCGGTGTCGAGGTAGCGCCGCAGCGCGTTGCCGATCTCTTCGATCAGGCTGCGCGAGATCGGTCCATTGAAGCACAGGAGCGTGCGGTCAAGATTGAACCGTTCGCGCAGCGCGTACAACTCGGGGGCATTCATGTTGCGTTTCCTGTCGTTCAGTCGAAGCGGAAGGCCAAAATCGTGATGTCGTCGCGTTGCGGGTTCTCGCCCTGGTACCGCTGCAGGGTCGCCGCGAATGCCTCGGACTGCTCCGACAACGGCATTTTCGCGCACTCGCGCAACATTTGTGTAAACCGGGTGTTGCCGAATCCGAAACCATGTTCGCCACCCGATTGGTCGAGGAAACCATCGGTGCTCAGGTAGAAGGTCCAGCCCGGCGTCAGCGGCGCCTGCATGTTGACGATATCAGGCTCGCGACGGTCGAACAGCGCCCGGCGGCCTCCCTTGAATTCGCTGACCTCGTCGCCGTTGCTGCCATACAGCGATATTTTCGCCCCGGCAAAAACCAGTTGGCCGGCCTGGCGGTCGACATAGACCAGGCCCGCATCCAGGTTGGTGGCCAGCGCGCGCGGCAGTTGCGCGTCGGCGACCATGGCCCGCAGCGACTGGTCGGTGTGGCGCAGGATGGCGGCCGGATCGGTGCTGCCGCATTCGGCGATGGCGCCGTCCATGGCGGCCCGCGCCAGCATGGTCATCAGCGCGCCGGGCACGCCGTGGCCGGCGCAGTCGACCACGCCCAGCAGGCAGTTGGGGCCATCGGCGCGATAGACGTAGAAGTCGCCGCCGACCACGTCGCGCGGCTTCCACAGCACGAAGTGGCGCAAGCCCAGCGACTGGGTCAGCTGGCGGTCGGGCAGGATGGCGCGCTGGATCAGGCTGGCGTAGTCGATCGAATCGCCGATCTTCTTGTGCGCCACTTCCATCTCGAAATTGGCCTGCTCGAGCTTGTGGGTGCGCTCGCGCACCTTGGCCTCCAGCTCGGCGGTATGGCTGCGCACCTTGTCGGCCATCATGCCGAACGCGCGCGTCAGGTCGCCGATCTCGTCCTTGCCGCGATCGGCCAGCTTGACCTCGTAGTGGCCCTGCGCGATCGCGCTGGCCGAATGCTGCAGGCGGCGCAGCGGCGCCAGCACCAGCCGCTCGACCAGGTAGCCGAAGCCCAGCAGCAAGGCGCCCAACAGCAGCAGCAGCGTCATCAGCGCCGGCAGGATCCATTCCATGTCGAGGATGCGCGCGGCGCGCAGGTCCAGCGCCGTCACCACGTACCAGTTCAGCTCGGGCACGTAGGCCAGCGCGAAGAGCTGCTGGCGCCCTTCCATCGAGGCGCTGAACGACTGCACCTCGCCCTGGCTGGCGCGCGCCTGCCGCATGGCCTGCTGCAAGGCCGCGCGGCCGTTGTCGCCGTCGATCAGGTTGATCAGCCGGCTGTCGCCGGTCGACGGGCCGATGGCCGAATTCAGCGCGATGCGGGTCTGGTCGCGGTGCGCCTGGATCGCGCCGTTGGCGTCCAGCACCACCGGCGTGACGCCCGGCTCGTCCACGCCGATGAACTCGTCGAGGAACTCGGCCAGATCCAGGCTGGCGCCGGCCAGCCCGAGCGGCTGCTCGCCATCCTTGATCAACACGTTCATCCAGATGCGCGTCAGGCCCAGCGCGCGATCGGTGTTGACGTTGAGCGTCTGTTCGGCGCCGCCGGCCAGCGTCACGTAGAACCAGCCGTCCTTGGCATTGCCCGGCTCGAGCACGTAGCGGGCCTGGTCCGAGACCGGCTTTTCGTCGTCGTTGTAGTAATAGGCGTTGCTGTTGGCGCTGACCAGGAAATAGGCGTGGTTGCTCAGGTCGCGCCGGTAGTTCTCGGCTTCGCGAAAGAACAGCTCGCGCTTGGCGGGATCGTTTTCATCGCGCAGCCACTGGCGGGTCAGCTCGGAGTTGGCGAGCCGGCGCGACAGCGCCAGTTCGCGCGACAGCGGCCCCTGGATGCGCTGCAGGTTCAGCTGCGTGAAGTTGGTGATGTAGCTGGCGCCAAAATGCTGGCGGACGCCGTCGACGGCCAGCCAGCCGGCGACACCGGCTGGAATGAGGGCAAACAGGCAGGCGAGGACCAGCGCCAGCAGCGACTTGCCTCTCAATCCCAAATGGGCCATGGGTGATTTTCCAGAAAAAAACGTCGCGCCGCAGACGGCGGCCTGGACCGGTGGCGGCACGCCGGCTGGGAAGGGTGGCCGCCCTGTCGCGCCGGGCGGCGCAAGTGCCAGGCGCGTAGTGTAGTGCGCGCCCGGCGGAAAAAAACGGGGGCTGGCCGTCTGCCAGGGGATTTCACAAAAATGTGATCAATATCCAACTATTTCAGAACTATTTGCTGCGCCGCGGCTGGGCCGCCGCGATGGCGCCCGGCCGGTTCAGACGCCCAGGTAACGGCTCCACAAGGAACGGTCGGCATCCAGCTCGGCCGACGTGCCGGTCCAGGCATTGCGGCCGCGCTCGAGGATCACGTGGCGGTCGGCCAGCCCGACCAGCCGCTCGACGTACTTGTCGACCACCAGGATGGTCTGGCCCTGCCCGCGCAGCGCGCCCAGGCACTGCCAGATCTCCTCGCGCACCTTGGGCGCCAGGCCCTCGGTGGCCTCGTCCAGCACCAGCAGCCGGGGATTGGTGACCAGCGCGCGGCCGATCGCCAGCATCTGCTGCTCGCCCCCGGAAAGCTGGCTGCCCAGGTTGCCGGCGCGCTCGGCCAGGCGTGGAAACAGCGCGAACACCCGCGCCGGCGTCCATGGCTCGCCACCGAGCGGATTGCGGCGCGCCGCAAAGGCGGTCAGGTGCTCGCGCACGCTCAGGTTGGGAAAGCACTGGCGGCCCTCGGGCACCACCGCCATGCCGGCGCGCGCGATGCGGTCGGCCGGCCAGCCACGCACGTCGTGGCCGGCGAACCAGAGATTGCCGGCCGACACCGGCAGCACGCCCAGCAGCGCCCGCAGCAAGGTGGTCTTGCCCATGCCGTTGCGGCCCAGCAGCGCCAGCACTTCGCCGCTGCGCACGTCCAGGTCGACGCCGAACAGCACCTGCCCGGCGCCGTAGCCGGCGGCGATGCCACGCGCCTGCAACAGGGTCGTCATGCCGCCCCCTCGCCCAGATAGGCCTGCTGCACCTGTGCGTCGGCGCGGATCTGCGCCGGCGTGCCGGTCGCGATCACGCGGCCGGCCACCAGCACCGAGATGCGGTCGGCCAGTGCGAACACCGCCTGCATGTCGTGCTCGACCAGCAGGATGCCCATGCGCGAGCGCATGGCCGCGATCAACGCGGTCAATCGCAGCGATTCGTCCGGCCCCATGCCGGCCATCGGTTCGTCCAGCAGCAGCACGCGCGGGCCGCTGGCCAGCGCCAGTGCGAATTCGAGCTTGCGCTGCTCGCCATGCGGCAGCGTCTGCGCCGGCTGGTCGAGCAGGCCGCGCTCGAGTTCGCAGTCGTAGGCCAGCCGCTCGACGTCGCGGCCCAGCGCCTGGTCGTGCGCGCGCCGGCGCAGCAAGCCGCAGCGGCCCGGCCGGGCCGCCTGCACGGCCAGCGCCAGGTTCTCGCGCGCGGTGAAGCCGCCGAACAGGTTGCTGATCTGGAACGAGCGCGACAGCCCGGCCGCGACCCGCGCGGCCTGGCCACGGCGCGTCACGTCGCGGCCCATCAGCGACAGCGTGCCGGCATCGGGCGCCAGCTGGCCCGACAGCAGATGGATCAACGTGGACTTGCCGGCGCCGTTGGGGCCGATCAGCGCGTGGATCTCGCCCGGCAGCACCGTCAGCTCGACGCCGTCGGTGGCCGCCAGCGCGCCGAAGCGCTTGGCCAGGCCGCGGGCGTGCAGCAGCGGCGCCACCGGGGTGCCGGCCGCCGGAGCGCCGGCCACCGGATTGCCGGCCACCGGAGCGCCAGCCGCCGGAGCGCCAGCC
>JAEZBO010000167.1 GCA_023427085.1 Pseudomonadota bacterium
AGTCTCGTGGGCTCGGAGATGTGTATAACACACAGATGCGGCGGTGCCGGCGGTGACCGGCGTGGCGCCGGGCGCCGCAGCGGCTGCGGGCGCAACGGTGGCCACGGCGACTGATATCGGCGGGCCCGCGGACCGGCCTAGTGCGGCTCGGCCTGCGGGCGCCGGTGCCGCCGCCGAGGTGCCCAGCGGCGTATTGGGGACGCTGGCCGCGCTGGCGGCCCGGCCGGCGCTGTGGGGCGCCTTCCTGTTTTTTGCGATGACGTCGATCGCGTTGTCGGCGGTGCAGAACTACACCATCCCGCTGCTCGGCCAGCTTTACGGCCTGAGCTCGGTCAGCGCCAGCTCGGCGCTGTCCGGCTACATGGTCTGCGCGGCGCTGGGCATGATCATCGGCGGCTTCCTGGTGTCGGCCACACCGCGCACCGAACGGGTGGTCGGCGGCTCGTTGTGCATGGCCGGCGCGGTGCTGGTGGTGCTGGCGCTGGGGCTGGTGCCCGACTGGCTGGCGGCGCCGGCGGTGGGCCTGGCCGGCCTGTTCTCGGGCATGTCGGGGCCGTCGCGCGACATGTTGATCCGCAGCGTCACCCCCAAGGGCGCGCTGGGCTCGGTCTACGGCCTGGTGTATTCGGGCATGGATGTCGGCGCGGCGCTGGGTCCGCTAGCGTTCGGCCTGATGCTCGACGCAGGCCTGGGGCACGGACCTTGGTTGAGCGCCGGACTGGCATTTGCGATCGGTGCCTTGCTGGCTTCGCTGATCGCCCGCGCCGCGCGCGGTCAGCGCGGCCTGGTGGCGCGGCCGGCCTGAGCGGCGGGCGCGGCCTGCCTGGCCCAGCCGGCATCCGCGCACCGCAGATACACGGGCCTACAGTGGCATCCGCATCGGATAGGTGAACAGCCCGAAGTGCACCAGGTTCAGCGATGCATGCACCGCGACGGCGGCCAGCAGGCCGCCGCGGCGCCAGGCCCAGCCGTAGCCCAGTCCCGCCAGCGTCGCCAGCAGCACCATCGGCCAGCCGCCGGCCAGGTGGGCCAGGCCGAACAGCAGCGCCGACAGCGGTAATGCCATGCGCGCCCAGACGCCGCCGGCACGCAGCAGGCCACCCATCAGGTAGCCGCGAAACAGCGCTTCCTCGACCACGCAGACCAACAGCACGTTGTTGGCCAGCCACAGCCAGGCCTGCGGTGGCCATTTTGGGTCCCAGCCGACCCATTGCAGCAGCCAGGCTACCGCCAGGCAGCCCAGTATCGTCGGCGGGGCCACGCGCAGCACCGTGCCGGCGATGCGCGGCCAGGCGGCCACCCCGACGATCCACGGACAGACCCACAGCAGCCACAGGCCGATCAGCGGCTTGTCCAGGTTCAGATAAAAGGAATAGGGCGCCGCCAGCTCGCCCAGCTTGAGCTGCTGCATGACCGGCGCGTTGCCGAAGCCGGGCAGCAGATGCAGGGCCAGCGCGACGCCCAGCGCGAACAACAAGCCATGCGAGAAAGGCCGCAGCCAGGGCCAGCGGTGTTGCCGCGCCCCCAGGCCGGCAGCGATCAGCAGGGCCAGCCACGGCAGGCTGGCCGGGTAGAGCTGGCCGTGGGCCAGCGCCACCGCATAGCCGGCCAGCCACAGCAGCCAGGCCGCGGCGCGGGGTGAAAAAGCCGAGCCGGCCGCATCAGGCGAACCAGGCGAACCAGGCGAACCGGCCGGCTCCGACGTGGAGCGCGCCATCACGCCGGTCCGCCGCGCGTGCCGTCTACAGCCCGCATTGCCGCGCGATCTCGGCCGCGCAGGCCTTGAGCTGGGGCAGGGCCCACAACAAGGTATCGGTCTCGGCCGGACCGCGCAGCGATGCCAGCGTCAGCGCCGCGCGGGTGCGGCTGGCCGGGCTGCCGATCAGCACGCCCAGGTCGAGCCAGCCGATGAACCGTTCGCTGTCGGAATGTTCGTAGCCGCGGTCCTGGATGGCGGCCAACCGCTCGTGCAGCGCGCTGCGCTCGGCCGAGCTGCCGCGCAGGTAGTCGGCCTGCATGGCCAGGTAGTCGTCCAGCGTATCCGGCGCCATCGCCGCCAGCAGCAGGCGGCCCGAGACCGTCATCACCGGCGAATGCAGCGAGCCGACCTCGACCGACAGCCGGAACGGCTTGGGGCTTTCGGATTGCGCCAGCACCAGCAGGCGGTCGCGGTGCAGCACGCTCAGGTGACAGCATTCGCGGATGTCGTCGCTGAGCTTGCGCATCAGCGGCAGCGCGGTCTGCAGCAGCGCATCGTGCGGCGAGTGCGTGCGGCTGAGCTCGAACAGCTTGAGCGTCAGCGCATAGCCGCCACCGGCGGGTTCGCGGCGCAGGTAGCCGCGCTGCTCGAGGTTGTTGAGGATGCGAAACAGCTCGCCCGGCTGGCGGCCGAGCGCGCGCGCGAGTTGCGCCTGCGTGACCGGCACGGCCTGCTCGGACAGGTGCTCGAGGATGTCGAGCGCCTTCTCGACGGCCGGCACCGCGTATTTCGAGGCCTTGTCCGAGGACGGCTCGTCTTCCTGCATCGCCTTCTCCATGAAACGCGCGCCGTCCCCGCGAGGAGCCGGCCGGTGGGCGATTTTAACGGTTCGGGCCGGGCTCAGGCAGCCGGCGTGGCCGGCAGCGCGTTGCGGCGCTCGACTAGGTACAGGTGTTCGCAGACCAGCACGGCCTGGCCCTGCTGGTTGTCGACGCTGACGCGCTCGACCACCACGCCGTGGGTCAGGCGCTTGGGATGGTCGCGGCATTCGGCGATCTCGGCGCGCACCGTGATCGTGTCGCCGATGAACACCGGCTTGATGAATCGCAGCCGGTCGTAGCCATACGACATGGCGCGCGGATTGATGTCGGTGGCGGTCATGCCGATGGCGACCGAGAACACCAGCGTGCCATGCGCGATGCGCTGGCCGAAATCCTGCGTGGCGCACCAGGCCGCGTCCATGTGGTGCGGGAAGAAGTCGCCGGTCTGGCCGGCGTGCACGACGATGTCGGTCTCGGTGATGGTGCGGCCCAGGCTCTGGCGTGATTGGCCGGGCGTGAAGTCTTCGAAAAAGCGTTCCTGGATCATGTCGGTCTCGTTCAATGGGTGGCGGCGGGCTGGCTGCCGGCCAGCGTGCGCAGGATGTCGTCGGTATGCGCGCCCAGCCGCGGCGCGCCGCGTTCGCTGTACAGGGCGCGGCCGTCGAGGCGGATCGGGCAGCGGGTGGTCTGCATCGCGGCGCCGTTGGCGGCGACGATGCGCTGGGTGGCCTGCAGTGCCTGGAAACCCTCGTGCTGCATCAGCGTCGGCCAGTCCTGCACCGGCGCGCACCAGATGCCGGCCGGCTCCAGCAGCGCGAGCCAGTGGGCGGTGTCGCGCTGGCGCAGATGGTCGGCCAGCAGGGCCTTGTAGCGGTCCCGCTCGCTGAACCAGGTATCCGGCGCCTGCGCCGCGGCATCACGCAGCGCGGCGCAGCCCAGCAGCTCGCCCAACTGGTCCAGCGGCGCCATCGCCAGCGCCAGCCAGCCGTCGGCGCTCTGGTAGATGCCGTAGGGCGCCGCGGTATGGACATTGGCATGGCTGACCGCGCTGCGGCGCGGCTGGCCCGCCTCGGCGCTGTTCAGGAAGGCCGTGAAGGGCTCGAACATGATGTCCAGCGCCGACTCGAGCAGGCTGACCTGCACCAGCGCGCCCTGGCCGCGCAGGCCGCGCCGCAGCAGGGCGGCGAGGATGCCCTGCGCCAGGTGCGCGCCGGTCATCAGGTCGACGATCGACACGCCGCAAGGCGAGGGCGGACCGCCGTCCTGGCCGCTCAGCCAGGCCAGCCCGGTCAGCGACTGCACCAGCAGGTCCTGCCCCGGCTTGTCGCGCCACGGGCCCACTTCGCCGTAACCGCTGACCTCGCCGTACACCAGGGCCGGGTTGTGCCGGCGCACGCTGTCGTAGTCCAGTCCGAGGCGCTGCATCACGCCGGGGCGGAAATTGTGGATCATCACGTCCGCGTCGGCGATCAGCGCGTGGACCCGTTCGAGATCCTGTGGCGACTTCAGGTCGGCGGCGAAGCTGCGCTTGTTGCGGTTGATCGTATGGAACAGCGCGCTGTCCTGATCGTGGCGCTGGTCGGCCACCACCAGGCCGCGGCACAGGTCGCCGCCTTGCGGCCGTTCGACCTTGATGACGTCGGCGCCCAGGTCGGCCAGCCGCAGCGCACACGAGGGGCCGGCCAGGAACTGGCTGAAATCCAGCACCGTGAGTCCCGCTAGCGGCAAGTCGGATGCATCATTGATATCGGTTTTGTTGTTCATGTATGAATTATTGATTTGCAGATAAACCTAACATATAGGTGGAAACCACTAGTTCAAACGATTGAATAACGTCGAGCTATCCAATAAAGTTCGCTTGTAAATTTATCGTTTGCATAAGAATAACCTGACGGCGCAATCACGCGCTTTCCAGTCCTGGAGACTCACCCATGAACATCCGTCACATCGCGCTGGCTGGCGCGCTGAGCCTGGCCGCCATGGCCAGCGCCGGCGCGCAGACGCTGAACCTGCGTTTCGCCACCTCGCAGGTCAATCCCAACGAGCCCGTGCTGCGCGTGATGCATTCCTTCGCCGACAAGGTCAAGCAGCGTTCGGACGGCAAGATCCGCATCAGCCTCTTCCCCGGCGACCAGCTCGGGCCGCAGAAGAAGGTCAACGAGATGATCAAGAGCGGTGCGCGGCTGCTCAACGTGACCGATTACGGCCAGCTCAGCCAGTTCCTGCCCGACGTGGGCGTGCTGGCCGGCCCCTACATGTATACGAGCCTGGAGGAGGCGCAGCGGCTGTTCGAGTCGGACGTGTTCGGTGCGCTGTCGCAGCGGCTCGAGGCGCAGGGCTTCAAGCTGATCATGGCCGACGGCCTGTTCGGCTATCGCCACCTGATCTCCAACCGACCGGTACGCACGCTGGCCGACCTGCAGAACATGACGGTGCGCGTGCCGCCGTCGCCGATCATGCTGGCCGCCTTTGGCGAGCTGGGCGCGCGGCCGACCGACCTGCCGTGGACCGAGGTCTACAACGCGCTGCAGACCGGCGTGGTCGATGCCGCCGAGGCCAACTACGGCTCGCTGGCCGGCTCCAAGCTCTATGAGGTGCGCAAGGTGGTGTCGCAGACCGCGCACCAGATCATGTTCGCGGCCTTCGTCACCAACGCCTCGTTCTTCAATGGCCTGCCGCAGGAATACCAGACCATCCTGCTCGAAGAGGGCAAGGCCGCTGGCGCCGAGCTGACCAGGCTGACGCTGGAATCCGACGCCGCCTACGCCGAGGAACTGCGCAAGGCCGGCGTGCAGATCGTCGAGGACGTCGATGTGCAGGCCTTCGCCGAACGCGCCCGCGGCGCCTACGGCAAGCTGCCCGGCGTGACGCCCGGCATGGTCGAGCAGATCCGCGCCGCGATGCAGCCCTGAGCACGGCGAGTCCCTCTGATCCCGACAGGAAACTTTCGATGAGTGTCACCGAGAAGGCCGCGCCCACCGGCCATGACGATGAAGTGCAGTACGGCCCGCTGCTGAGCTGGCGCCGGCTCGACGAACTGGTCGGCGTGTGCTGCCTGGTGTTGATCGTCGGTTCGATCACCTGGGGCGTGCTGACGCGCTACGTGATGCCGCAACCGGCCAGCTGGAGCTTCGAGCTGGCGGTCATCGCGTTCGCGTGGATGGTCTTCTTCGGCGCGGCGGCCGGCGTGCGCAACCGTTCGCACGCCGACATCGACGCGCTGGTCATGCGTTTTCCGCGGCCGGTCCGGCGCGTCATCGCGGTCGGCAACTGGCTGCTGGTGGGCACGCTGTTCGGCGGCATGACCGTGCTGTTCGTCTGGCAGGCCTGGATCGCCCACACCATCTACACGGTCGCGCTGAACCTGCCGCGTTCGGTGGTGTACGGCCCGCTGGCGGTGGCCAGTGCCTTGATGCTGTACCAGCACGCCAAGCTGCACCCGTGGCGCCCCGACGCCGAGCAACCCCCCTTTACCGAGACGATGCCATGAGCTGGCTGCACCTGTGGGGGCCCGCGATACTGATGCTGGTATTGCTGGCCTTGCAAACCCCGATCACCTGGTCGCTGGCGATCGCTGCCGCGGCTTTCTTCATCCTCAATGCCGAGATCATCCCGCTGGCGTCGTTCGCCCAGGAAATGAGCAACGGCACCGATTCGGTCGCGCTGCTGGCGCTGCCGCTGTTCGTGCTGGCTGGCTGCATCATGAATGCCTCGGGCATCACGCGGCGGCTGCTGGCGCTGGCCGAGGTACTGGTCGGCCACATGACCGGCGCGCTGGCGCAGATGTGCACGGTGCTGGGCACGCTGCTGGGCGGCTTGACGGCGTCGGCCAACGCCGACGCGGCGATGCTGTCCAAGACCATCGGCATCCAGATGGTGCGGCACGGCTACAGCCGCCCGTTCGCGGCGGTGATCACCTCATCGGCGGCGATCATCACCGCGCTGATCCCGCCGTCGATCGGCCTGATCATCTACGGCTTCCTGTCCGAGACCTCGGTCGGCCGGCTGTTCGCCGCCGGCGTGGTGCCGGGGCTGCTGCTGGCGCTGGGCCTGATGATCACCACCCACATCGTGGCGCGCCGGCGCGGCTACAAGCCGCAACGCGCCGAACGCGCCAAGGCGGTCGAAGGCTGGGCCGCGCTGCGCGACGGCCTGTGGGCGCTGTCGATCCCGGTGGTGATCTTCGCCGGCACGCGTTATGGCTTGTTCACGACCACCGAGTCGGGCGCCATCATCGTCTTCTACGTGCTGCTGATCGCCTTGTTCGGCTATCGCGAGATCCGCATTCGTGACCTGCCCGAAGTGCTGGCCGAGGCCGTGCGCGACGCCAGCGTGGTCATGATGATGATCTGCGCGGCCGCCGCGTTTGGTTTCTACCTGACCTGGGAACAGGTGCCGCAGCAGATGACCGGCTGGCTCGAGCACGCCACCGGCAATCCGCTGGTGCTGCTGCTGATGATCAACGCCGCGCTGATCGTCATGTGCATGGCCATCGAGGGCGCCGCCGCGCTGATCATCCTGACGCCGATGCTGGTGCCGGTGGTCGAGCTGGCCGGTATCGACAAGGTGCACTTCGGCATAGTGCTGATCACCAACCTGACCATCGCCGGCATCACGCCGCCGGTCGGCGGGCTGATGTACATCTCGTCGCAGGTGCTCAAGGTGAGGATGGCGCAGTTCGCCGTCGAGATCCTGCCTTACCTGGGCATGATGATCATCCTGCTGGGCCTGCTCAGCGCCTTCCCGCAGCTGTCGCTGTGGCTGCCCAACCTGATCTACGGCAACGTCGCCGTGCAATGACCCCGAGCAGAACCGCCATGAGCCACATCGTATTGAAGGGCATGACCTGGGATCATCCGCGCGGCTACGATCCGCTGGCCGCGTGCAGCGCCGCCTGGCTGGCGCGCGAAGGCGTGCGGATCGAATGGGACCGCCGTTCGCTGCAGGACTTCGAGTCCTTTCCGGTCGATACGCTGGCGCGCCAGTACGACCTGATCGTGATCGACCATCCGCACGTCGGCCAGATCACCCGCGAGGACTGCCTGCTGCCGCTGGACGGCGCGCAGTGGGCCGCCGAGCGCGAGGCGCTGGCGCGCCATAGCGTCGGCCCGTCGTTCGAGAGCTATCGCTGG
The DNA here is from genome assembly GCA_023427085.1 of Pseudomonadota bacterium. Taxonomy (GTDB): domain Bacteria; phylum Pseudomonadota; class Gammaproteobacteria; order Burkholderiales; family Burkholderiaceae_B; genus Orrella. The sequence goes on from JAEZBO010000167.1 coordinate 7,653, forward strand.
CAGGGCCGCTTGTGGGCCTTGCCGATCGATGCGGCCACGCAGGTGCAGGCCTGGGTGCCGGGCCGGCTGGACGCGCCGGTGCAGGATTGGGACGCCGTGATGCAGCTGGCTGCCGAGGGCCGTGTCGACTGCCCGCTGCGCGCGCCGCATTCGCTGATGGCGCTGTACACGCTGTCGGCCCATCTGGGCCGGGCGCCGGCCATCGACGGCCCGGCGCTGTTCGATCCCGACGGCCACGCGCCGGCCTACGAACGGCTGCTGGCGCTCTACCGCAGCCTGCCGGCCGGCAGCCTGCAGCGTGATCCGATCGCGGTGTTCGAATCGATGGCGCGGGCCGATTCGGCGATCGCCTGCGTGCCGCTGATCTACGGCTACATCAACTACGCGATCGACGGTTTCCGCGCCGCGCGCCTCGCCTTCGCCGACATGCCGACGGTGGCCGGCCGCGCACCGCGCGGCTCGGCGCTGGGCGGCACCGGCATCGCGGTGTCGGCGTATACCCGCGCGCTCGAGCAGGCCCAGGCCTTCGCCTATTGGCTGGCCGGAGCGGCGGCGCAGCGCGGCGAGTACGTGCGCGCCGGCGGCCAGGCCGGCCATGGCCAGGCGTGGGAGGACGACGCCGCCAACGCCGCCACGCTGGATTTCTATCGCGCCACCCGCGCCACGCTCGAGGGCGCCTGGCTGCGGCCGCGCCACGACGGCTACATGGGCTTCCAGGAAGGCGCGTCGCAGCGGCTCAACCAGGGGCTGGCCGATGGCGAACCGGCCGGCACGGTGCTGGCCGACATCAACGCGCTGTACCAGGCCTGCCTGGCCGGGCAGGCGGCATGACCGCGAGCGGGCAGATGCCGGACGACCGGGGTGCCGGCAACCCGGCCGACACGCTGCCGCTGGCCGGCCTGCTGGTGCTGGACATGAGCCAGTTCCTGTCGGGTCCGTCGGCCGCGCTGCGGCTGGCCGACCTGGGCGCGCGCGTCATCAAGGTCGAGCGGCCGGGCGGCGGCGACATCTGCCGCCAGCTGTACCTGAGCGACACCGAGGTGGCCGGCGATTCGACGCTGTTCCACGCGATCAACCGCGGCAAGGAAAGCTTCGCCGCCGATCTCAAGCAGTCCGCCGACAAGCAGGCGGTGCTGGGCCTGATCGCGCGCGCCGACGTGCTGGTGCACAACTTCCGGCCCGGCGTGATCGAACGGCTGGGGCTGGATTACGACACGGTGCGGGCCCACAACCCGCGCCTGATCTACGCCGGCATCTCGGGCTACGGCGAGGACGGCCCGTGGGTCGGCCGGCCCGGCCAGGACCTGCTGGCGCAGGCGGCCTCGGGCGCGATGTGGCTCAACGGCGATCCGGCCGGCGGCCCGGTGCCGTTCGGGCTGGCGGTGGCCGACATGCTGGCCGGCCACCTGCTGACCCAGGGCATCCTGGCCGCGCTGGTGCGCCGCGGCGTCAGCGGCCGCGGCGGACAGGTGCAGACCAGCCTGCTCGAGGCCATGATCGATTTCCAGTTCGAGGTGCTGACCACGCACCTGAACGACGGCGGCCGGCTGCCGCGCCGCAGCGAGGTGGCCAACGCGCACGCCTATCTGGCCGCGCCGTATGGCGTCTACCCGACCGCCGATGGCCATCTGGCGCTGGCGATGACGCCGCTGGCGGTGCTGGCGCAGGTGCTGCCGCTGCCGGCGCTGTTGCCCTATGTCGACGCGCCGGGCAGCGAGTTCAGCCATCGCGACGAGATCAAGCGGCTGCTGGGCCAGCTGCTGATCACCCGCAACACCGACGACTGGCTGACGCAGCTGCAGGCCCACGACATCTGGTGCGCGCCGGTGATGGACTGGCCCGCGCTGTTGTCCAGCGCCGCGTTCCAGCGGCTGGACATGCTGCAGCAGTTGGCCCTGCCCGATGGCGGCACGCTGCACACCACCCGCTCGGCGCTGCGCGTCGACGGCCGGCGTCTGCCGGCC
>JAEZBO010000252.1 GCA_023427085.1 Pseudomonadota bacterium
GGCTACGGTAGCGCCGCCCGCGCCGCCGGTGACGCCCACGCCGCCGGTGACGCTGTCTCGCGTACCGACGCCGCGTCCGGCGCCCGTCGGCACGCCGGCGGCCGTGACGCCAACCCCTGCTCCCAAGCCGGCGGCAGATTCATCGCAGCCCGCCGCCGTCGGCAGCGACGCCAGCGCGACATTGCCGCCCGCGGCGCCGGTGCCGGTCGTGCCGGTGCCCGAGGTCGTGCCGCTGGCCGAGCCGTCCGTCACCGGCCTGCCGCCCGCCGTGCACCAGCCGCAGGCCGACGCGCCCAAGGCGGGGCTGCCTGCCGACCCCGGCACGCCGGCGGTTGCAGGCCACGCCAGCGTTGCGGGTGCGACCGCTGCGACGGCAGGCATAGCCGCTGGACCGGCCGTTGCCGCGACCCCGAGCGCCGCAACGACGCCCACCGACAAGATTGCCATCGACAAGGCGCCCATCGACAAGCCGTCCACCGACAAGGCGCCTGCGGAGAAGACCTCCTGGTTCAACCGTTTGCGCACCGGGCTGTCGCGGACAGGCAAGAGCCTGAGCGGCCTGTTCGTCGGCGTCAAGGTCGACGAGAACCTGTTCGAAGAGCTCGAAACGGCGCTCATTATGGCTGATGCCGGCGTCGAGGCCACCGAGAAGCTGCTGACCGCCCTGCGCGCCAGGGTGCGCAAGGATCGTCTCGAGGATGCCCTGCAGGTCAAGGCGGCCTTGCGCGACGTGCTGGCCGAGCATCTGAAGCCGCTCGAACGCTCGTTCGACCTCGGCCAGGCCAAGCCGCTGGTGGTGATGATCGCCGGCGTCAACGGCGCCGGCAAGACCACCTCGATCGGCAAGCTGGCCCACACCTTCCAGGCTCACGGCGCCAGCGTGCTGCTGGCCGCCGGCGATACCTTCCGGGCCGCCGCGCGCGAACAGCTGGTCGAATGGGGCCGCCGCAACGACGTCACCGTCATCTCGCAGGATGGCGGCGATCCGGCGGCCGTCTCGTTCGACGCGGTCAACGCCGGCAAGGCGCGCGGCGTGGGCGTGGTCATGATCGACACCGCTGGCCGGCTGCCGACGCAGCTGCACCTGATGGAAGAGCTCAAGAAGATCCGCCGCGTCATCGGCAAGGCCGATCCGGCCGCGCCGCACGAGGTCCTGCTGGTGCTCGATGGCAATACCGGCCAGAACGCGCTGGCGCAGATCCGCAGCTTCGATGCGGCGATCAATCTGACGGGCCTGGTCGTGACCAAGCTCGACGGCACCGCCAAGGGCGGCACGCTGGCAGCCGTCGCCGCCGGCAGCCAGGGCGTGCGGCCGGTGCCGGTCTACTGGATCGGGGTCGGCGAGGGCATGCAGGACCTGCAGCCCTTCGTGGCCAAGGATTTTGCCGCCGCCTTGCTGGGCGACTGACCACCCGGCAACGCCAGGCGGGCCTCACCGCGGGCGGCACCGCCACGCACGGGAAGGTGCGGCATCGTTATCCACGGTATGGCGCATGACCGTGGCGATCAACGCTGGCGCGGCCCGGCCTGTCCCGGCCCGCCGATTTCACTTCCAGAACGGCTTGACCTTGCCCAGGTCGGCAAAGGCCTGTTCGGCCAGCGTGCTCAGCGCATCGAGCCGCGCGGTGATCCAGCCGCGCGCGAACCAGGCTTGCGGATGGCCGGCCGTCAGCGTCTCGAAGTGCGTCTCGGCCACATACAGGTCGTTCATCTCGCCCAGGATGTCCTGCGCGCGCGAGAGTTCCTTGCGGTAGGCCTTCAGGCGATTCGACGACAGCAGCGGTTCGGCGAACAGCAGGCCGTAGCGCAGCCGCTTGCCGCGCTTGCGCAGGTCATGGCGCGCCTCGATCTCGAGCGAACGGAAATGTTCGCCCTCGGCCACCAGCTCCTTGTGCCACTTGTGCAGGCGCTTTTCGAGCAAGGCGCGCAGCCGCGGCGGCTCGGGTTCGGGAGGCGCCTCGCCGTTGGCGCCCAGCGGGATGATCTCGACATTGGCCGACAGCGAGCCCGGATGCGATTGCCCGCCCGCTTCGTCGCCGTTGTCAGCGGCGCTGCTGGCGCTGGCCGCTTGGGAGACGGCCAGGCCGGCCGCCTGCGGCTTGGCCGGGGCCGGGGACTCGAGGCCCAGCGTCCAGGCCAGCATGTCCAGCAGCCAGCCCTGGAAGGCCTGCGAGGCTGCCTTGGCGCGCGCGTCGGTGTCGTCCGAGGATTCCGGCAAGGTGATCGCCGGCATGCCCGCGCGCACCAGCGTGGGTAGCACGGTGTCGCGCAGCACGTCGGCGTCGCGGCTCTGGCCGAAGTCGGCGAAATGGCGCTTGGTGGCCTCGATCAGTTCGTCGGACGGCGCATCGGCCCAGCCCTTGAACAGGCGCCAGGCCGAGCGCAGACGCCGCATGCCGACACGCAACTGGTGCACGTGATCGGGATGGCCGGCGGCGTAGACGCCGTCGGTGTCGGTCTCGGCCAGCACGGTGGCGTTGCGCACCACCTGCTCCAGGCATTCGTAGGCCACCGCGCGCTGGGCCTGCTCGGGGCTCATGTCGGGCGTGAGCACGGCCGAGCCGGCGGGCCACGGGGCCCAGAAGCCGCGCACGATTCGCGCGGCGGCTTTTTGTTCGTGCGGCTCGGGCAAGGCGGCCAGCGCCTGCGCGGTGCGCGCCAACGCGTCGCCGCGTTCGGACTTGCTGCGCAGGTCGAGCACCAGCGCGTGCTTGCGCTGCCAGCGGCGGCCCAGGTCGAACACCGCGTCGAAACGGCCCGAGACCAGTTCGAATTCGACTTCGCAGATCGGCAGTTCGAGCGCGCCGGCGCGCAGACAGCCGCTGTCGTAGGCTACCTCGACGGTGCCTTGGCGGGTGCGGATGCGGCGCAGCAGCCGCGTGACGTCGGTCTCGTAGCGCACCGACAGCTCGCCTTGCAGGCCCGCCAGCACCGGCGCGACCGCCGTGTCGGCGTACACCGACAGGTCCAGCACCGGACCGGGCCGGTCGTGGTTGAGCTCGATCCGTGCCAGCGCATGGTCGCCCGGGGTCTTGAGTGTCTGCACCCACTGGCGGCCTTCCTTGCGCAGGCGGATCGCCACCCTGGCCTTGGCCAATTCGCGTGCCGGTGTGTCGAAATAGAGCGCCTGCAGGCGGATGCGCGTGGCCTTGCCCAGTTCGAGCTCGCGGCGCACGGCGGCGCGCGCTGCACGCGGAACGTGCAGCTTCAATTCTTGTTCGGACATGATGATGCGGAAGGAGCGGTCTTCGAAGACGGAACCAAGGATAGTAGCCAGAACTACCCGGGTATTTGATGACTCGTCATAAAAAAGACATTTGCAGGGGCCCACCGCTAGGGGCGGTGGCCGAGCTTGCGCGAGATTTCGCCGGTGCAATCGGCCAGCATCCGGGCGATCGGACCGTCCCAGGCCGCATCGAACAGCCCGCTGGGGCCCAGCGCCGTCAGCGCCAGCACCAGCGCGCCGGTATGGTCGAACACCGGCGCGGCCAGCGCGTCGACGCCGGGCAAGGGCATGCTCAGGGCGCGCGCCATGCCGCGCTGGCGGATCTCGTCGAGCATGGCCTGCCAGTCGGCCGGCGCGGGGCGGGCCAGATGGCGACCGGTGACCACCGCGGCGTCGCCGGCTTCGCGCTCGATGTAGTGCTCGGCGACCTTGGGCGGCAGCCAGGCCGCGTAGACGTGGCCGGTGGCGGTGTGCTGCATGGACATGACCGTGCCCTTGCGCATGTTCACGTGCACCGGATAGCTGGCCTCGGTGATGTGGATCATCGTCGGCCCGTGCGAACCCAGCACCGACAGCGCCAGCGTGTGGCCGACCGCGGTGGTCAGGCGGGTGACCTCGGGCATCGCCAGCCGCACCGGGTCGAGCCGTTGCAGGCTGACCAGGCCCATCTGCAGCGCAAACGGCCCGAGTTCGTAGTGGCCGGTGACGGCGTCCTGCTGGACCAGCCCGACCCGCACGAAGCTGACCAGATAGGGGTGGGCCTTGGCCGAGGTCATGCCGGCGGCCTGCGCCAGGTCGCGCAGCGTCATGGCGCGGCCGGCATCGACCAGCGCGGCCAGCAGCGGAAAACCGGTCTCGACCGACTGGATGCTGCGGCGCCCGTCACGCGGCGGGGTCATCGTTTCGATGTCAGCCATTGGTTCAGGCGTTCGATGGTTTGGTCGTCGGCCGACAGGCCGAGCCGGGTGCGGCGCCACAGGATGTCGTCGGCGCTGCGGGCCCATTCGTTGTCGACCAGCCAGCGCACCTCGGCCTCGAGCAGGCCGGCGCCGAAGTCCTGGCCCAGGTCGGCCATGCCCTGCGCGCCGCCCAGCAACAGCTCGGTCTGCGTGCCGTAGGTGTAGACGTAGCGGTGCGCCAGCGTGGCCGGCAGCCAGCGGTAGCGGGACTGCAGCGCCTGCAGGTAGGCAGCCGGGTCGGCCCCGGGCATGTCGGCGCCGGGCAGCGGCGCGCTGGCGGTCCAGTCTTCGTGGCGGCCGGTGTACGGCGCCAGTTTCTGCATCGCGTGCTGGGCCAGTTGCCGGTAGGTGGTGATCTTGCCGCCGAACACCGACAACAACACCGGCTTGCCGTCGCTGCCGCCGCTGATGTCGAACACGTAATCGCGCGTCACGGTCGACGGATTGCCGTCGGTGTCGTCGTACAGCGGCCGCACGCCGCTGTAGCTCCAGGTGACGTCGGCGGCGCTGATCTGCTGGCGGAAATAGCGGTTGACCGCCTTGCAAAGATAGTCGGTTTCTTCGGGGCTGATGCGGGCCTGTCCCGGGTCGCCATCGAAGGCGACGTCGGTGGTGCCGATCAGGCTGTAGCGATCTTGATAGGGGATGACGAAGACAATGCGCTGGTCGTCGTTCTGCAGGATGTAGGCGTGGTCGCCGTCATACAGCTTGGGCACCGTGAAATGGCTGCCCTTGACCAGCCTGAGCCGGTTGACCACCGGCGGCATGCCGGCGCGGCTGGCGATCATCGATTGCAGCGTATGCACCCATGGCCCGGCGGCGTTGACCAGGATGCGTGCGTTGACGCTGACCTGCGTGCCGTCGCGGGTCTGCAGCCGCGCGCCCCAGGCCGGTTTGCCGTCCGGGCCGGTCAGGGATTGCAGATCGACGCATTCGTGGCGTGTCAGCACCGTGGCGCCGCGCTCGCAGGCGTCCATGGCGTTGAGTACGACCAGCCTGGCATCGTCGACGCTGCAGTCCGAGTAGGCGAAGCCGACGCGCAGGTCTTCGCGCAGCGGCACGCCGGCCGGGTCGCGGCGCAGCGACAGCCTGCGTGCGCCGGGCAGGCGCGGCGAGCGGCGCGCCAGATGATCGTACAGGAACAGGCCGGCGCGCAGCATCCAGGCCGGCCGCAGGTGCTTGTCGTGCGGCAGCACGAAACGCATCGGATGCACGATGTGGGCCGCGTTGTTGAGCAGGACTTCGCGTTCGGCCAGCGCTTCGCGCACCAGCCGGAACTCGCGCTGTTCGAGGTAGCGCAGGCCGCCGTGCACCAGCTTGCTGCTGGATGACGAGGTGGCCTGGGCCAGGTCGTCGCGTTCGCACAGCAGCACCCGCAGGCCGCGGCCGGCGGCATCGCGCGCGATCCCCGCGCCATTGATGCCGCCGCCCACGACCAGCAGGTCGACGTCGAAATGGCGGGCAGGCTGGACACTGGACATGGCGGGCAGGGTGGGTTCCGGTTGGGGACGGGTCGGTCCCGACGAGTTTACCTGCAAGGGGACGCGTCCAGCGGCAGGCAGGATGTTTCCATCCGCCCCCGGGTCCGCGCCATGGCACCGGTTCGGCGGTGATCAATTGGTCCTGCCTGCGCACCCCGTCCCCGCAGCGGCGCTAAAATGCGGCTTTGATTCCGATTGGGGCCCGCCGCCCATGTCCGCTTCCAGCTCCTCCCCCCTGTCCGCCGTCGCCAGCGAACAGCCCTCCGAGTCTTTCGCCATCGCACCCGTCACCGAGATCGTCGCCGAGCTGCGCGCCGGCCGCATGGTCATCCTGGTCGACGAAGAAGACCGCGAAAACGAAGGCGACCTGCTGATGGCCGCCGAGTTCGTCACGCCCGAGGCCATCAACTTCATGGTCACCCACGGGCGCGGGCTGGTCTGCCTGACGCTGACCGAAGAGCGCTGCCGCCAGCTCGACCTGCCGCTGATGGCGGCGCGTAACGGCACCCGATACGGCACCAATTTCACCGTCTCGATCGAAGCCGCCGTCGGCGTCGAGACCGGCATCTCGGCCGCCGACCGGGCCCGCACCATCCTGGCCGCGGTCGCCCGCGACGCCAAGCCCGAAGACCTGGTGCAGCCGGGCCACATCTTCCCGGTCAAGGCGGTGCGCGGTGGCGTGCTGGTGCGCGCCGGCCATACCGAAGCCGGCTGCGACCTGACGCAGATGGCCGGCCTGACGCCAGCCGCGGTGATCTGCGAGATCCTCAAGCCCGATGGCACGATGGCGCGCCTGCCCGACCTGATGGTGTTCGCGCAGCAGCACAACCTCAAGGTCGGCACCATCGCCGACCTGATCCAGTACCGCAACGAACACGAGTCGGTGGTGCAGCGCGTCGCCAACACGACGATGCAGACCGCCTGGGGCAGCTTCCAGGCCTACGCCTATCGCGACACCGCCAGCGGCGCGCCGCACCTGGCGCTGGTGCACGGACAGATCGATCCGGCCCGCGAGACGCTGGTGCGCGTGCACGAGCCCACCTCGGTGCTGGACGTGCTCGACGCTGGCGCCAGCCAGCACAGCTGGAGCGTGCGCCATGCGCTCGAGGCCATCGCCGCGTCGTCGGCCGGCGTGCTGGTGCTGCTCAATTGCGCCGACGCCGCCGATGCGTCCGACCTGTTCTTCCGCCAGGCCGCGCAATGGGGCAAGCCGGCCAACCAGGCCGCGCCGCAACGCGATGGCGGCCGTCTCGATCTGCGCACCTATGGTATCGGCGCGCAGATCCTGCGCGACCTCGACGTCGGCCAGATGCGCCTGCTGGCGCGGCCGCGCAAGATGCCCAGTATCATGGCCGGCTTCGGCCTCGAAGTTACGGGTTACGATTGCGACCCTCCCTCCACCCCGCAAGACGAAGGTAGCGCTTAAATGAATCCCTACACCATCGATCCCGACACCAACGGCGAAGGCTTGCACATCGGTATCGTGCGGGCGCGTTTCAACGAGGACATCGGCCAGACCGAACTGGCCGCCTGCCTGCAAGAGCTGGCCGAGCTGGGCGTCGACGAACGCGACGTCATGGTCGTCAGCGTGCCCGGCGCCCTCGAGCTGGGCATCGCGCTGGCGCAGCTGGCCGACACGCGTGAATTCGACGCGCTGATCGCGCTGGGCGCGGTCGTGCGAGGCGAAACCTATCACTTCGAAATCGTCAGCAACGAAAGCGCCTCGCAGATCTCGCGCATCGCGCTCGAGTCGGGCGTACCGGTCGCCAACGGCGTGCTGACCACCGAGACCGAAGAGCAGGCCCTGGCCCGCGCCGAAGAAAAAGGCCGTGACTGCGCCCGTACGGCGATCGAGATGGCCAACCTGATGGCCGCGCTCGAGCCCGAAGAGGGCGACGACGAAGACGAAGAAGACGACGAAGACGAAGAAGACGACGAGGACGAAGATTTTGACGACGAACAAACCGAGCGCCGCTGAAGGCGCGACCGGGCGTAGCGCCCGGCGCCGCGCGCGCGAGTTCGCGCTGCAGGGCATCTATGCCTGGCTGTTGCGTGGCGGCGAGGGCACCCAGGACGGCGCCGAGATCGACGCGCACATCCGCGATTCCGACGACTTCGGCGAGGCCGACGTGGCCTGGTTCCAGACGCTGCTGCATGGCGTCATCAACAATGCGCCGATGCTGCGCGAACGCTTCACGCCGTTCGTCGACCGGCCGCTGGCCGAGCTGTCGCCGGTCGAGCACGGCATCCTGCTGATCGGCAGCTACGAGCTGATCAAACACGTCGAAGTGCCGTACAAGGTCGCCATCAACGAGGCGGTCGAACTGGCCAAGTCCTTCGGTGGCACCGATGGCTTCAAGTTCGTCAACGGCGTGCTCGACAAGCTGGCCGCCGAGGTGCGTACCGCCGAAGTCCGCGCGGTAGCCCAGCGGCGCGGCTGAGCGCCGGCCGGGGGCAGGGCGCTTGAGCGCCGAGTTCGACCTCATCGCCCGCCATTTCTCCCGGCCCGTGCCCGCGGGCCTGCTGGGGGGCGGCGATGATTGCGCGCTGTTCCCGGTGCCTGCCGGCAAGCACGTCGCCACCAGCACCGACCTGCTGCTCGAAGGGCGGCACTTCTTTCCCGACGTCGATCCCGCCGCGCTGGGCCACAAGGCCCTGGCGGTCAACCTGTCCGACCTGGCCGCGATGGGCGCCCGGCCCATCGCCTGCGTGCTGGGCCTGGCGCTGCCGCATGTCGACAATGCATGGCTGGCGGCGTTCGCCGACGGCTTCTACACGCTGGCCGAGCGCCATGGCTGTCCGCTGATCGGCGGCGACACCACTCGCGGCGCCACGCTGGCCATCAGCGTGACGGTGTTCGGTGCGGTCGATCCGGCCCGCGCGCTGCGC
>JAEZBO010000274.1 GCA_023427085.1 Pseudomonadota bacterium
AGGTGACCGCCGCCGTGCTGCGCGAAGGACGGGTCGAGCGGGTGCCGAGCACCCAGCTCGTCCGGGGCGACGTGCTGGTGCTGGGCGAGGGCGATGCCGTCGGCGCGGACGCGCGCCTGTTCGACGCGGCGACGCTGCGCGTCCAGGAGGCCTCGCTCACCGGCGAGAGCGAGGCGGTGCTGAAGCAACTCGACGCGCTTGGCGCCGAGGTGGCGCTCGGCGACCGGGTCAACATGGTCTTCAAGGGCACGGCGGTCGCCCAGGGCTCCGGCCGGGCGCTGGTGACCGCCACCGGCATGGCGACCGAGATGGGGGCCATCGCCGACATGCTCGAGCACACGCCGGAGGACGACACGCCGCTGCAGCGGGAAGTCGGGCGCGTCGGGCGCATGCTGGGCATCGCGGTGGTTGTCATCGCGGTCGTGGTGGTGGCGACGGTCCTGCTGCTGTCCGACATTCGCGGTGCCGGCGACGTGGTCACCGTCCTGCTGCTCGGCGTCTCGCTCGCGGTTGCTGCGGTGCCGGAAGGGCTGCCTGCGATACTGTCGCTCGTGCTTGCGATGGGCGTGCAGCGCATGGCTCGGCGCAACGCCATCGTGAAGAAGCTGTCGTCGGTGGAGACGCTCGGCTCGGCATCGGTGATCTGCTCCGACAAGACCGGCACCCTGACCCGCTCCGAGATGACCATCGAGCGTGTCGTTACCGCCTCGGGCGATGCCCGCGTGACCGGCGTCGGTTACGTGCCGGAGGGCAGCGTGCAGCACCAGGGACAGCCGCTCGCCGAGGGGCCGCTGCTGGCAGAGAGCATCGTCGTGCTCTCCGGTGGCAGCCTGGCGGGCGATGCCGAGCTGCGCCAGTCGCCCGGCGGCCACTGGGAGGTCATGGGCGATCCCACCGAGGCGGCCTTCCTGGTGGCCGAGCGCAAGCTCGGCGTGTCCGAGCGCCGCCAGCGCCGCTTCGAGCGCGTGCGGGTCATCCCGTTCACCTCCGAGCGCAAGATGATGTCGGCCGTGGAGATCGACCACGAGCACGGCGACGCGCCGGTACTGATCAGCAAGGGTGCGCCGGACGTGCTGCTGCGCCGCTGCAGCCGCTACCGCAAGGGCATGGACGTGCTCCCGCTGGACGACTCGGTCCGCCACCGCATCCTCGCCGATGTCGACACGCTGACCGATGCGGCGCTGCGCACCCTCGCGGTCGCCTACCGGCCGCTCGCGGGCGATGCCGCCGAGGATCCGGCCGAGGAGGACCTGATCTTCGTCGGCACGGTCGGCATCATCGATCCCCCGCGCGAGGAGGCGGCCCTCGCCATCGCGGAGGCGCACCGCGCGGGTATCCGGGTGGTGATGATCACCGGCGACCATCCTCGCACCGCGGCGCGGATCGCGGCCGACCTCGGCATCGTGGCCGCAGGCGAGGCGGCGCTGACCGGCGCCGAGCTCGACGAGCTCGACGATGCCGCCTTCAGCGACGCGGTGGCGCGCACGTCGGTGTTCGCGCGGGTCGCGCCGGTGCACAAGCTGCGGAGCGTCGATGCCCTCCAGGCCCACGGGCACATCGTCGCGATGACCGGCGACGGGGTCAACGATGCCCCGGCGCTCAAGTCCGCGGACATCGGCATCGCCATGGGGGTCACCGGCACCGAGGTCACGAAGGAAGCGGCGAAGATGATCCTCGCCGACGACAACTTCGCCACCATCTTCGACGCGGTGCGCGAGGGTCGCGGCATCTTCTCCAACATCCGCAAGTTCCTGCGCTACCTGCTCTCCTCGAACATGGGCGAGGTGCTCACCGTCTTCTTCGGGGTGGTGCTGGCGGGCGTCATCGGGCTCGGCGCGACCGACGGCGGACTGGTGCTCCCGCTGCTGGCGACCCAGATCCTGTGGATCAACCTGGTCACCGATTCCGGCCCGGCGCTCGCGATGGGCATCGATCCGCAGACGGACGACCTGATGGCACGCCAGCCTCGTCGCCTGACCGATCGGGTGATCGACGGCCGCATGTGGTCCGACGTGCTGCAGATCGGCGTGGTGATGGCGGCGGCGACCCTCCTCACCATCGACCTCTACCTGCCCGGCGGCCTGCTGGAGGGATCGCAAAGCATCGAGCAGGCGCGTACCGCCGGCTTCACCGTCCTGGTCTTCGCGCAACTCTTCAACGCGTTCAACGCGCGGTCGTCCGCCACGTCCGCGTTCAGGCACCTGTTCTCCAACCACTGGCTGTGGGTCGCGGTGGTCGTCGCCGCGCTGCTGCAGGTCGCGGTGGTGCACATCGAGCTGCTCAACACGGCCTTCGGCACCGTGCCGCTCGAGCCCTTCCAGTGGGCCGTCTGCGTCGCGATGGCGAGCGTGGTGCTCTGGTACGAGGAGTTGGCCAAGCTGGTGCGGCGCCTGCGCCCGGCCGCGCCTGCTAGCATCGGTCGGGGAGCGACAGGAGGAGCGCAGCGATGAGATTGGCGACATTCGAACGAGACGGACAGCGCGGCGTCGGCATCGTCTCGACCGACGGCAGGACCGTGCAGCCGCTCGGCCTGGATTCCGCGCAAGCCGCACTGGGCGTGCTGGCGCTGGTCGACGCCGCGGTCGCCGGCCGGCCGCTGCCGGCGCCCGGCGGCGCGCCGGTGGACATCGGTTCGGTGCGGCTGCAGGCCCCGATCCCGCGTCCTCGCCGCAACCTGTTCTGCGTCGGGCGCAATTACCACGAGCACGCGAAGGAGCTGTCCGGGTCGGTTTTCAAGGACAACAATCCGAACCCGGTCGCCTGGCCGATCGTGTTCACCAAGGTGCCCGAGTGCGTCGTCGGCCCGGGCCAGGCGGTGCGGCTGCCGCGGGCGATCTCCTCGCAGATCGACTACGAGGCGGAGCTCGCGGTGGTGATAGGCACGGGCGGGCGCAACATCGCCCGCGCCGACGCGATGAAGCATGTCTACGGCTACGTGGCGGTGAACGACGTGACCGCGCGCGATGTCCAGATGCGGCACCAGCAGTGGGACCTCGGCAAGTCCTTCGACACCTTCTGCCCCATGGGTCCGTGGATCGTGACCGCCGACGAGCTCGACGGCCAGGACACGCGAGTGCGTTGCTGGGTCAACGGCGAGTTGCGCCAGGACGGGAAGACGACGGACCTGATCTTCGACATCCCGACGCTGATCGAGACCTGCTCGCGCGGCATCACGCTGTACCCGGGCGACGTCATCGCCACCGGCACGCCGGCCGGCGTGGGCATGGGCCTGAACCCGCCCACCTACCTGAAGGCCGGTGACGTGGTGCGCATCGAGATCGATGGCCTGGGCAGCATCGAGAACCGCTTCGTGTAAGCCCGCCGGTGCAGGGCGCCGCGACGTACGGCGCCCGCCCGAACCTGGAGAGAGACATGATTCAAGCACCCATCCATGCCCCGCTGCGCGTGCGCGCCGCGGTGTCGCTGTCCGCGGCGATGGCCGCCGGGCTGCTCGCGCTGGGCGTCGGCGCGCCGGCGCTGGCGGCCGACTATCCCGAACGGCCGGTCACGATGATCGTGCCGTTCCCGCCGGCCGGCGTGGCCGACACGGTGGCGCGGCCGGTCGCCGAGGCGCTGGGCCGCCAGCTCGGCCAGCCGGTCGTGATCGAGAACAAGGCCGGCGCCGGCGGCGGCGTCGGCATCGGCCAGGCGGCACGCGCCAAGCCCGATGGCTACACCATCCTGCTGAGCCTGTCGTCGATCTCGATCCTGCCCGAGGCCGATCGCATCCTCGAGCGCAAGCCGGCCTACCAGCTGTCGCAGTTCGTGCCGATCGCGCGGGTGACGGCCGACCCGACCGTGCTGGTGGTGCGTGCCGATTCGCCGTGGAACTCGGTGCAGGACCTGGTCGCGGCGGCCAAGCAGCAGCCCGGCAAGATCAACTACGGCAGCTCGGGCATCTACGGCACCATGCACGTGCCGATGGCCATGCTCGAGGACGCCGCCGGCGTGCAGATGACCCACGTGCCGTTCACCGGCGCCGGGCCGGCCGTGCAGGCGCTGATCGGCGGCCAGGTCGAGGTGCTGGCGACCGGCCCCTCGAGCGTGCTGCAGATGATCGCCGCCGGCCGCGTCAAGCCGCTGGCGCATTGGGGCGAAGCGCCGCTCGAGAGCCTGCCCAAGGTGCCCAGCCTGGCGTCGCAAGGGATCGATGCGAAGTTCGTGCAGTGGTCGGGCGTGTTCGCGCTGGCAGACACGCCCGCGCCGGTGGTGCAGCGCCTGCGCGAGGCGATGCGCGAGGTCGCGCAGGACCCCAAGGTGCGCGAACTGATCGCCGGCGCCGGCAGCCCGGTGCTGTACCAGGACGCGCCCGAATTCGATGCCTACTGGAAGCAGGATGCCAAGGCGATGGCACAGGCGGTGCAGAAGATCGGCAAGGTCGAGTGAGCGGGCGAGGGCCGGTTCGTTATGCATAAAAGAGAATAACGAGCGGCTCTCAAATAACCAATTGACATAAAAACATCGCTACTCCAAGATGGCCGGCATAACCAACGGCGGCGCGCCACCCGTGCGCCGACCGTTAGAAAGCCGCGTCGCATCAGGCCGGCAGGGTTTCGGAACAACGACGATTACCGACCCCATCGAGGAGACCTCAATGCCCACGATCCCTCCCGCGAGCGCGGCTCGCCGGCGCCTGCTCGCCGGTAGCGCCGGCGCGCTGGCCACGCTTGGCCTGGCCCGTGCCGGCCACGCCGGCGAGTCGCCGGCCGCCACGCCGGCCCCGGCTGCCAAGCCCGCCGCCGCCAGCACCGCCAAGCCGCTGCCGCCGTACGCCAACTGGAAGCAGCCCGATGCGATGATCGTGCACAGCGCGAACACCATCGAGACGCGCCGCGAAGCCTTCGGCAGCGGCGTCGTCACGCCGTCGCGCCAACTGTACGTGCGCAACAACCTGCCGCCGCCCGACGCATCGATCCTCGACGATCGCGACGCGTGGACGATCGAGATCGCCGGCGTGGCCAAGCCGATGACCTTCACGGTGGGACAGCTCAAGACCATGGGCCTGCAGACGCTGGCGATGGTCTTGCAATGCTCGGGCAATGGCCGCGGCTATTTCCCCAACAAACCCAGCGGCACGCCCTGGCAGGTCGGCGCGGCCGGTTGTGTGGTCTGGAGCGGTGTGCCGGTACGTGTGCTGGTGGAGCATTGCGGCGGCATCGCGGCTGGCGCCACCTTCATGACCGGCACCGGCGGCGAGAAGCTGCCCGAGGGCCTGGACCCCAACACGGTGATGGTCGAGCGTTCGGTGCCCAAGGACGCGATGCAGGATGCGCTGCTGGCCTGGGAGCTCAACGGCGAACCGATCTCGCTGGCGCACGGCGGCCCGCTGCGGCTGATCGTGCCGGGCTATACCGGCGTCAACAGCGTCAAGTACGTCAAGCGGTTGGCCTTCAGCGACAAGGAAAGCCCGGCCGCGATCCAGCAGACCGGCTACCGGCTGGCGCCGCCGGGACAGAAAGGCGATCCCAGCCAGCCGTCGGTGTGGGCCATGGGCGTCAAGTCGTGGATCAACTCGCCCAATGCCAGCACGGCCGCCCTCAAGGCCGGTCATGCGGTGGTGCAGGGCGTGGCCTTCGGCGGCGTGCAGGGCATCCGGCAGGTCGAGGTATCGATCGACGGCGGCAAGGCCTGGCACAAGGCCGAACTGATCGGCCCCGATCTGGGCCGTTACGCCTGGCGCCAGTTCGCGCTGGCGATCGAGCTGCCTGCCGGCGAGCACGTGCTGGCCAGCCGCGCCACCGACACCGAGGGGCGGGTCCAGGACGAAGAGCGGCCGCAGAACGCTGGCGGCTACATCAACAACAGCTGGCGCGACCACGCGCTTACCGTCACGGTCGGCGCCTAAGGAGCGAGCAGCGATGCAGCAACGCAAGAAAAGCCTGGGCGCCGCGCTGGCGGTGGCCGGGCTGGGCGCCGGCCTATGCGCCGGCGCCTGGGCGGCCGAGCCCGACATGGATGCGGGCCGGCAATTGTTCGTCAACGCGGTGCCGGCCTGTGCGATCTGCCATACGCTGGCCGACGCGCAGGCCAGCGGCGCGATCGGGCCGGTGCTCGACGAGATCAAGCCCGACGCCTCGCGCGTCGAGCAGGCGATCCGCAATGGCATCGGCCAGATGCCGGCCTATGCCACGCTGTCCGACGACGAGATCGCGCTGCTGTCGGCGTATGTCGCCAAGGCCAGCGGCGGCGCCCCGTAGCCACGGCGCGCGGGGTGCCGCGCCGCGATCTCCGATGGCGCGCGGCGTCGCCCCGTGGCACACGGCGGGCCGCCCGGCCCGCCCTGCGCGATGATCAGGACGCGCTGCCCGGTTCGGTCAGCCCCAGCGTGCGCTTGAGCAGCTCATAGACCTGCCGCGTCAGCGGATCCATGCCATCGCGCCGGATCCACAAAAAATACGTCACGTCCGGCAGCGGCGGCAGCCGGTCCTTCTCGCCCAACACCCGGAAGTCCGGTCCCAGCAGCTCGACGCTGCGCGCGGTCACGCCCAGGCCGGCGCGCAGCGCGGCCTTGATGCCGACCAGGTTGGGCGCGACGTAGTTGGTCTGCCACGGCACGCGCGACTGTTCGAGCGCGGCCAGCGCGATACGGCGAAAGATGCTCGGTTCGTCGGCCAGCACCAGCGGCACCGCCTCGTTGGGGTCGTGCACGTAGTCGGCCGCGCACAGCCACACCGTCGGCGAGCGGCGGATCACCATGCCTTCGAGCGTCTGGTCGAAGCGGCTCGACACGATCAGGTCGACCTCGCCGGCATGGATGGCATCCATCAGGAAGGGGCTGCGGTCGACGCGGATCTCGAGCTTGATGCGCGGCATCGAGCGCGCCACCTGCGTCAGCAGCGTCGGCAGGATCGAATCGGCCACGTCGTGCGGCGAGCCGAGCCGCACCGTGCCCTCGAGCTGCTTGCCGGTCATGGTGCGCACCGCCTCGTCGTTCAGCACCAGCATCTGCCGGGCATAGCGCACCAGCATCTCGCCGTGGCGCGACAGCACCTTGCCGCGTCCGCGCTTTTCGAACAGCGGCAGCGCGACGATGTCCTCGAGCCGCTGCATCTGCTGCGTCACGGCCGACTGGGTGCGATGCAGCGCGTCGGCGGCCCGCACGAAGGTGCCGTGCTGCTCGATCGCGACCAGCGTGCGCAGCAGATCCAGATCCAGATTAACCATAAGAATCCCTAATGTTTACGCGTGACACTTTAAATTGTCATCGATGGGGTCGGGGCGTACAGTGCATCTCTACAAGCCAATCTACATATAGGGGAAAACCCAAATGAGCCGTGCTCACCCGCATGCCGACGAGATTCAGGCAGCCGTCAAAAACATTAAGAATATTGTAGGAAACGAGCCGTTGACCCGGCAGAAGCTCGATGGCGTCCTGGCGCAGGTGGTGGGCCTGGCCGCGCACGCCGACTGGTGGAACGGCGAGCGCTACGCGCCGCCCGAAGACGGTGAACAGCAGGCGCGCTACCTGATCACCGAAGACGCCGACAAGACCTATGCGCTGTACCTGAACGTGATGCGCCCCGGCAAGAAGATCGTGCCGCACAATCACACGACCTGGGCCTGCATCGCCGCGGTCGAAGGCATCGAGCACAACTATGTCTACGAGCGGCTCGACGACGGCAGCGAGCCCGGCGTCGGCCGGCTGGCGCAGACCGAGCTGGTGGTGGTCGAGCCCGGCACCGGCATCGCGCTGATGCCGGACGACATCCACGCGGTGCAGATCCAGGGCGACAGCGTGATTCGCCATCTGCACATGTACGGCCGCGCGCTCGAGACGCTCGATCAGCGGCTGGGCTTCGACCTCGACAAGGGCACCTGCTCGATCATGCCGATCGGCGTGCAGACCCGCCGCTAGGACGCTGCCATGTCGCGCACGCTCAAACCGTCCACCCGGCTGTTGCGAGCCGGCCGTCCGCATCGCGGCTGGGTGAACACCCCCGTCACGCGCGCCAGCACCTATGTCTTCGACAGCATCTCGCACTGGCGCGAGACGCGCGCCCGGCGCGAAGACCAGCGGCTGGCGTCCTACGGCGCGCGCGGCACCGACAGCACCCACGCGCTCGAGGACGCGCTGGTCGAGCTCGAGGGCGGCCACCGCGCGCAGCTGTATCCGACCGGGCAGGCCGCGATCGCCACGGTGATGCTCGGGCTGCTCAAGCCGGGCGACCATGTATTGATCACCGACGCGGTCTACGAGCCGGTACGCAGGCTGTGCAGCGAACACCTGGCGCGGCTGGGCATCGACTTCGAGTTTTTCCTGCCCGATGGCAGCGACCTGGCGGGCCGGCTGCGCGACACCACCCGGCTGATCTACGCCGAGTGTCCGGGGTCGCTGGCCTACGAAATGATGGACCTGCCAGCGGTCGCCGCGCTGGCGCGCCGGCATGACTGCCTACTGGCGGTCGACAACACCTGGGGCTCGGGTCTGCTGTACCGGCCGCTGGCGCTGGGCGCGGACATCTCGGTGATCGCCGCCACCAAGTACCTGGGCGGCCATGCCGACGTGATGATGGGCGCGGTGGTCTGCAACGCGCGCGCCTGGCCGGCGTTGCAGCGCGCCTCGATCGACCTGGGCCAGACGGTGGGTGCCGACGATGCGTACCTGGTGCTGCGTGGCATGCGCTCGCTGGCGCCGCGGCTGGCCATGCATGCGCGCCATGCCATGCAGGTGGCGCAATGGCTGCAGGGCCGTGCCGAGGTCGCCCGCGTGCTGTGTCCGGCCTTGCCCGGCGATCCCAGCCACGCGCTGTGGCAACGCGACTGCCACGGCAGCAACGGCCTGCTGTCGGTCGAGTTCGAGGCCGGCATCACGGCGCCGCAGGTCGAGGCGATGATCGACCGGCTCGCGCTGTTCGGCGTCGGCGCGTCGTGGGGCGGCTTCGAGAGCCTGGTCGTGCCGGCCAACATGCTCAACGCACGCAGCGTGGCCGACTGGAAGACGCGCGGCGCGGTCATCCGGCTGCATATCGGCCTCGAGGACCCCGATGATCTGATCGCCGACCTGGCGCAGGCGCTGGACACGATGTCTGGCTGAGCGCGGCCGGCGCCGCAACACCTGATCGAAGCCGGGCGTGTCCGACGCCCGACAGCGGCCTGCCTGACGGCGCCGCGGGCTGCTTGCGGCCCGAGTTTTGTCCCGACCCTGGCCCGCGCCCGTGCGGCGGGCCCGTTTTCCACCTTGAATCCGCTTTGCCGACAACGATGACCACCAAGCCTGCTACGACTGTCCATGCCGAGATCGACCCACCCACGCTGAAGGCCTGGCTGGATGCCGACACGGAAATCGCCGTGCTGGACGTGCGCGAGCACGGCCAGTATGGCGAGGCGCACCTGTTCTTCGGTGTCAACGCGCCCTACAGCCGTCTCGAATGCGAGATCGGCCGGCTGGCGCCGCGCAAGAGCGTGCGCGTGGTCGTCTACGACGATGGCGACGGCGTCAGCGCCAAGGCTGCGGCGGTGCTGGCGCGGCTCGGCTACACCGACGTGCACGGCCTGGCGGGTGGCGCGCCGGCCTGGCGCGCCGCTGGCTACAACCTGTTCGCCGGCGTCAACCTGCCCAGCAAGACCTTCGGCGAACTGGCCGAGCACGCTTTCGACACGCCGCGCATCGGTGCCCGCGAACTGGCCGAACGGCTGGCCCGCCACGACGACCTGGTGGTGCTGGACGGCCGGCCGCACACCGAATACGGCAAGATGAACATCCCCGGCGCGACCTGCTGCCCGAACGGCGAACTGGCGTTGCGCATCCACGAGCTAGCCCCCAGTCCCGACACCACCATCGTCATCAATTGCGCCGGCCGCACCCGCAGCATCATCGGCGCGCAGACGCTGATCAACTTCGGCGTGCCCAACCCGGTGCTGGCGCTCGAGAACGGCACGCAGGGCTGGTACCTCGAAGACCTCGCGCTCGAGCATGGTTCGAGCCGCCGCCACGCGCAGGCGCTCGATCAGGCCGCCTTGCCGCGCCTGCAGTCGCAGGCACGCACGCTGGCCGAGCGCGCCGGCGTGCGCCATGTCGATGCCGCGACCGTGCGGCAATGGCTGGGCGACGACACCCGCAGCACCTATCTGTGCGACGTGCGCACGCCCGAGGAATTCGCGCGCGGCAGCCTGCCCGGCGCGCAGCACACGCCGGGCGGCCAACTGATCCAGGCCACCGACCATTACGTCGCGGTGCAGCGCGCGCGGCTGGTGCTGTTCGATGCCGATGGCGTGCGCGCGCCGGTGGTGGCCAGCTGGCTGGTGCAGATGGGCTGGGAGGCCTGCGTGCTCGACGAGGGGGTGCAGGCCAGCCTGGTGTCCGCCGAGAATTCGGACGGTGCGGCCGCGCCGGCCAATGTCGCGACACGGGCCGACCTGGCCCCGCCCGCCGAGGCATCGGCCGCGCTCGCATCGCCCGTCCCGGTCATGCCGCTGGCCGAGTTCGCGCAGGCCGCCCGTGGCACCGGCGTGCAGCTGGTCGACGTGCGTCCGAGCATGGCCTACCGCGCCGCCCACGTCGATGGCGCGAGCTGGGCGATCCGCCCGCGCCTGGACCGGCTCGAACTGGCGCCCGGCCTGCCGGTGCTGCTGGTGGCGCCCGACGCCTGCGCCGGCGCCGCGGCGGCCGCCAGCCTGCGCGAGCAGGGCATCGCCGACCTGCGCATCCACGTGGGCACGCCGCAGCAATGGCGCGAGGCCGGCCTGGCGGTGGTCGCCACGCCCGACTCGCCGGCCGACGCCGACTGCATCGACTATCTCTTTTTCGTGCACGACCGGCACGATGGCAACAAACAGGCCGCGCGGCAGTACCTGGCCTGGGAGACGAATCTGATCCATCAGATCGATCCGCAAGAGCGCGCCCGCTTTGATTTCCGCCTATCCACCGATCATTGATCCAAGAGGTTTGGTTATGAACAAGAAATCCTGGCTTTCCCCCGTGCTGCTGTCGGCCGTCTGCCTTGCCGGCCTGTCGGCCAACGCCCATGCCGACCGCCTGGCCGACGTCAAGTCGCGCGGCAAGCTGGTCTGCGGCACGCAGAGCACCAGCGTGCCCTATGCCTATCAGGACGCCGGCACGCGCACCTTCGTCGGCTACGACGTCGACATGTGCAAGGCGCTCGCCAAGGGCCTGGGCGTCGAACTCGAACACCGGCCGCTGTCGACCGAGGCGCGCATCCCCGAGCTGAAGATGGGTCGCGTGGACGTGGTCGCCGGGTCGATGGCCTACCTGCCCGAGCGGGCGCAGCAGGTCGATTTCAGCGAACAGTACCTGCAGGGCAACATCAAGGTGCTGGTCAAGGAAAAGTCCGGCATCAAGGACTTGGCCGGCCTCAAGGGCAAGCGGGTCTGCGCGTCCAAGGGCTCGAGCTCGGCGGCCATCGCCGAGCGGGTGCTGACCGGCAGCCGCGTGATGACCTTCCAGGACGTCGCTTCGTGCAATCTCGGCCTGCAAAGCGACAAGGTCGAGGGCTTCACGGCGGGCGAGCTGATCCTCAAGCGTTTCGAGAACGACGCCAGCAAGACCGACCAGCCCTACCGCCTGCTGGATGAGGCGACCTTCGTCGAGCGCATCGGCCTGGTGGTCGACAAGGGCAATCCCGAGTTGCTGGCCGCGCTCAACGACGTGCTGCGCAAGATGGATGCCAGCGGCGAGCTCGACGCGATCTTCGATCGCTGGGTCGGCAAGGATTCGGTCTACCAGCTGACCCGCAGCTTCAAGGTCGAGCCGGTCGCGCCGGCCCAATAGCAGAAGGCGAACCATGGAATTCGATTGGTCCTTCCTGGCCAGCGGCAATACCGCCGACAAGCTGGTCTCCGGCCTGCTCACCACCTTGCAGCTGTTCGGCACGGCGTGGCTGGGCGGCTTCCTGGCGGCACTGGTGATCGTCGGGCTGCGCGCCATCCCGCTCAAGCCCCTGAGCTGGGCCATGCGGCTGTTCGTCGAGTACCACCGCAACGTGCCGACCGTGGTGCAGATCATGGTCTGGTACTTCGGCATGCCCGAGGTCCTGCCCGAGGACCTGCGCCTGTGGATCAACCAGGGCCAATCCGAATTCCTGTTCGCGGCCATCGCGCTGTCGCTGAACGTCAGCGCCTATTTTTCGGAAGACATCCGCTCGGGCCTGCGTGCGATTCCCGGCACGCAGCTCGAGGCCGCAAGGGCCATCGGCCTGTCGGCCTCGTCGGCGATGCGTTACGTGACGCTGCCGCAGGCGCTGCGCATCAGCGTGCCGCCGCTGCTGAACCGCTCGCTGATCCTGTTCAAGGACACCAGCCTGGCGATGGTGATCGGCGTGGCCGAGCTGACCTACCAGGTCAAGGCCATCGAGAACCTGACCTTCCGTTCGTTCGAGGTGTTCGCCATCGCCACGCTGACCTACCTGCTGCTGTCGCTGCTGCTGATGGCGCTGGGCGCCTGGTTCGGTAAACGTTTCCCGCCGGCATTCAAGGGCTGAACCATGCTCGATATCCTGAGCCAATACGGCACGATGTTCCTGGTGGGCTCCTGGCCCCACGGCCCGCTGGGCGGATTCGCCGCCACGCTGGTGCTGGCCGGCCTGGGCATCGGCCTGTCGTTTCCGATCGCGCTGGTGATCGGGCTGGCGCGCACCAGTCCGTGGCGCGCGGCGCGCTGGCCGGCCACCTGCTGGGTCTATGCGTTTCGCGGCATCCCGCTGGTGATGATCATCTTCTGGTCGTACTTCGTGCTGCCGCGCCTCACCGGCGTCACGGTGCCGGCCTTCGTCACGGCCCTGTGCGCGGTGGTGGTCTACGAGTCGGCCTTCCTGGCCGAGATCGTGCGCGCCGGCCTGAACGGCCTGCCGCGCGGCCAGACCGAGGCCGCGCGCTCGGCGGGCCTGAGCTACCTGCAGACCATGCGCCATGTGATCCTGCCGCAGGCGCTGGCCAACATGCTGCCCTCGCTGGTGAATCAGTTCGTCTCGACCATCAAGGCGACGTCGATCGTCTACGTGATCGGCGTGCAGGAA
This sequence comes from Pseudomonadota bacterium, assembly GCA_023427085.1. Classification (GTDB taxonomy): domain Bacteria; phylum Pseudomonadota; class Gammaproteobacteria; order Burkholderiales; family Burkholderiaceae_B; genus Orrella. The sequence continues at coordinate 12,972 of JAEZBO010000274.1, forward strand.
GTCACCTTCGCGGCGCAGCAGGTCAACAGCATCGAGATGGACAAGGCCTTGCAGACCTTCCTGGTGCTGGCCTGCTTCTACTTCGCCGGCTGCTACGGCATCTCGCTGCTGGCGCAGCGGCTCGAGCAGCGCTTGAACCGGCGCCGGCTGGGGCTGGCATGATGCGCTGAGCCTGCCGCCACGACGCATCGATACGACAGAAACCACAAGAGGGAAAAAAATGATCGAGCTGGAAAAAGTGCAGAAATGGTATGGCGACTATCACGCGCTGGACGACGTCAGCGGCCGCGTCGAACACGGCGAGGTGGTGGTGGTCTGCGGCCCGTCGGGGTCGGGCAAGTCGACGATGATCCGCACCATCAACCGGCTCGAGCCGATCCAGGGCGGCGCGATCCGGATCGACGGGCGTGACATCCATGGCCAGTGCAAGGACGTCAACGCGCTGCGTGCCGGCATCGGCTTCGTGTTCCAGCAGTTCAATCTGTTTCCGCACCTGAGCGTGCGCGAGAACATCATGCTGTCGCCGTGCAAGGTCGGCGGGCTGTCGGCGGCGCAGGCCGGCGAGATGGCCGAGGCGCTGCTGGCCAAGGTCGGCCTGGCGCACAAGGCCGATGCGATGCCGGCCAATCTGTCGGGCGGCCAGCAGCAGCGCGTGGCGATCGCGCGGGCGCTGGCGCAACGGCCGCCGGTCATCCTGTTCGACGAACCGACTAGCGCGCTCGATCCCGAAATGGTCGGCGAGGTGCTCAGCGTCATGAAGCAGCTGGCGCACGAGGGCATGACGATGATGGTGGTCACGCACGAGATGGGTTTTGCCCGCGAGGTGGCCGACCGCATCTGGTTCATGGACGAGGGCCGCATCGTCGAACAATCGACGCCCGAGCAGTTCTTCACGCAGCCCGAGCATCCGCGGGCACGCAGGTTCCTGGCCGACATCCTGCGCCCGGGCGTCGCGCAGGCGGCCTGACGGCCGCCTGGCCAGCCCGCCGCGCAGCCTTGCCAGGCCTGGCCGGCGCCCGCTTTATTGCGCGCCGTGATCCGCCAGCGTTCACGGCGGGCTGCGCCCGCCAGCCAGCGCGTGTTACTGCGCCGAGGCGCCGGAGCGCTTGACGATCTCGCCCCACTTCTTGACCTCGTCGGCCACGAAGGCATCGAACTGCGGTCCGCTGGACGTGAACGGGATCGAGCCCCGTTCGTTGACGAACTTGTCCATCGCCGGCGCCGCCATGATCTCCTGGGTGGCCTGGCTCAAGGTCTCGATGATCTCGGCCGGCGTGCCCTTGGGCGCCATCAGGCCGAGCCAGCCCACCGCCTCGAAGCCGTCCACGCCGGCGATGCCGGTCTCGCGCACCGCCGGCACCTCGGGCAGCAGCGGCGAGCGCTGTGCCGAGGTCACCGCCAGCGGCACCGCGCGGCCGCTCTTGATGTTGCCCAGCGCGGCGGTGATCGAGTCGACCATCAGCGGCACCTGGTTGCCGAGGAAATCCGCCTGCGCCGGACCGCTGCCCTTGTACGGGATATGGGTGATGTCGACGCCGGCCTGGTTCTTGAACATCTCGGCCGCCAGGTGTTGCGTGCCGCCGATGCCGGCGCTGGCGTAGTTCAGCTTGCCGGGCTCGGCGCGGGCGCGCTCGGCCACCTGCGGCAGCGACGTGATGCCGGTGGCCGAGTTGGCCAGGAACACCAGCGGCACCTTGGCGATCGGCGATATGCCGACCAGGTCGCGGCTGACGTCGAAGCTGACGTTGCTGTACAGCGTCTGGTTGACGGCGATCGCGCTGCCGGCCACCAGGATCGTGTAGCCGTCGGGCGCCGAGCGCACCACCGAATCCGAACCGATATTGCCGCCGGCGCCGGCCTTGTTCTCGACCACCACCGGTTGGCCCAGCTTCTTGCTGAGCTGTTCGGCGTAGGCGCGGCCGATCAGGTCGGTGGCCTGACCGGGCGGAAACGGCACCACCAGACGGATGGGTTTGCTGGGATAGTCGGCGGCCAGCGCCGGGCCGGCGGTCAAAAGCGCGGCTGCCAGGCCGAGGGCGGCCCGGGTCATCAGGGACTGCATAGGACGTGTCTCCATGGTGCCCGTCGATAGCGGGCAAGGGTAAAGGGATGCGGCACGGCCGGGAGGGTGGGGGGCGTGGCGGGCGCAGCGTCCGATTGGGACGGGGCGCATGGGGCGGGCCTGGATGGAGCCTGCCGCTGTCGGCATCCGGCGCGGCCGGGAGGCCGGGCAGGGCTCGATGTTAACAAACACGCCGGCCGGGCCTGGTGCGCAAAAGTTCTTTTCCGATCGCAACGGGATGCGGCGGCGCGCCGCCGATGGCCAGCCCGGGACTTGTCAGCGACTTGTGAGCCGAAGCCGCCGTGTTCGCTGCGGCTGGCAAGCAGGTGTGTCATGATGACGCGGTGCAGCACGCCGCGCCGCGCCGGCCGGGGCCGAACTTCCGGACACGTTTCGGATCACAATACGCTTATGCCCGTGCCTGCCCACCACACCTGTTTGTGCAAGGAAGCGACTTGATTCCTCCGAAAGCCTGGCCTGAAGTGGCCGTTGCCGCGGTCGGCCGCCCTCTGGGCATGCGCCTGCAGCGCTGGGGCACCCGGCTGGCGCAGCCGGTATCGGCCTCGCTGCACCGCCAGGCCTGGATCGCCGAACAGCTGCGGTTCTTCCACGCCTGGCGCGCCAACCCCAAACATATCGGCGCGGTGCTGCCGTCCAGCCCGGCGCTGGCCGCCGCGATCACGCGCGAGATCGACGCGCAGACCGGCCAGGTCATCGAGCTGGGCAGCGGCACCGGCGTGTTCACGCGCGCGCTGTGCGCCAACGGCGTCGCCGAGGACGCGCTGGCGCTGATCGAGCTGGACGCCGGCTTCGCGCGCCAGCTGCGCCACGATTTCCCGCAGGCCCACGTGTGCTGCCAGGACGCCGCCAGCCTGCGCGACGAGCCCCTGTTCTACGGCCAGGGCGCCGGCGCCGTGGTGTGCGGCCTGCCGCTGCTGAACATGCCCTTGCGCCAGCAGGTCGGCATCCTGCGTGGCGGCTTCGCGCAATTGCGTGCCGGCGGCGCCTTCTATCTGTTCACCTATGGCCTGCGTTGCCCGGTGCCGCGCCGCGTGCTCGACCGGCTGGGCCTGCGTGCCCGCAAGATCGAAAGCGTGATGCTCAACGTGCCGCCAGCGCACGTCTGGAAGCTCACGCGCCGGCGTACCGCCCGCAACGCGCTATAGAACGGTCGCGCGCGCCGCCGACGGTTTTCTTCTACGATGATCCGGTCCGGCCCGCGGGCCTGCCCTTTGATACCGCCTCATGAACACACGACCTCTCTCTCTTTCTGGTTTGCGCGCCGCCGGCCTGGCCGCGCTGCTGCTGTCGGTCGCCGCCTGCGGCAGCCCGCCACGCGCCGGCGGCGCGCCAGCCGGTAGCGAAGACCCGTTGGTGCAGACGCAATGGCGCCTGAGCAGCTGGACCATGCCCGGCGGCGCCGCGCGCCTGCTGCCCAAGGACACCCAGTCGCGTCCGCTGACGGTCGCGTTCACGCGCGACGGCGGCGTCTCGCGTGCCAGCGGCTTCGCCGGCTGCAACCAGTTCTCGGCCAACTACGTGTTCGCGCAGGGGCTGCTGATCGTCAAGGCGCCAGTCAGCACACGGATGGCCTGCGCCACGCCCGAGCTCTCGCGTCTCGAGGGGGATTATCTGCAGGCGCTCACGCGGGTGTCGGGTTCGACCTTCGATCCGACCGGGCAGCGCAACCTGTCGCTGACGACCACGTCTGGCGATCTGCTGCGCTTCGAGCGCATGTAGGCAGGCGAAGCCAATCGCCGGTCGCCGGGCCGCCGCCAGCCGGGCCGCCCCGCCGCCGGCGTTACACTGGCGGCCCGCTGTTTCCTGGTCGTCCCGCCGTGTCTGCCGTCACCAACATTGCCGCCTACAAATTCGTCTCGCTGCCAGACGCCGCCGAGCTGCGGCCACGTTTGCTCGACGCGGCGCAGGCGCTGGCGCTCAAAGGCACCATCCTGCTGGCGCCCGAGGGCATCAACCTGTTCCTGGCCGGCGCCGCCGAGGCGATCGATCGCTTTCTGGACGCGCTGCGCGACGACCCGCGACTGACCGACCTGCAGGTCAAGTTCAGTCCCTCCGAGCAGGTGCCGTTCAAGCGCCTGCGGGTCAAGCTCAAGCGCGAGATCATCCGCATGGATCACCCGGCGATCCAGCCCGAGAACGGCCGCGCGCCATCGGTCGACAGCCAGACGCTGGTGCGCTGGCTGCGGCAGGGTCACGACGATGCCGGCCGCCCGATGGTCATGCTCGACACCCGCAACGCATTCGAGGTCGACGCCGGCACCTTCGACGGCGCGATCGATTGGCGCATCGACCGCTTCACGCAGTTTCCGGCAGCCGTGCAGCAACATCGCGGCGAGCTCGAGGGCAAGACCGTGGTCAGTTTCTGTACCGGGGGGATCCGCTGCGAAAAGGCGGCGATCTACATGAAGGAGGCCGGCATCGAGCACGTCTACCAGCTCGAGGGCGGCATCCTGAAATACTTCGAAGAGACCGGCGGGCCGGGCTATACCGGCGGCTGCTTTGTCTTCGACGAGCGCGAGACCCTCGATCCGAGTCTCGCGCCGCGTCCGCTGGCCTGAGCCTCAGCGCACCCGCATGCCTGGCTGCGCACCCGGGAAGGGTTCGAGCACGTAGATGCCGGCGTCGGTCTTCTCGTCGGCGTGGCTGCCAGCCAGCACCATGCCTTCGGATACGCCGAACTTCATCTTGCGCGGCGCCAGGTTGGCGACCATCACCGTCAGCTTGCCGATCAGGTCTTGCGGCTGATAGGCCGACTTGATGCCCGAGAACACGTTGCGGTGGCGGCCTTCGCCGACGTCCAGCGTCAGGCGCAGCAGCTTGGTCGAACCTTCGACGTGTTCGCAGTTGACGATGCGCGCGATGCGCAGGTCGACCTTGGCAAAGTCGTCGATCGAGATGGTCTCGGCGATCGCTTCGCCGCCCGGGGTCGGCGCGGCCGGCGCGGCGTCGGCCGGCGCTTCAAACAGCGCATCCAGCAGCGTCGGGTCGACCCGCTGCATCAGGTGCTTGAACACCGCCACGCGCTGCGGCAGCTCACCGGCATCGCGCCACACGAAGTCGCGGTCCATGCCGAACAGTTCGCGCGCGACGCGGTTCGACAGTTGCGGCAGCACGGGGGCCAGCATCACCGACAGCGCCTTGAAGCCGGCCAGCGCCCGCGAGCAGATGTCCTGCAGCTGGTCTTTCTGGGCCTGCTCGGCGTTGGCGATGCCCTTGGCCAGCACCCACGGCTGGGCCGCGTCGAAAGCCTGGTTGATGCGGTCGGCCTGCGCCATGATCTCGCGCACGGCGCGGCCGTATTCACGCGCCTCGAGGTCGGCGCGGATCGCGTCGGCGGCCTGGGCCAGTTCGGCCGACAGCGCCGCCGCGTCGCCGGGATAGGCGAGCTGGCCATCGAAATGTTTGGCGATGAAATTGGCCGCGCGGCTGGCGATGTTGACGTACTTGCCGACCAGATCGCTGTTGACGCGCGCGACGAAGTCATCGGGGTTGAAGTCCAGGTCCTCGACCCGCGCGTTCAGCTTGGCGGCGATGTAGTAGCGTAGCCACTCGGCGTTCATGCCCAGCTCGAGATAACGCAGCGGCGAGATGCCGGTGCCGCGGCTCTTGGACATCTTCTCGCCGCTGACGGTGATGAAGCCGTGCACGTTGAGCTGGTCCGGCGTCTTGCGGCCGGCGAACTTCAGCATGGCTGGCCAGAACAGCGCATGGAAATAGATGATGTCCTTGCCGATGAAGTGCACCTGCTCGGTGTCGCCGGCCGGATCGAGCAGCGCGTCGAAGTCCAGCGAGGCCTTGGCGCAATACGATTTGAGCGAGGCCAGGTAGCCCACCGGCGCGTCCAGCCAGACATAGAAGTACTTGCCCGGCGCATCCGGGATCTCGATGCCGAAGTAGGGCGCGTCGCGCGAGATGTCCCAGTCGCCCAGCTTGGCCTGGCCGTCGTCGGCGCCCAGCCACTCGCGCGTCTTGGCCAGCACCTCGGCCTGCAGATGTTTGACGCCGGCCGGGTTGCTGCCGGTGGTCCATTGCTGCAAGAACTGCACGCAGCGCGGATCGGACAGCTTGAAGAAAAAGTGCTCGGACGACTTGAGCACCGGCTCGGCGCCGGTCAGCGCCGAGAACGGCTTGATCAGTTCGGTCGGCGCATAGACCGCGCCACAGACCTCGCACGAGTCGCCGTACTGGTCCTTGGCGTGGCACTTGGGGCATTCGCCCTTGATGTAGCGATCGGCCAGGAACATGCCCTTGACCGGATCGTAGAACTGTTCGATCGAGCGGGTCTCGATCAGGCCTTCGGCCTTGAGCGCACGGTAGATGTCCTGCGACAGCGCGACGTTCTCGTCGCTGTCGGTCGAGTGCCAGTGATCGAAGCGGATATGGAAGCCGTCGAGGTACTGCGGCCGCTCGGCGGCGTAGCGCGCCACCAGCTCGCGCGGCGTGATGCCTTCCTTTTCGGCCTTGAGCATGATCGGCGCGCCGTGCGCGTCGTCGGCGCCGACGAAGTGCACCGTATGGCCCGCCATCCGCATCGCCCGCACCCAGATATCGGCCTGGATGTACTCCATGATGTGGCCGATATGGAAGGAGCCGTTGGCGTAGGGCAGTGCGGTGGTGACGAAGAGGGTGCGAGGCATGGCGGTCAGTCGGACGTCAAAAGGCGAATCCGGCATTTTAGCTGGCCGCTCGCCGGGGTGATTCCCGGCAGGAGAAATGGGCCTGTGGCGGCACGGCGCGCCGGTCCGTCTGACGCTGGCGGCCATTGGGCGGCCAACCAGCTAGGACTAATCTGAACCCGTGCGGGTCAGGATGGAGTGAGTCAGCCGCGTGCCGTGGCCGGCCGCGGCAAGCGCATCACGGCACGTCGCGCGATTCGACGTCGACGATCTCGGCCGGCCGGCGCGGCTTGAAGCCGCCGCTGCGCGCGGCGAAGGTCGCGGCCGGATCGGGACGCTGGGCCTGGCGCTCTTGCCAGTACGCGCGCACGCCGAACGGCCGGCCGCGCACGCGGGCGATCACATAGAGCACGCCGACAGCCAGCGCCGTCGAGAACATGAAGATCAGCGCCATGCCCATGCCCACGGCCGCGAGGACCACGAACAGGATGGCACGGAACACTTTGGAAACAATTTCGATCATGGATGTCTAACGCCTTTGCGTTGATGGGCTCCCCGTCCGGCGCCGCGCTGTGCGGCGGGCCGCCGCAGGCCGTGGGGGCTGATATTCATTGGGGCCGGCGGGGGCGGAAAAGTTCCGGGGACGGGTCGGCGGCGCCATCGTCCGATGGCCTATCCGCTATGCTTGCGGGTGGAACTGCCTTTTTCAAGGGCGCAGAACCTAATGGATACATAGTGACATGAGTTTGACGCTGGAACAAATCCGCGGCGCCTTGCGTGGCGTGGGCGATACGCAGACGGGTGCCGTGCCGGAAACCGCCCTCAAGGACAGGGACGTGCGGTCCGAAGGCGGGCACGTGTCGGTATCCATCGAACTCGGTTATGCATTGGGCGAGCGCCAGCCAGCGCTGGCTGGCGCGCTGCGCGAGGCCTTGCTGCAAGCCGGCGCCGCCAGCGCCGACGTGCAGTTGCGCAGCGCCGTGCAGACCCATGCGGTGCAACGCGGCCTGAAGCCGCTCGGCAACGTGCGCAACGTCATCGCCGTGGCCTCGGGCAAGGGCGGCGTCGGCAAGAGCACCACCTCGGTCAACCTGGCCTTGGCGCTGGCCGCCGACGGCGCCAAGGTCGGCGTGCTCGACGCCGATATCTACGGCCCCAGCATCCCGATGTTGCTGGGCCTGGCCGGCAAGCCCGAAAGCCACGATGGCAAGACCATGATGCCGCTCAGCGGCCACGGCATCCAGGCCAATTCGATCGGTTTCCTGATCGACGCCGACTCGCCGGCGATCTGGCGCGGCCCGATGGTGACGCAGGCGCTCGAGCAGTTGCTGCGCCAGACCAACTGGGACGACCTCGACTACCTGATCGTCGACATGCCGCCCGGTACCGGCGACATCGCCCTGACGCTGGCGCAGAAGGTGCCGGTGGCCGGCGCGGTGATCGTCACGACGCCGCAGGACGTCGCGTTGCTGGACGCGCGCAAGGGCCTGCGCATGTTCCAGAAGGTCGAGGTGCCGGTGCTGGGCGTGGTCGAGAACATGGCCGTGCACGAGTGCTCGCAGTGCGGCCATGTCGAGCACATCTTCGGTGAGGGCGGCGGCGTGCGCATGGCAGAACAGTTCGACGTGCCGTCGCTGGGCAGCCTGCCGCTGTCGCTGGACATCCGGGTGCAGAGCGATGCCGGGGTGCCGATCTTCGTGGCCGAGCCCGATGGCGTGGCGGCGCAGGCCTACCGGCAGATCGCCCGGCGCCTGGCGGTGCAGATCGCCGGCCTGCCGCGCGACGTCAGCGCCAAGTTTCCGTCCGTCGTCGTGCAGCGCAGCTGATGCGGACGCGGTCCAGGCTGCTGTTCCTGTTGATCGCGTGCGTCGCCGCGGCGACGGCACGCGCCGATCGCCCCGAGATCACCATCGATCCGGGCGGCGTGCCGCCGGCCGCGTTGCGCGCCATCACCTCGTCGGTCGATGCGATCGCCCGGCTGGCTGAAGACCAGGACGGCGGCGAGGCGGCGCGCTTGCGCCGGCGCGCCCACGAGGCCACGCTGTCGGCGCTGGCCACGCAAGGCTTCTTCGTGCCCGAGGTGACGCTGACGGTCGGCGAGGACATCGCCGGCGAGACCTGGGACATCGCCATCGTGCCAGGCGTGCGCGCCACCGTCGGCAGCGTGTCGCTGCGCTTCGAAGGGCGGCTGGCCGAGCCCGACCAGTCCGCCCGTGTCGAGGCACTGCGCAAGGCCTGGTCGTTGCCGCCCGAGCGGCTGTTCCTCAATGACGACTGGAGCCGCGCCAAGTCCTCGCTGCTCGAGTCGGTCGGATCGCGCGACTTCTATCTGGCGCGCATCGCCAGCTCGCATGCACGGGTCGATGCCGAGACCGGCAAGGTCGAGCTCGACGTGCTGATCGACAGCGGCCCGCAGGTCTACCTGGGCGAGCTCAACACCCAGGGGCTCGAGCGCGTGCCCGAAAGCCTGGTGCGCCGCTACGTCAACTATGCGCCGGGTGCGCGCTACCAGCGTGAATCGCTCGAGCAATGGCAGCAGGAGCTCCAGACCACCGCGTTCTTTCGTGGTGCCTTCGTGTCGCTGGTGCTCGACGAGACGCCCAAAGACGGCCTGCAGCAGCCGGCCGATCCGCAGCCGCAAGGCACGCCGGGCGGCGCCGCCAATGCCGGCCAGGTGCCCAGCGCGCCGGCGCGCACTGGCGCCACCAGCGAGCCGCAGGCCGCATCGCAGGCCACGCCGCCGACGCCGCTGGCGCAACGTCGCGAGGTCACGCTGCCGGTGCGCGTGCGCGTGTCCGAATCGCCGCCCAAGCGGCTGTCGGTCGGTGTCGGCGTCGACGATTCGGTCGGCGCGCGGATCGAGGTGATCTACCGCCAGAACGTGGTGCTGGGCCAGCCGGTCACGATGGAGACCGGCCTGGGCATCGATCGTGAACGCCAGCGCGCCTACCTGGATTTCTATCTGCCCCCGACCGAAAAGGGCGAAAAAGACAGCATCGGCCTGCTGGCCGAGCGCTCCGACATCCAGGGCCTGGACGTGACCCGTTTCGCGCTGGGCGCGACGCGTTCGCGCACCCGCCAGGGCGCCGGCGAAAGCCGGGTCGAATACGAAACCCGCTTCGGCGTGCTGGGCGCCTACGACCAGGTGCGCATCGACGGCGGCGACAGCTACGACCTGCCGACCCTCACCACCACCGCCGAGTGGCTGCGGCGCGACGTCGACAGCAAGTACAACCCACGCGAAGGCAATCTGCTGGCGCTGGGCACCGGCGTGGGCATGACGCTGGACAAGCAGCAGCCCTTCATGCGCGCGACGCTGCGCACCCAGCAGTGGTTCCCGGTCGGCGAACGCGACGTCTTCACGCTGCGCGGCGAGGTCGGCAAACTGTGGTCGACCACCGATACGCTGGTGCCGGACGACTTCGGCTTTCGCACCGGCGGGGCGCGCACCATCCGCGGCTATCGTTACCTGGGCATCGGCCGCAAGCTCGACGATGCGATCGTCGGCGCCGATGCGCTGGCAGTGGTCAGCGCCGAGTACATGCATTATTTCGACGACACCTTCGGCATGGCCGTGTTCGTCGATGCCGGTGACGCCGCCGAGTCGTTCGGCGACATGCGCATGTCGGTCGGCTACGGCGTCGGCGCGCGCGTGCGCACGCCGGCCGGCCCGCTGTTTCTCGATCTGGCCTACGGGCAGCGTGAAAGCTCGCTCAGGCTGCACTTCTCGCTGGGGATCGCGTTTTGAGTGTCTTGCGACGCCTGCTGCGTAATATCTTCGTCTGGTGGCTGCCGGCGCTGGTGATGCTGCTGCTGTGCCTGGGTGGTTTTCTCGCCTGGGCGGTCGGCAGCCAGGCCGGCACGCGGATCCTGATCGAGACCGTCGCCAGCCAGCTCGACGGCCATGCCGACGGCATCGAAGGCACCTTGTGGCGCGGTGCGCGGGTGCGCTCGCTGATGGTGGCGCCGCCCAACACGCGGGTCGAGATCGCCAACCTGAACCTGGCGGCCGACTGGCCGCAACTGGGCGAGCGGCTGCTGCGCGTGCAGGACCTGTCGGCCGATTCGATCCGCGTCGAGCTGACGTCCGACCCCGATGCCCCGCCCGACGAAGCCAGCGGCGAGTTCTCGCTGCCGTCGCTGCCGGTGCACATCGCCATCGACCGGCTGGCGGTCGGCCGCTTCGACCTGTTGCAAGATGGCCAGCCGCTGCCGGTCAGCGTCGAGGACCTGCAGGCCACCGTGGCCGCCGGCGAGGCCGCGCAGCTGCGCATCGCCAATCTGCGGGTCGGCCATCCGCTGGCGCAGGTGCAGTTGCAAGGCGAGTTGCGGCTCGATGAGCTGGCCGCGCCGTGGCCGATGCACGTGCAGCTGCTGGCCTCGCTGCACAGTCCCGATCCGCAGTCGCCGCTGTGCCTGAACGAGCTGCGCAGCGCCACCACGCCGCGCGACGCCAAGGGCCAGCCGGCCGGCGCCAAGCTGCCGGCGGCGCTGGCCGACGCCGGCTGCACGGTGCTGCTC
>JAEZBO010000279.1 GCA_023427085.1 Pseudomonadota bacterium
GTGCCGGCCTGGTTGGCGGCCGGCACCGCGCTGGTGCTGTGGTCGGCGGCGTTCCTGGCCGAGATCTGGCGCGGCTGCGTGCAGGCCATCCCCAAGGGCCAATGGGAAGCCTCGGCCAGCCTGGCGCTGGGCTACACCCAGCAACTGCGCCACGTGGTGCTGCCGCAGGCGCTGCGCATCGCGGTCGCGCCGACCGTGGGCTTCGCGGTGCAGATCGTCAAGGGCACCGCGCTGACCTCCATCATCGGCTTCACCGAGCTGTCCAAGGCCGGCACGATGATCACCAACGCGACCTTCCAGCCATTCACCGTCTACGCCTACACCGCCCTGCTCTATTTCGCGCTGTGCTGGCCTCTCTCGCGCCTGGCCCTGCGGCTGGAAAGGAAACTGCATGCCTCTGATCGCACTTGAAGACGTCCGCAAAAGCTATGGCCCGGTGGAGGTGCTCAAGGGCATCACGCTGCGCGTCGAACCCGGCGAGGTGCTGGCCATCATCGGCAAGAGCGGGTCGGGCAAGAGCACGCTGCTGCGATGCATCAACGGCCTGGAGGCGATCGACAGCGGCGCGATTATGGTCGCCGACGCCACGCTGGGCGATACCGAATCGCAGCTGCGGCGGCTGCGCCTGAAGGTCGGCATGATCTTCCAGCAGTTCAACCTGTTTCCGCACCTGACGGTCGGGCGCAACGTCATGCTGGCGCCCATCGTCGCGAAGAAGACCGATGCCGCGCAGGCCGAGGCGCTGGCGCGGGTGATGCTCGAGCGCGTCGGGCTGGGCCATCGCTTCGATGCCTGGCCGGCCGAGCTGTCAGGCGGCCAACAGCAGCGTGTGGCGATCGCACGGGCGCTGGCGATGCAGCCGATGGCGCTGTTGTGCGACGAAATCACCTCGGCGCTCGACCCCGAACTGGTCAACGAGGTACTGGGCGTGGTGCGCGCGCTGGCGGCCGACGGCATGACGCTGCTGATGGTCACGCACGAGATGCGCTTCGCCCGCGAGGTCTGCGACCGCGTGGTGTTCATGCACCAGGGCCGCATCCACGAGGCCGGGCCGCCCGAGCAGGTGTTCGACCGGCCGGCCACCGCCGAGCTGCAGCAGTTCCTGGGCAAGGTCGGCCAGCCGGCGCACTAGTCTGAGCACCAGCGGCGCCCGCTGCGCGGCGAGGCCTGCGACGGCGCGCCGCTGGGGATCCGCGCCGGTGCCTTAAAATGGCCGATTGCCTCGGGCGCCGCCGCGCCCTGCCCTGCCTTTATGTCTGCCACCACCGAAATCCGCCCCGGCCAATCCATCGAACTGCTCAAGGCGCTGCACATCCTGACCCGCGACGGCAAGATGAACCAGGACAGCCGGCGCAAGCTCAAGCAGGTGCACCACCTGTACCAGTTCATCGAACCGCTGCTCGAGTCGCTGCACCAGCGCAAGGGCGCGCTCAGCGTGGTCGACCATGGCGCCGGCAAGTCCTATCTGGGCTTCATCCTGTACGACCTGTTCTTCAAGTCGCGCGGCGCCGGCTCGTGCATCTACGGCATCGAGACGCGCGAGGCGCTGGTCACCAGCTCGCGCGAGCTGGCGCAGCGCCTGGGTTTCGACGATGGCATGCGGTTCCTGAACCTGTCGGTGGCCGATTCGATCGGCACCAACGAATTGCCGCCGACCGTCGATGTGGTGACCGCACTGCACGCCTGCGATACCGCGACCGACGACGCGATCCGCTTCGGCCTGCACAAGCGCGCCGAACACATCGTCGTGGTGCCGTGCTGCCAGGCCGAGCTGGCCGGCGCGCTACGCCGCAACAAGGCCATGTCGCTGGGCGCCTCGGCGCTGGCCGAACTGTGGCGCCATCCGCTGCACACCCGCGAGTTCGGCAGCCAGGCCACCAACGTGCTGCGCTGCCTGCAACTGGAAGCGCATGGCTACCAGGTCACGGTCACCGAGCTGGTGGGCTGGGAACACAGCATGAAGAACGAGTTGATCATCGCCAGCCACAAGCCGGGCCGCCCGCGCGCGCAGGCCGCCAAGCGGCTGGAGAACCTGCTCGACATGCTGGGACTGGACCAGCCGATGCGCGAGCGTTACTTCGTCGTGCCGGCCGACTGACGGGTTCGACGACCGCTGGCGGGGCCGCCGGGGGCCTGCGCGGCTCGGACTGCGCGGCATTGTTCTGCGCGGCCTTGGACGGCAGGCCGGGGCAACGAGGCCCGCCCTGCGCGGCCCGTCCAGGCTCAGCCTTCCATCAAGCGGCGCCAGCCCTCGTGGCCCAGCTTGCGCATCGTCTCTTCGTTACGCAGATAGACTTCCGACGCGTCGGGATAGGCTTCGACGGCCTTGTCCAGGCTGTCTTCGCGCAGCACGTGCAGGATCGGATACGGCGCGCGGTTGGTGTAATTCTCGATGTCGTCGGGCTGGCTGTCGGCAAACTGGTATTGCGGATGGAAGCTGGCGATCTGCAGCACGCCGTCGAGCTCCATGCGTTCGAGCAGCTGGTCGGCCACGTCGAGAAAATCGTTGTAGTCCATGAAGTCGGCCAGCGCCCGCGGCAGGATCAGCAAGGCTGTATCGACTTGTTCGGGATCGGCCTGCGCAACGTCCTCGAGCAACTGGTGCAGGTCGGCCAGCACCTGCTCGTCGGTACAGGCGGCGCTGACGACGTAGCGGATCTGCTGCTTGATGAAGACGCTCTTGGCGAAAGGACAGAGATTCAGGCCGATGACGGCGCGCTCCAGCCACAGCTGGGTACGGGCGATGACATCGGTGTCTTGCGGGTCGGACATGGGATCGGCTCGGCGGGAAACAGGCGCGATTCTAGCGCCACTCGACCACCCGGGCCTGGCGGCTGCGGCGATCGTACAGACACAGCACCTGCTGCGTGGCGCCTTTCATGTGCGGCTGCGGCGCCTTGCCGCGCACCAGCACCGCGGTCTGCGCGATGCTGTCGTCGAACACCGCCTGCTCGCTGGCCAGCCGCGCCTGGTTCAGGCCCGAGGCTTCGATGCAGGCGCGGCGCACTTCCTGCGCCGACTCCTGCCAAGCCTGACTGGTGCTGGCGTGGCCGGCCAGCGGCAGCAGCGCGAACAGGCAGGCGGCGGTGATGGCGGTACGGGCGGTGGCTTTCATGGGATCTCCAGTTAGAGCGGGGTTTCCCATAACGATAGCGCCATGCAATGCGACTGCCCGGGCGCAAGCGTAAGGACATCTTGCATGACCCGCGCCGTCTCGACGCACAACATGCCGCGCCACGCATCGGGCGCGAACTGCGACAGCCGCGCAGCCTTGGCCACATGCGGATTCCAGACCACCGCCGAGCGCGAGCCCTCGATCGCCAGATGGATGCGCCGGCCAGCCAGCGGGTCGTGCACGGCCAGTTGGCCCGGCACGTCCAGGTAGATCCGATCGACCTCGCCGTCGAAGCGCACCGGCCCTCGCTGCGTGACGGTCTGCCAGTCGCGCAGCGTGTCGATATAGGGCCTGCCGTCCAGGCCATCGACGCTGGCCTGCGCGACGTCGCGCACGGCCAGATAGGTATGCAGGGCCTGGCTCAGCGTGACGTCGCGGGGGCCGAGATTGTGATTGCGCAGCGACAGCTGCAGTTTGCCATCGGTGTCCAGCCGCAGCCGCAGCTCGACGGCGATGGCCGGCCGCGGGGCCGCTGCATCGGACGGCGGATCCAGCTTGAACGAGAGGCCGACCGATGGCGCCGCGTCATCCAGCGTCACGAGCCCGGGCTTGGCGACCCGCGGCGTGCCGACGCCAGGCGCTGCGGCGGCCGATGCGACGGCGTCCAGCGGCGATACCGACCACGACAAGCCCCGCGCATAACCGTGGGCCGGCGCAGCCGCGCCGTCGGGCTGCGGCCAGTCGGCGCGCACCGCGGCCGGATTGCGCGCCAGATCGCCGAACCAGGGCCAGCAGACCGGCACACCACCCCGCACCGACACGCCCGGCCGGTATTCGGCCTGCTCGCTCAACCACACGATAGGCGCGGCGCCGTCGCGGCCGAACGACAGCAATTGTGCGCCCTGCTCGGCCACCACGGCTTCGTAGGCGCCGGCGCGCAGCACCCAGCAGGCCAATTGGCCGCGCTGCACGCGGCTGACGGTCGGAACCTTATCCATGGTTGGGCCGCTTCCTGTATCGAGTTGACATAGACATGCGTTATGGTTGCACATTCCGCAATGCACCATGTACCAAGGAAGCACTGCCATGCTGCACAACGAGAAGATCCTGATCGCCGGCTGCGGCGACATCGGCCAACGCGCCGCCAGAATGCTGGCCGGACGCGGCGCGCAGGTCTGGGGTTTGCGCCGCCACGTGCCCGCCGAAGCCGCCGACGGCATCCACTGGATCGCCGGCGATCTGCGCGATGCCGACACGCTGAGCGCGCTGCCGGCCGGCATCACGCGGCTGGCTTATCTGCCGACGCCGGGCGAACGCAGCGAGACGGCCTATCGCAGCATCTTCGTCGAGGGTCTGCAGAATCTTTATTCGCGGCTGGATACGGCGGCACTGCAACGCACGGTCTTTGTGTCGTCGACCGCCGTCTACGGCGAGCACGAGGGCCAGTGGGTCGACGAGCACAGCGAGACCGAACCACTCGGCTATAACGGTCGCATCCTGCTCGAGGCCGAACGTTGGCTGGCCGCGCAACCGGGCAGTTCGGTCAGCCTGCGTCTGTCGGGCATCTATGGCCCCGGGCGCCTGCACCTGATCGAGCGCCTGCGCGCCGGACAGGTCGCGGCGCCGCGCCATCCCGTGCACTGGGCCAACCGGATCCATGCCGACGACGCCGCCGGAGCGCTGGTTCACCTGCTGTTACTCCCGCAAGTGGCGCAATGTTATGTGGGCAGCGACGATACGCCGATGCCGATGCATGAGTTGTACGAGGCACTGGCCTCGATGGTGGGCGTGCCAGCGCCGGCAGAGGGCCAGGCCCCGTCCGGCGTGGGCAGCAAGCGTATGTCCAACGCTCGCCTGCGCAGCAGCGGCTACGTCTTGCGCTGGCCTGATGCCCGCGACGGGTATGCCGCGCTGCTGCGCGATGGCGCCGTTCAGTCCGACTGAATGACGCCCAGGCTGCGACGGTGCATCAAAACACGCCGAACAGCCACAGCAGCAGGATGATGGGAATGGGGATGCCGAGCAGCCAAAGCAGAATGCCACGCATGATGTTTCTCCGGTGGGTGAAGCAAGCCCAGGGATGTCTTGCTTCGCTTAGCCGAAATGTCGCATGTTCGTGGCGCTGACGGCTTCTCCAAACCCTGCAAATCACTGCAATCGGCAACCTGTCAATCGTCATTCACACGGCCGCGCAAGCGTTTGATTTGCCCCTGGATTTGCTTGCGTTGTACGCGCCGGCGCTGCGACGATCGGGTCGGCCGGGTCGCGTGGCGCGGCTTGACCGGCTCGGCCGCGCGCCGCAACAGTTCGAGCAGCCGGTCGAGCGCGTCGGCGCGGTTTTTCTCCTGGCTGCGATACGACTGCGCCTTGATGACGATGTGGCCTTCGGCGGTGACACGGCGATCACCCAGCGCCATCACGGCCTGCTTGAAGGACTCGGGCAATGCCGAGCCGGCCAGGTCGTAACGCAGATGCACGGCCGACGAGACCTTGTTGACGTTCTGCCCGCCCGCGCCCTGCGCGCGGATCATCGTATAGCGGAGGTCTTGCGGGTCCAGCCGCAGCGTGGCGTCGATTTCTATCATGCGCGCTAGTCTACGCCCAGCCCGCCGGCCGGGCGCGCGGCGATGCGCTATAGTTGTCAGTTGTTCGCATTGATAATCATTATCAAGAAGTGTAAATGACGACTCCCACGCCCCGCCCCGGCCTGGCTCGCGGACTGGTCCGCGTCAAGGCCCGCCAGACCCTGACCCCGCTGATGCTGCGGCTGACGCTCGACACCCGCGAGCTGCCCGACATCGCTTTTTCCTATCCCGCCCACGCCATCAAGCTGTTCGTGCCCGATGGGCAAGGCACCGCCACGCGTACCTATACCGTGCGCCGCTACGATGCCGACCGGCACGAGATGGACGTCGATTTCCTGCTGCACGGCCATGGTCCGGCCGCGACCTGGGCGCAAGGCGTCGCGGTCGGCGAGACCATCGAACTGGCCGGCCCGCGCGCCGGTTTCGACCGCGATCCGCAAGCCGCCTGGCAATTGATGATCGGCGACGCCACCGCGATCCCGGCGATCGCCAGCATGCTCGAGTCGCTGCCGGCGCAGGATCGCGCGCTGGCCTTCATCGCGGTGCGCGACGCGGCCGAAGAACAAGCCATCGCCTGCCCACCGCACGCACAGGTGCGCTGGGTGCACGTCGATACCGAAACGCCTGAGACGACCGCGCAGGCGCTGCGTCAGGCATTGCAGGATACCGCCCTGCCGGGCGGGCCGGCCCAGGTGTTCATCGCCGCCGAATCCTCGGCGGTACGCACGCTGCGCGGGCTGTTTCCGCGCGCCGGGCAGTCCGACTCGGCATTCGCGGTGACGCAGCTGCATGCGACCGGTTACTGGAAGCGCGGCGCGCAGGATTACCACGACCATCATTGATGGCTTGCCGGCAAGACCGGCCCTGTCGGGGTACGCTGGCGCTTCCGCCTTCTGGAAACGTCCCGCATGTGTCTTGCCGTCATCGCCATCAACGCCCGCCCGGGCCTGCCGCTGCTGCTGGCGGCCAACCGCGACGAATTCCATCAGCGTCCGGCCGCGGCGGCCGGCCCCTGGCCTGGCCATCCCGACGTGATCGCCGGCCGCGACCTGGCCGGCGGCGGCACCTGGCTGGGCATCACGCGGCAAGGCCGTTACGCGCTGCTGACCAACTATCGCGATCCGGCCTATGTGCTGCCCGATGCACCGTCACGTGGCGAACTGGTGCTGCAGTACCTGACCGGCCAAGCCTCGCCGGCTGACTACCTGGCGCAGGTGCTGGCGCACGGCGAACGCTACAACGGCTTCAACCTGATTGTCGGCAATGCCGACGGCGCCTGGTATGGCGGCAACCGCGCCGCCGAGCCGCGGCCGCAACGGCTGGCCGATGGCGTGCATGGCTTGTCGAACCACCTGCTGGACACGCCGTGGCCCAAGCTGACCCGCACCCGCGACGCGGTGGCGGACCTGCTGGCCAGCGACCCGGCGCCCGCGCCGGCGGCGCTGTTCGCCGTGCTGGGCGACCGGCGCGGCGCACCCGACGAGGCGCTGCCCGACACCGGCGTGGGCATCGAACGCGAGCGCATGCTGGCCAGCCCGTTCATCGTCAGCCCGACCTATGGCACGCGTTGCTCGACCGTGATAATGGGCACGCCGGGCGCCGGCCTGCGGCTGCTCGAATTGCGCTTCGACGCGGCTGGCGACGCGATCGGCGACAGCGCGTATACGACTTGAGTCAGAGCCGGACCACGCTGGGGTGCTTCATCGGCATGTACCAGTACTCGTAGCCATTGCGCTCCTCGTCGTCGCCCAGCGACACGAAGAACTCGGTGAACGAGGCCGCCTGCGGGCACAGGTACAGATTGTCCGCGCTGCCCCACGGCGCCGGGTTGCGCACCCAGCTGTAGATCGCGCCGTGGTCCTGCTCGCGCAGCGACAGCACGATCTCGATCAGGCCCGGATCGGCGCCGATCACCAGCATCCGTTCGGGCAGCCGGTCGGCCAGCTGCGCGCGCCAGTCCTGCAAGAACTGCCAGCCGTAGCAACGATCGAGAAAATGATCGATCACCGCCTCGCCGTCGCCGCTGTCGGGCACCGTGTGGCGAAACAGGTTCGGATACGGCCGGCCGCCGTCGTGCTGCAACAAGAACGACCGGTAGTCCGGCGGCAATTGCAGCCCGGTCTGCTGCTCCCACTGCGCCAGCGTCTCGGGCAGCACCCGCGACGACAAGCCGTGCGAGCCCTGGTCTATCGCTACGATCCACCTGTTCAAATCCCTGCTCCTCAAAAACTAGAAGGCCCGCCGGGCCAGCGGCGTGCGCCGCAGGAAGGCCTCGAAGGCATTACGGAAAGCCTGCTCGGGCGCGGTCAGCTTGCGCTGCGCGCTCCAGACAAAAAACACGTCGATCTCGGCCACGCCCTCGTCGGGCGGCAGCCGGCGCAGCAATTGTGCCTCGATGTCGCGCACGATCATGTGGTCGGGCAGCCAGCTCAGGCCCATGCCGGCGATCACCATGCGGCGGATCTCCTCGATGTTGGACGAGGTGCCGACGATGCGGCCGGTGAAGCCGCGCTGGTCGCGAAAGATGGTCAGGGGCGACAGCGTATCGCCGATCTGGTCGCTGGAGAAACGCACGAAGTCCTGGTCCTGCAGCGAATCGAGGCTGACCACGGTGCGCGAGAACAGCGGATGCTGGCGCCCGCACACCACCACGTAGCGCTGGCGCATGAACAGGCGCCGGTGCAGGCCCTCGACCGGCTTGCGGCACAGGCACACCCCCATGCCGGGCTGGCGCTTGGCCAGGGCATCGAGGATGGCCGAGCTCTGCAATACCTCGACCTGGAACTCGATCTTGGGATGGCGGCGATGGAACTCGGCCAGGAAGTCGTCGTAAGGCGCGCTGTGGATGCGGCTCATGACCAGCAACCGCAAGGGTCCGGCGACCTCGTCCTGGTGGTCGGCCGCCACCGCGTCGATGCGGGCGACGGTGCCGTAGACCTCGCAGGCAATGGCATAGACGTCGTCGCCCAGCGAGGTCAGGCGGAACTCGCCGTTGCGCCGCACCAGCAGCGTGCCGCCGACGCTTTCCTCGAGCCGCCGCAGCGCCTGGCTGACGGCCGGCTGGCTCAGGTGCAGCGCGGTGGCGGCGCGTCCGACACCGCGCTCCTGCACCACGAACATGAAGGTGCGCAGCAGGTTCCAGTCCATGCGCTGGTGCGCGGGACTGGCGGGCGGACGGTTGGCGGGCGGACGATCCATGACGACGACGAAGGCTGGCGCGCGGATGGCGCGCGGCTAGGCCCGAGCGTAGCAGGAATTGGCGGCGGTCCCGCGCCGCCCTGCCCTGCCGGTCCGGCACGACGCGCAGCGCGGGGCCGCGACACCGTGCCGGCGCGCCAACCTTCAGCGCGTGGCTTGCGCCAGGCCGTTGAAGAACTGCGTGGCCAGCTGGCCCAGGCCTTCGATGTAATAGCCGCCTTCCTGCACCACCAGCGTGGGCAGGCCCAGCTCGCCGATGGCCTGGCCCAGCCGTGCGAAGCCCTGCTCGCCGACGGCGACCTTGGCTTGCGGGTCCTTTTCGAAGATGTCGTAGCCCAGCGACAGCACCAGCACGTCGGGCTGGTACAGCGCCAGCGCGCGGCGCGCCTCGTCGAGCTTGGCGAAGAACACCGCTTCGTCCGAGCCATGCGGCATCGGCAGGTTCAGGTTGTAGCCCTCGCCTTCGCCCGCGCCGCATTCGTCTTCGTAGCCGGCCACGACCGGATAGAAGTTGGTCGGATCGCCGTGGATCGAGATGTAGTAGACGTCGCTGCGCTCGTAGAAGATCTCCTGGATGCCCTGGCCGTGGTGCATGTCGGTGTCCAGGATCGCGACCTTGCCATAGCCGCCCTGGCGCAGGCGCTGCGCGGCGATCGCGGCGTTGTTCAGGTAACAGAAGCCACCGGCCGCGTCGCGGCGCGCGTGGTGGCCGGGCGGCCGGCACAGCGCATAGGCCTGGTGGTCGCCGGCCAGCAGCGCATCGGCGCCAGCGATGGCGCATTGCGCGGCGGCGTAGACGGCCTTCCAGGTGTGTTCGCCGATCGGCGCGCTGCCGTCGGCCAGGTAACGGCCGGCCTGCGCCAGCACGCCGCGCAGCGCATTGGGTTCGCGCACGAAGACGTTGGACATGACCTCGTCACCCCAGTCCTCGCCCAGCGCCTGCCAGTCGCGATGGGCGTTCTGCAGGAAGCGCAGATAGTCCATCGAGTGCACCGCCGAGATCGCGCCGGCGCCGCTGTCGGGCGGCGTCAGCACCGTGTGGCCGAGCGCCGTCGCGGCGCCCAGCATGGCGTCGACGCGGGTCGGCAGCTCTTGCGGCGCGCGCATCTTGCCCCGCGAGAAATACGAGCGCGGATGATGCAGGCGCTGGTCCGGATGATAGAAAGTCTTCATGGATGGGCTCCTTGTTCTGGGCGATGGGGCTCAGGCGCGCGCGGCGTCGGCCGCGGCCTGGGCCGCCATCACACGTTCGCGCGGACGATGCAGGCCGATCACCGACACCAGCGAGATCAGCGAAATGGCGCTGAACAGCATCGCCAGCGGCCACCATTGGCCCTTGAACTGCTCGGCCAGGATGGTGCCGACGATGGGCGTGAGGCCGCCGAACACCGCGCCGCTGAGCTGATAGGCCATCGAGATGCCGGTATAGCGGATGCGGGTCGGGAAGCTGTCGCTGACGTAACCGGCGATCACCGCATAGAAGGCACCCAGGCCGGCCACCGCCAGGCCGACGCCCAGCACCACGTTGACCAGCGAACCCTGATCGACCAGCGTGAACATCGCATACGGCGTGAAGATCGAGAAGGCCGCGGTGGCGATCAGGAAACGATGCACGCCGACCCGCTCGGCCACGTAGGCCGACAGCGGCGTGATGAAGAATTGCATGATCGAGACGATCAGCAGGCAGTTCAGGATCAGCGCACGGTCCATCTGCAGATAGGTCGTGGTGTAGGCGATCATGAAGGTGTTGGTGAAATAGAAACCGGCGATGCCCAGCACGTTGGCGCAGACCGCCATCGCCAGCAGGCCCGGTGCGCCGCGCAGCACTTCCCAAAGCGGCGGCTGCTGGGCCTTGGCGGTTTTCTCCTGCTTGGCGCGACGGGCCTGCTCGGCCAGGAAGTCGGGCGATTCGTTGACGCTGACCCGGATCGCGAAACCGATCACCAGCATCACCGCGCTGAACAGGAACGGCAGGCGCCAGCCCCACGACAGGAAGTCTTCGTCGGGCAAGGCGGTGACCAGCTTGAACATCACCATCGACAGGATCAGGCCGGCCGGGCTGCCCAGCTGCGCGAACGAGGCGAAGAAGGTGCGGCGCTTCTGGTCGGGTGAATGCTCGCCGGCCATCAGCACCGCGCCGCCCCATTCGCCACCGACGGCGATGCCCTGGACGAAGCGCAGCAACACCAGCAGGATCGGCGCCCAGACGCCGATCGACGCGTAGGTCGGCAGCAGGCCGATCAGCACCGTGACCACGCCCATCATCAGCAGCGTGATCACCAGCGATTTCTTGCGGCCGATGCGGTCACCGATATGGCCGAACAAGGCGCCGCCCAGCGGCCGGGCAAAGAAGCCGACCGCGAAGGTGCCGAAGGCGGCCAGCGTGCCGTAGAAGCCGTCCATGGTCGGAAAGAACAGCTTGCCGAACACCAGTGCGGCGGCGGTGGCGTAGATATAAAAGTCGTACCACTCGATCATGGTGCCGACGAATGCGGCGGTCGAGGCGCGCACCGGCTGGTGCCCGCCTTGATTCGGATTTCCCCTGGACATGGCAGTCTCGCTTTTGGATAAGTTGTACCGATGGCGGCTTTATAAGCTGCCGCGCAGCCATTACCAAAATGATGATTTCTAATTCGCCATATTCATTCAGCTTATGCATGGCCGGGCACCGGCGCAAAAAAACCGGGCGCGAGGCCCGGTTCGGACTGCGGCCGCGAGACGCGGCCCGGTGCTCAGCACAAGGCGGTCAAGCCAGCGCCGGATAGTCGATGTAACCGCTCGGCCCGCCGGCGTAGAACGAATCGGCGTCGGGCGCGTTGAAGCCGGCCCCTTCACGCAGCCGGCGCGGCAGGTCGGGATTGGCGATGAACAGCTTGCCGAAGGCCACCGCGTCGGCCTCGCCGGCTGCCAGCACCTGCTCGGCGCTGTCGGCGGTGAAGGATTCGTTGGCGATGTAGACGCCGCCGAACGCCTGCTTGAGCTGCGGGCCGAGCCGCGGCTCGCCCAGCGACTCGCGGGCGCAGATGAAGGCGATGCCGCGCTTGCCCAGCTCGCGCGCGACGTAGGTGAACGTGGCGGCGGGATCCGAATCGCCCATGTCGTGCGCGTCGCAACGCGGCGCCAGGTGCACGCCGACGCGCTGGGCGCCCCATACGCCGATGCAGGCGTCGGTGACTTCGAGCAGCAGGCGCGCGCGGTTTTCCAGGCTGCCGCCATACGCGTCGTCGCGCTGGTTGGTGCTGTCCTGCAGGAACTGGTCGAGCAGATAGCCGTTGGCGCCGTGCACCTCGACGCCGTCGAAACCGGCCGCCTTGGCATTGAGCGCGCCGATCCGGTAGGCCTCGACGATCCGCGGGATCTCGTCGCTGCGCAGCGCGCGCGGCGTGACGTAGTCGGTCTTGGGACGGACCAGGCTGACGTGGCCGGCCGGCTTGATCGCGCTGGGCGCGACCGGCAGCTCGCCGTCGAGAAAGCCGGGATAGGAGATGCGGCCAACGTGCCACAGTTGCAGGAAGATCAGGCCGCCGCGCTCATGCACGGCCTGGGTGACCGCTTGCCAGCCTTGCACCTGCTCGTCGGACCAGATGCCCGGCGTGTCGGCGTAGCCGACGCCCTGCGGCGTGACCGAGGTCGCTTCGGTCAGGATCAGCCCGGCCGAGGCGCGTTGTGCGTAGTACTCGACCATCAACGCGTTGGGCACGCGCGAGGCGTCCGAGCGCGAGCGGGTCAGCGGCGCCATGACGACGCGGTTGGGCAGGGTCAGGTCGCCTACGACCAGGGGTTCGAACAGCTTGCTCATGAAAAATCCCGAAGGTTGGCGAAGGTTCAGAGTTCGTTGGCGCTATGCGCCAGAAAGGCCTGGATCAGCGCTTCGTCGCGCTTGAAGAACACCCACTGCCCGACCTTCTGCGAGCTCACCAGGCCGGCTTTCTGCAGCACGGCCAGATGGCCCGAGACGGTCGATTGGGACAGGCCGGTACGCTGGTCTATCAGGCTGGCGCACACGCCCAGTTCCCAGGGATGTTCCTGGTGCCTGAAGCTTTGCGCCGGCGTCTTGAGCCAGGCGAGGATCTGCCTGCGGACCGGATTGGCCAGGGCCTTGTGGATGGCGTCGATATCCATGCTCGAACCGAACGATCACCGTAAGTTTGTCGTTGCGCCCACCGCGATGGCGGGCTTGCCTGCCATCGTAAATCGGGTTTTTCCGATATACAACCCTGCGCCGCACAGGGTCTTGTGCACGGCCGGCAATAAGGCCGCGCCCGCCAGCACGTAAAATGCCGGTTGATCCCCTTTTGCTCCACCCTCATGGCTTACGCCGTCAAAGAACTCTTCAAGACCCTGCAGGGCGAAGGCGCCCACGCCGGGCGCGCCGCCGTGTTCTGCCGTTTCGCCGGCTGTAATCTCTGGAGCGGCCGCGAAAGCGACCGCGCCCAGGCCGTCTGCCGCTTCTGCGATACCGACTTCGTCGGCACCGATGGCGAAGGCGGCGGCAAGTTCGCCGGCGCCGAGCAACTTGCCGCCACGCTGGCGCGCTGCTGGGGCCCCGACCGCGCGCGCCGCTACGTGGTCTTCACCGGCGGCGAGCCGCTGCTGCAGCTCGATGCCGCGTTGATCGACGCCGTGCATGCGCAAGGTTTCGAGATCGCTATCGAGACCAACGGCACGCTGGCGGTGCCGCCCGGCATCGACTGGGTCTGCGTCAGTCCGAAAAGCACCGCGCCGCTGGCCGCGCTGGCCGGCGACGAGCTCAAGCTGGTCTATCCGCAGGCCGATGCGCCGCCGGAAACCTACGCCGGCCTGGACTTCCAGCATTTCTGGCTGCAGCCGATGGACGGTGCGGCGCGCGTGGCCAATACCGAACTGGCGGTTCAATACTGCATGCAGCATCCGCAATGGCGGCTGAGCCTGCAAACGCACAAATACATAGGCATTCCATGATTTCGATTACCCGCCGCCTGCACTTCGACGCGGGCCACCGCATCCCCGACCACCGCAGCCAATGCCGCAACCTGCATGGCCATCGCTATGTGCTCGAGATCACGCTCGAGGGCGTGGTGGCCGACGCGCCGGGCCAGTCCGACAACGGCATGGTGATGGACTTTTCCGACATCAAGGCGATCGCCAACACCCATATCGTCGATCGTTGGGACCACGCGTTTCTGGTGTTCGAAGGCGACCATGCGGTGCGCGGCTTTCTCGACAGCCTGCCCGACCACAAGACCATCGTGCTGGACCGCATCCCCACGGCCGAGAACCTGGCGCGGATCGCCTACGACACGCTGGCGCCGCAATACGAAGGCCATTACGGCAAGCAGTTGCGGCTGGCGCGGGTGCGCCTGTACGAGACGCCCAATTGCTGGGCCGACTGCACCGGCTGAGCTCAGCGCGGCGGCACCGCGAAGATCTGATGGTCGGCCGCCAGACAGATCGTGTGGCCCGGCCGGGCCGGCACGACGAAGCCGCCGGTGAACTCACCGAAGGCCGGCAACACGCCGATGGCCGGGCCAAAATCGAAACACGGCAGGCGCAGCCTTTCGCGCCGTCCGCCTTGCAGCACATAGGCCGGATGCACGTGGCCGGCCAGCGCATAACGTTCGGGCGGCACCTGCTCGAGACGCGGCGGGATGTGCCAGAGATCGAAGGGGCCGACCGCCCACGGTTCGTCGACCGCGTGCACGCCCAGTTCGGCCGGCGGGTCGCCGGCGTGGCTGTCGTGATTGCCGCGCACCAGCACGCAATGCAGGTCCGGCCAGCGCGCGCGCCAGTCCGACAGGGCCTGTAGCACCGCCGGCGTGCGCGACGCGCGCGCATGCAGAAAATCGCCCAGCACGAACAGCTCGCGCACCGGCAACTGCGTCAGCAGGGATTCGAGCCGCGCCAGCGTCAGGCCGGTGGTGCCGGCCGGCACGGGGATGCCTTGCGAGCGGAACGCGGCGGCCTTGCCCAGATGCGCATCGGCGATCAACAGGGCTTGGCGCGACGGCCACCACAAGGCTTTGTCGGGCAAGGCCACCAGCCGTTCGCCGGCGCGCAGGATGTCGATGTGATCGGGCATTTATCGTTGGCGGGGGCGCGCCGCCGGCCGCGCGCGCGGGCGCCTGGCCGGCGCGGACGGGCCCAGGCTCGTATACACCTCTCCGAGCCCACGCG
>JAEZBO010000284.1 GCA_023427085.1 Pseudomonadota bacterium
GGCGCCGGCCGGCGCCCGCCGCGGCACTGACAGGCGATTTTCGTAACGTTTACTCGCGTAACCATAGTGAACAGCGGATGCTGGCCCAGTTGCGGTCAACACCCGTCAACGCACCGGTAATTGCACACAAAAAATCCGTTTCGGCAAGCCCGCACCCATTTAATGCCAGATTAATAACTGCCAGGCATCATGTCGCGTTTCCGGCGGCCGGTGGGCTGCCTTGCAAGTTCGAATAGGGCAGGGCATGATTGCACGAGTCCATCGCGCGACCGACAGGAGGGTTCATGAGACCGATCAAACCTATTGCGTCGTTGCTGGCGATCGCAGCGCTCGGCGCTTGCGCAAGCGGCCCGGTCCTGCGCAGCGACCACGATCCAGCCGCCGATTTTTCGCGCTACCGCACCTACGGCTACGTCGCCCAGCTGGGTACCGACAAGGCTGGCTACAGCAGCCTGCTGACCGAGCGCCTGAAGGCCGCCACCCGCACCCAGATGGAGATGCGCGGCTACAGCTACTCCGCCACCTCGCCCGACCTGCTGGTCAACTTCAGCGCGCGCGTCGATTCGCGCACCGAGGTCGTGCCGGCGCCGCCGATGCCGTACTACGGCTATCGCATGGGCTTCTACGGCCCCTGGGCCGGTTGGGGTTGGGGCAACGACGTCTATCAGTATCAAGAGGGCACGCTCAACATCGACCTGGTCGATGCGCGCCGCAAGCAGATGGTCTGGGAGGGCGTGGCGGTGTCGCGCATCCGCGATGCCGACCAGGTCAACAACGAGGCCGCCATCGCCCAGGCGGTGTCGGCGGTGTTCTCGCGCTATCCCTTCGTGGCCGGCACGGCGCAACCGCAGCCCGCCAGCACGGCTCCGCCCGCCAGCGCTCCCCGCTGAGCACGCAGCGCCTGCCGCAAGGCAGGCGCGGTGCCGGGCGTTTACAGATTTGTTCCGGTGTAAATCCCTGGTCTATCAGGGTCTTCCCTCGGTTTTTCTTTTCCTTCCTCTATACTTTTGCGGTTCCCGATCATCATGATTCCGCCTTCGGCGTCGGCTTGCCTGACGCGGGCGCGATGACATGGCGCCTTGCGCCCCTCTCAGAGAGTATTCATGCGCTTTCAATCTGACTTCACCTCGCGAACCAAGACCGTTCTCGCGCTGGCTTCGCTGCTGGTGCTGGCCGCTTGCGGCCAGGAACAGCAACAAGGCCAACAGATGCCGCCAACGCCGGTCAGCGTGGTGACCGTCAAGGCCGAGCAGGCTCCGATCGTCACCGAACTGCCCGGCCGCATCGACGCGGTGCGCAACGCCCAGGTGCGGGCGCGCGTCACCGGCATCGTGCAGGCCATCGACTTCCAGCAGGGCGGCGACGTCAAGAAGGGCCAGCGCCTGTTCAAGATCGACCCGGCGCCGATGCAGGCCGCCTATGACCAGGCCGCCGCGCAACTGAAGCAGGCCCAGGCCGACCAGTTCAGCGCGCGCCAGCTGGCCGAGCGCTACGCGCCGCTGGTCAAGGCCAACGCCGTCAGCAAGCAGGAATACGACAACGCGGTCGGCGCCTCGCGCCAGGCCGAGGCCGCCGTGGCCGCCGCGCGTGCCGCGCTCGACAACGCCAAGATCAACCTGGGCTATACCAACGTGGTGTCGCCGATCGACGGCCGCATCGGCAAGCCGCTGGTCACCGAGGGCGCGCTGGTCGAGGCCGGTACCGCCACGCAGATGGCGCTGGTGCAGCAGCTCGATCCGGTCTACGTCGACTTCAACCAGTCGACCAGCGATCTGGCGCGCCTGCGCCGGGCGTTCGCTGAAGGCCAGATCAAGAAGATCGACCAGAACACGGCGCAGGTCAACGTGGTGCTGGACGACGGCACCGAGTACGACCATCCGGGCAAGCTGCTGTTCACCGGCATGTCGGTCGACCCCGGCACCGGCCAGGTCAACGTGCGCGCCGAGATCGAGAACCCCGACCAGATCCTGCTGCCGGGCATGTTCGTGCGCGTGCGGCTCGAGCAGGGCCAGAACGACAAGGCGCTGCTGGTGCCGCAGCAGGCGCTGCAACGCACGCCCGACGGCAAGCAGAGCCTGATGGTGGTGCGCGGCGGCAAGGTCGAACAGCTGCCGGTGACCACCGGCTCGGCGGTCGGCGGACGCTGGATCATCACCGACGGCATCGCCGAAGGCGAGCAGGTCGTGGTCGAAGGCTTCCAGAAGATCCGTCCGGGTGCGCCGGTCCAGCCGACCGAATGGACGCCTGGCCAGCCGCCGGCGCAGCCCGGCCAGGCCGGCGCCGCGCCGCAGCAAGGTCAGCCGCCGGCCGAAGGCCAGCCTTCGGACCAACAAAAATCGTAAGGCCGGCCCGCGGCGCGCTGCGCCGCTGCCGGCTTCGTGAGCCTCGCTACCAGAGTCAGCACTCATGCCGCAATTCTTCATAGATAGACCAATCTTCGCCTGGGTGGTCGCCCTGTTCATCGCGTTGGTGGGGCTGTTCGCCATCCCGAACATGTCGATCAGCCAGTACCCCAGCGTGGCACCGCCCGCGATCCAGATCCAGGCCACCTATCCGGGCGCCTCGGCCGAGGACGTGGCCGAGCAGGTCACCAGCATCATCGAGAACGAGCTCAACGGCGCCAAGGGCCTGCTGTACTACGAGTCGGTCAGCGATTCGAACGGCCAGGCCCAGCTCACCGTGACCTTCGAACCCGGCACCGATCCGGACATGGCGCAGGTCGACGTGCAGAACCGCGTCTCGAACGTCACCGCGCAGCTGCCGGCGGCCGTGACGCAGCAGGGCCTGCGGTTCGAGCAGACCAGCACCGGCTTCCTGCTGGTCGGCACGCTGTCGTCGCCGGATGGTTCGCAGACGCAGATCGCGCTGGCCGACTACATCCGCCGCAACGTCCAGAACCCGCTGTCGCGGGTCGAGGGCGTGGGCCGCTTCCAGCTGTTCGCCGCGCCGCGCGCGATGCGGGTGTGGGTCGATCCGAACAAGCTCGTGTCGTACAACATGAGCATCGCCGAGGTGAACCAGGCGCTGTCCGAACAGAACGCGCTGGTCTCGGCCGGCACGCTCGGCGGTCCGCCCAACCCGGTGTCGCAGCGCACCACCGCGACCGTGATGGTCAACGGCCAGCTGGCCTCCGTCGATGCCTTCGGCGCCGTGGTGCTGCGCGCCAATCCCGACGGTTCGATGGTGCGCCTGCGCGACGTCGCGCGGGTCGAGGTCGGCGCCGACAACTACCAGTTCGGCGCGCGCCTGAACGGCAATCCGACCGCCGCCTTCGCCATCGTGCTGGCGCCGGGCGCCAACGCGCTGGATACCGCGCGCGGCGTCGAGGCCCAGCTCGAGGAGCTCTCGCAGTTCTTCCCGCCGGGCGTCGAATACGCGATCCCGTACAACACCGCGCCCTACGTGCAGACCTCGATCGAGCAGGTGGTCTACACGCTGCTCGAAGCCATGGTGCTGGTGTTCCTGGTGATGTACCTGTTCCTGCAGAACGTGCGCTACACGGTGATCCCGACGCTGGTGGTGCCGGTCGCGCTGCTGGGCGCGCTGGGCATCATGCTGGCGCTGGGCTTCTCGATCAACGTGTTGACGATGTTCGCGATGGTGCTGGCGATCGGCATCCTGGTCGATGACGCCATCGTGGTGGTCGAGAACGTCGAGCGCATCATGAGCGAAGAGGGCATCTCACCCAAGGAAGCCACCAAGAAGGCCATGCCGCAGATCAGCGGCGCCATCGTCGGCATCACGCTGGTGCTGAGCTCGGTGTTCCTGCCGCTGGCCTTCATGAGCGGTTCGGTGGGCGTGATCTATCGCCAGTTCGCCGTGACCATGGCGGTGTCGATCATGTTCTCGGGCTTCCTGGCGCTGTCGTTCACGCCGGCGCTGTGCGCGACGCTGCTCAAGCCGATCTCCAAGGGCCACCACGGCGAGAAGCGCGGCTTCTTCGGCTGGTTCAACCGCAAGTTCGAATCGGGCACCGACCGCTACCAGCGTGGCGTCTCGCGCATGGTGCATCGTTCGGGCCGCGTCATGATCGTGTACCTGGTGCTGGTGCTGGCGCTGGGCTTCCTGTACCTGCGCATGCCGACCGGCTTCCTGCCGATCGAAGACCAGGGCTACACGGTCACCAACATCGAGCTGCCGACCGGTGCGTCGTCGAGCCGTTCGATGGAGGTCATCGACACGGTCGAGAAATACTTCATGGACCTGCCGACCACGGCCAACGTGATCTCGGTGCAGGGTTTCAGCTTCAACGGCAACGGCCTGAACGCGGCGATCATCTTCGCGCCGATGAAGGACTTCTCCGAACGCAAGGGCGAGGAAGGCTCGGCGCAGGCAGTGGCCGGCGGCGCCATGGGCAACCTGATGATGGGCATCCGCGACGCGATGGTGATCTCGGTCGTGCCGCCCGCCATCTCCGAGCTGGGCAATGCCTCGGGCTTCGACTTCCGCCTGCAGGATCGCTCCGGCAGCGGCGACAGCGCGGTGCTGGCGCAGGCCACCGAGCAGCTGATGGGCCTGATCATGCAGAGCCCGGTGCTGGCGCAGGCCCGCATCACCGGCCTGGGACCAGGCCAGCAGCTGCAACTGACCATCGACCGCGAAAAGGCCGCGTCGCTGGGCGTCGATTTCGCCGAAGCGGCCAACCTGCTGTCGACGGCGATCGGCTCGGCCTACATCGGCAAGTTCCCGAATCTGGGCTGGATGCAGAACGTCTGGGTCCAGGCCGACGCGCCGCACCGCATGACGCTGGACGACGTGATGCGCCTGAACGCGCGCAACATGGAAGGCAACATGGTGCCGCTGTCGTCGTTCGTCACCTACGAATGGACCCAGGGTCCGACGCAGGTGGTGCGCTACAACAGCTATCCGTCGATGCGTATCGAAGGCGGCACCGCGCCCGGTTACTCCAGCGGCGACGCGATGGCCGAGATGGAACGCATCATGACCCAGATGCCGCCGGGCATGGGCTTCGAATGGAACGGCCTGTCGTACCAGGAAAAGCAGGCCGGCTCGCAGGCGCTGATCCTGATGGGCCTGGCGCTGCTGGTGGTGTTCATGGTGCTGGCCGCGCTGTACGAAAGCTGGGCGATCCCGCTGTCGGTGCTGCTGGTGGTGCCGCTGGGCATGCTCGGCGCGGTCGGACTGGTGTCGCTGATGGGCATGGAGAACGACGTGTACTTCCAGGTCGGCATGGTGACCGTGATCGGCCTGGCGGCCAAGAACGCGATCCTGATCGTCGAGTTCGCCAAGGATTCCTACGCCCGTGGCGCGGGTCTGTACGAAGCGGCGATCGAAGCGGCGCGGCTGCGTTTCCGCCCGATTCTGATGACGTCGCTGGCCTTCATCCTGGGCGTGGTGCCGCTGACGCTGGCCAGCGGCGCCGGCGCCGCCAGCCAGAACGCCGTCGGTATCGGCGTGATGGGCGGCATGCTGGCCGCGACGCCGTTCTCGGTGATTTTTGTGCCGGTCTTCTTTGTGGTCGTGCTGGGCCTGTTCAAGACCCGGCCGCGCCTGTTGGGCGCCGAGCTCGAGCGCCACGAGCGCGAGCAGGCCGAGAAGAAGGCCAAAGAGCAGGGCGACGCGCAAGCGGCCCCTCGCAACCAAGCAAACGATGAGGGCAAGGCATGATGCGCTTGACCACTGTTAGACCCGCGCTGTCGCTGCTGGCGGCAGCGATCCTGGCTGGCTGCTCGCTGGCTCCCGAGTACCAGCGGCCCGAGGCGCCGATCGCACAGAACTGGCCCGACCAGCCGCTGATGCGCGGCACCGACCAGCCCGGTTCGCAGCCGCCGTCGGCGGTCGCGCCCGAGCAGGGCGTGGCGGCGGCCGACATCGGCTGGCGCGAGTTCTTCCGCGATCCGCAATTGCAGTCGCTGATCGAACTGGCGCTGGACAATAACCGCGACATGCGCATCGCCGTGCAGCGCATCGAAGAGGCGCGCGCGCTCTACGGCGTGCAGCGCGGCGAGCAGTTCCCCAGCATCGGCGTGGGTGTCACCGGCACGCGCCAGCGCACCCCCGAAGACCTGCGCTTCGGTGGCAGCGACACGCCCGCCATCACCAGCCAGTACCAGGGCGGGCTGGCGCTGACGGCGTTCGAGATCGACCTGTTCGGCCGTCTGCGCAATCTGTCCGAAGCCGCGCGCCAGCAGTACCTGGCGACCGAGCAGGCGCGCCGCACGGTGCACATCAATCTGATCGGGCAGGTGGCGCAGGCGTATTTCACGCTGCGCGCGGCGCAGACCCAGCTCGACCTGACGCAGCAGACGCTCGATTCGCGCAGCGCCTCCTTCGACCTGGTCAACCAGCGCTTCGAGGGCGGTGTGTCGACCGAGCTCGAGCTGAACCAGTCGCGCACGCTGCTCAATACCGCCACCTCCGACCTGGCGCTGTTCACGCGCCAGCGGGCGCGGGCGCTCAATGCGCTGGTGCAGCTGATCGGCCAGCCGCTGCCGGCCGACCTGCCCGAGCCGCTGCCGTTCGGCAGCGAGCAGCTGGTGGCCACGGTACCGGCCGGCCTGCCGTCCGACCTGCTGGCGCGCCGCCCGGACATCCAGGCGGCCGAGAACACGCTGCGCGGCGCCAACGCCAACATCGGCGCGGCTCGCGCGGCGTTCTTCCCGACCCTTTCGCTGACCGGCAACTTCGGCAGCGCCAGCTCGACGCTGGGCGGCCTGTTCGAGTCCGGCACCGGCGCCTGGGCGTTCACCCCGCAGATCGCCATTCCGCTGTTCGCCGGCGGCAGCCTGCGGGCCGGCGTCGACCTGGCGCGCGCACGGGACAACATCGCCGTCGCGCAGTACGAACAGGCGATCCAGCAGGCCTTTCGCGAGGTCGCCGACGCACTGGCCGGCGAGGCCACCTACGAGTCGCAGCTGACTTCGTTGCGTGCGCTCGAGGCCGCCACCTCGCGTTCGGTCGACCTGTCGAACCTGCGCTACGAGGGAGGCATCGACAGCTTCCTGCAGGTGCAGACGGCCCAGGTCGATTATTTCAATGCCCAGCAGACGCTGGTGCAGACCGGGCTCGATTCGCTGATCAACCGCACCGAGCTGTACAAGGCGCTGGGCGGCGGCTGGGTCGAGAGCACCGTCAGGTAAGCGGCGTGGGGGGGGGGGGGCGCCC
>JAEZBO010000285.1 GCA_023427085.1 Pseudomonadota bacterium
GGGCGCCCCCAACAAGCGGCCGCGCGCAAACCCGGCGAGCCAGGCGAGGCGCCGCGCGACGCGGCGCGGCGCGTCAAGGCCGCGATGACCCGCGACGTGCTGATCGTGCGCAACGAGGCCGGGCTGGCGCGCGCGCACGACGAGCTGATGGCGCTGGCCGAAGACATGGCGCAGGGCCGTTATGGCGCCGCCACGGTCCGCCAGCGGGTCGAACTGGCCGAGGCCACCAACCTGCTCGATACCGGCCTGATGATCGTCGCGGCGGCGCGGGCGCGCAAGGAAACCCGCGGCAGCCACTATCGCGAGGACTACCCGCGCATCGACGAGCAATACGCCAAACCGATGTTCATACGCCGTCAGGGCGAACGCTGCGTGGTTCAAGCCGGCGCCTACCAAGACTTGATCCGATGAGCGCGCCGGGCGTGACCGAGCCGGACCGGCCGGATGGCACCGCAGCGGGCGTGGCCGGCGGCGCGCCGGTGGATTGCCAGACCTCGGGCGCGGTGGCGCGGCTGACGCTGGCCCGCCCCGCGGTGCTCAACGCGATCGACCAGCAGGTCTGCCAGGCGCTGGTGCGCCATATCGAACGGCTCGAGCAGGACGGCGAGACCCGTGTGATCGTCGTCAGCGGGCAGGGGCGGGCATTTTCAGCGGGCGCCGACCTGCGGCTGATGCGCAGCCTCGATGCCCAGGCACTGCGGCGTTTCATCGAACTGACCTGGTGGGCCTTCGACCGCCTGCGCCGCTCGCCGCTGGTCAGTATCGCGGCGCTGCATGGCCACGTGCTGGGCGGCGGGCTCGAACTGGCGCTGGCCTGCGATCTGCGGATCGCCGACGACACCGCCAGCCTGGCGCTGCCCGAGATGGGATTGGGCAGCGTGCCGGGTTCGGGCGCGATGCAGCGGCTGCCGGCCCTGATCGGCGAATCCCGCACGCTCGAGCTGGCGCTGTCGGGCCGGCGCGTGCAGGCCGACGAGGCGCTGCGTATCGGTCTGGTCAACCTGGCGGTGCCGGCCGGGCAGGCCCAGGACCAGGCGATGCAATGGGCCGCCAGTTTCGCCGGCCGGCCCGCCGAGGCGGTGCGTTACGCCAAGACGGCGATGCGCGCGCGGGGCGACCCGGAACTGGCGGCCGCACTGCATGGATTGATTTCGGCGTGTTGTCAGAAGAACAAGGCTTACCAAGGGAACACCGAAAGATTCCAAGCCTAGGTCGACCCGTCATAACGACAAAAGGAGACAAGCATGCGCAGCATAAGAAAGGTGTTGGATGGCATAGACAGAGCGCAGCGATGGCTGACCGTCGCGTTCTTTTTCGCCACGCTGGTGGTGGTGGGTTTCCAGGTGTTCAACCGCATGGTGCTGCAATGGCCGGTGCTGTGGACCACCGACATCTCGGTGTTCTGCTTCATCTGGCTGGCGCTGCTCAGCGCCAGTTGCGCGGTCCGCGCATCGGGTCATTTCCGGGTCAGCGCGGTGATCGACCTGAAGTGCTTCGCCGGCCTGCCGCGCCGCCTGTTCGAAGCGCTGGCCCTGCTGGCGGTCGTCGCGCTGTCGCTGGTGCTGCTGGTGCTCGGCACGCCGTTTGCGCTGGCGGGCCTGCACGAGCAGTCGCCCGGACTGGCGATCCCGATGTTCTGGTCCTATCTGGCGGTGCCGTTCTGCAGTGCCACGGCCCTGCTGTTCGTGCTGGAAAAACTCTGGCTGCTGTGGCGCGGTGAAGACGACCTGACGCAGACGCCCGCGTTGCTGGCGGAGGGACAGTAAATGGATCCGATCGCGGTGCTGTTCCTGTCTTTCTTCCTGATGCTGCTGTTCGGCGTGCCCATCGCCTATTCGTTGGGGCTGTCGTCGGCCATCGTCATCTTCATGCTCGACCTGCCCTTGTCGGTGGTGGCGCAGACCGCTTATCACGGACTCGACAGCTTCGTGCTGCTGGCGATCCCGTTCTTCATGCTGGTGGGCGTGCTGATGACAGCGGGTGGCCTGACCGACCGCATGCTGGAACTGGCGCGGGCCATGTTCGGCCGCTCGCGCGGCGCCACCGGCAAGGTCAACGTGGTGGCCAGCACGCTGTTCGGCGGCGTGTCGGGATCGGCGGTCGCCGACGTGGCCGGTATCGGTTCGGTGCTGATCAAGGCCATGCTCAAGGAGGGCTATCCGCGCGGCTACACGGTCGCGGTGACGGCCGCCTCGTCGACGGTCGGCATCATCCTGCCGCCCAGCATCTTCCTGGTGGTCTACGGCTCGCTGGGCAACATCTCGATCGGCGCGCTGTTCCTGGCCGGCGTGGTGCCCGGCCTGCTGATTGCCGGAACCCAGCTGGCGTACTGCTTCTACCTGGCGCAGCGCGACGACCACCCGCGTGGCGCGCCGTTCAGCTGGACGCGGCTGCTGCATGCGCTCAAGCACGGCCTGCTGCCGCTGGGCGTGACGGTGATCGTGATCGGCGGCATCCGCGGCGGCTGGTTCACCGCCACCGAGGCGGCGGTGGCCGCCGTGCTGTACGCCATCCTGCTGGGGGTGCTGTACCGCGCGCTGTCGCTGCGGCGTTTCTTCGAGGTGCTGGGCGAGGCGACCGAGTATCTCGGGCCGACGCTGTTCTGCGTCGCCATGGGCATGGTGTTCGGCTGGGTCATGAGCTATCTCGACGTGCCGTTCCTGGTCGGCGACCTGGTGGAGGGGCTGGAGCTGCCGGCGGTGATGATCCTGCTGCTGGTGATGATCCTGTTCGTGATCGTCGGCACCTTCGAAAGCGGCGTGGCGTCGATCGTCATCTTCCTGCCGATCATCCAGCCGATGACGGTGGCCGCCGGGCTCGACCAGGTGCAGGTGGGCATCGTGGTCTGCACCACGCTGGCGCTGGGACTGATCACGCCGCCCTACGGCCTGTGCCTGCTGCTGGCGTCGCGCATCGGCAATCTGTCGATGGAGCGTGCCTTCGTGGCGCTGCTGCCGTGGATCGGCATCTTCCTGAGCGTGGTGCTGGCCATGGTGTTCTTCCCGAGCATTTCCCTGGCGCTGCCGCGTTGGCTGGTGCCTGAATTCATGAACTAGGCGAACGACCTGGGCAGTGGGCGCGCCGCGCCCCATTCCAATACCAAGGAGACAGACATGATCACGAACGTCAGAGTGGGCAGGACCCTGCTGAGCGTCTTGCTGGCAGGCGCAACGGTGTGGGCGGGGGTGGCACAGGCGGCGGTCACGTTGCGCATGGGCAGCGAAGAGCCGTTCGGCAAGCCGCCACGGGTCGCCGCGCAATACGGCATGGACTGGCTGGCTGAGAACGCCGGGCCGCGCACCGATGGGCAGGTGCGCGTGCGCGTCTCGGGCAACGCCACGCTCGGCCCCGAAAAAGAGCTGCTCAAGAGCGTCGCGTCGGGCGTCATCGACGCCTGCGTGGCCTCGCCCGGCAACGCCGCGGCGCTGGTGCCCGAGGTGCAGCTGTTCAGCGCCAGCTATCTGTTCGAAGGCTTCGATCACGCCATGCGGGTGCTCGAAAGCGATGCGTTCTTCGAACGGCTGCGCCAGCTGGTCGAAGACCGCAAGCTGGGCATGCAACTGGCGGCGGTGTCACTGACCGGCTCACGCAACCTGTACAACCGGGTGCGCAAGGTGGATGAGCTCAAGGACCTCGGCGGCATGAAGATGCGCGTGATGAACAGCCCCACCGAGTCGCGGGTCTGGAGCGCGCTGGGCACGCTGCCGGCCTCGGTGCCGGCACCGGAGATCTACAGCGCGCTGCAAAGCGGCGTGGTCGATGCCGGTGAAAGCTCGATCACGGCAATCGTGGCCAGCAAGTACTACGAGGTCGCCCCCAACATCTCGCTGACCCACCACCAGTTCAACCTGATGTTCTATTTCATCGGCGACCGGGCGCTGGCCAAGGTGCCGGAGGGCTCCCGCGCGGCCCTGCTGGCGGCGTTCCGCGAAGCCGGTATGGTGCAGGCGCGCGCGGCGGTCGATCTGCAAGAGCGTTCGCTGAAGTTTCTGCGCGAGCGGCCCAAGGTGTCGATCACCGAGCCCGACCTGGCGCCGTTTCGCGAGCGCTTGCGGCCGATGCAGGATGAGCTGGCCGCCGACCTGAAGGTGGAAGACCTGCTCAAGGTGATCCGCGATGCCGAAGGCTCGTGAAGCGGGCCGGCCGCGCGCCGGCAAGGTATGCAGCGCCGAGCAGGCCGTGGCGCAGCTGCGCTCGGGCCAGACGCTGGCGGTCGGCGGAGCCGGCGGCGTGCAGGAGCCCGACGCCTTGCTGGCCGCGCTGCTGCAGCGCTATCGCAGCAGCGGCGAGCCGCGAGGCCTGACCGAGATGCACCCGATCCGCACCGGCGAGATCGAAGGGCGCGGCACCAGTATCTTCGGCGAGCCGGGCATGCTGTCCTGCATGATCGGCGGGTCCATGTGGCCGGTCGGCGTGCCGCAGATCATCCAGCGCATCCATGACTGCGATATCGAGGCCTACAACCTGCCGATCGGCATCCTCTATGCGATGCTCGAGGCCACCGCGGCCGGCCGGCCCGGTGTGGTGTCCGCGGTCGGGCTGGGCACCTGCGTCGATCCGCGCGAAGGCGGCGGCGCGCTCAACGCCGTGTCGCGCCGCAGGCTGGTCGAGCCAATCGTCATCGACGGGCGCGACTATCTGTTCTATCGCGCGATTCCGGTCGACTGCGCGTTCATCCGCGGCACGGTCGCCGATACCGCCGGCAACCTGACCATGGACGAAGAGCCTGCCGTCTGCGGGCCGCTGGTGTTGGCGCAGGCCGCGCGGGCCAGTGGTGGCCGGGTGATCGCGCAGGTCAAGCAGGTCGTGCCGTTCGGCGAGCTCGATCCGCGCCGCGTCAGGGTGCCAGGCATATTTGTCGACAGCGTGGTCGAGCATCCCGAGCAGTGGCAGACCACCCGGGTGCGGTACGACCCCACGGCGGTAGGCATGGCGCGCCGGGGCTTGGCGGACTTGCCCGAACTCAAGCCGTTGCAGGAGCAGGTGTTGCGACGGGCGCTCGCGCTGGCACGCGACGGCGATGCGCTGGCGATCGGCTTCGGCCTGCCAGGCTACCTGCCGGCCGTGGCGGTGCGGCAGGGCCGCTACGCGTCGCTCACCTTCACCATCGAGCATGGCGTCACCGGCGGGCTGAATGGCTACGCGGCGGGCGGCAGCACCTTTCCGATGGCGCACGATCCCGAGGCCATCATCGACGCCGCCGACCAATTGCGCGGCTACGCCGGCGGCTGCGTCGATTGTGCGTTCCTGGGCGTCGGCGAGGTCGACGCGCAAGGCAACGTCAACGTCAGCAAGTTCGGCGACCGCATTCCCGGATCGGGCGGCTTCATCGAAATCACCCAGGGCATCCGCCGCATCGTGTTCTGCACCACCCTCGGCGACGACGGCCGGCGCAAGTTCGTGCCGGCGGTGCAGCAGCGCACATTCTCGGCCGAACGCGCGCTGGCGGCCGGCCAGGACGTCCGCTACGTGACCGAGAACGCCACCTTCCAGCTGACCGGGCAGGGTTTGACGCTGGTGGAGGTGGCGGCCGGCACCGATGTGCGCGAGGACATCCTCGCGCGCATCGGCTGCCAGGTCGCCATCGCAGCAGATTTGGCCGAACGAGCGGCCGCACAAGGAGACTGAAGAAAATGAAGAAAGGCTTGAAAGCGCGCCTGGCGGCGGGCGAAACCCTGTATGGCATGTTCGTGATGCTGCCCTCGCCGGCAGTGGTCGAGATGGTCGGCTACGCCGGCTTCGACTATGTGATCCTGGATGCCGAGCACGGCGCCGCGGGCACCGAGATGCTCGAGAACCAGCTGCGGGCGGCCGACGCGGCCGGCATCGCCGCGCTGGTGCGGATCTGCGGCCAGACGCCGGCCGAGGTGCTGCATGCGCTCGATGCCGGCGCCTGCGGCATCGTCGTGCCGCACGTGCTCGATGCCGCGCAGGCAAGGGAGCTGGTCGCCGCTGCCCATTATCCGCCGCGCGGGCGGCGCGGCCTGGCTGGCACGGCACGCGCTGGTCGCCACGGCATGACCTCGCTGAGCGAACACCTGGATACGGCATTGTCCGAGATTCTGGTGGTGCCCCAGATCGAAGACGCAACGGCCGTCGGCCAGGCGGGCGCGATCGCCGCTGTCGACGGTGTCGATGCGGTATTCGTCGGGCCGGCGGATCTGTCGCTATCGATGGGCCATCCCGGCAACCCCGCGCATCCCGAGGTGGTGGGCGCGATCGACGGGATCGTGACCGACGTCCAGGCGCAGGGCCGGGTGGCCTCGACGTTCGCGCGCACCGAACCGGAAGCGCAGGAACTGGTTGGCCGGGGGTTCAAGATGATCTGCTTCTCGACCACGGCGGTCTTCTCGCAGCGCCTGCTCGCCATGGCCAAGGAGCTCAAGGCGGCGGCGCGATGAGCACCGCCATCAGAGCCGGTCGGCCGGCCATCCTCAGCGCCGAGCAGGCCCTGGCGCTGGTGCCTGACGGCGCCAGCATCGCCGTGGGCGGTACCGGTCCGGTGCTCGAACCCGACCTGCTGCTCGAGGCGCTCGAACAGCGCTTTCTGCAGACCGGCGCGCCACGCGACCTGACCCTGGTGTCGCCGATGTTGCCGGGCGCGCGGGCCGGCGTGGGCGGCCTCAATGCCTTTGCGCATGCCGGCATGCTGCGCCGTGTCATCGGCGCGTCGTTCAGCATGCAGCGCCATCCGCGGCTGCTGGCGCTGCTGCGCGACGAGGCCTGCGAGGGCTACATCGTCGGCATGGGCACCATGGTCCAGCTGATGACGGCGGCTGGCGCGCGCAAGCCGGGTGTCTGGACCAGCGTGGGCATCGGCTCTTTCCTCGACCCGCGGGTCGAGGGCGGGCGCATGAATGCCCGCTCGCGCGACGACCTGGCCCGGGTCGTCGAAGTGGAAGGCCAGGATTGGCTGTTCTATCCGACCATCGGCGTCGACGTGGCGCTGCTGCGCGGCACCACCGCCGATGCCAACGGCTACGTCAGCTTCGAGGAAGAGCCGAACTCGCTGGGCCTGCTGGAGATCGCGCAGGCCGTGAAGGCGCGCGGCGGCAAGGTGATCGTGCAGGTCAAACGCCTGGCGCGGGCCGGCAGCCTCGATCCCAGAACGGTGCGGATCCCCGGGCCGCTGGTCGATGCCATCGTGGTGCATCCGCAGCAGAAACAGCTGTGCGAAACCATGGCCGATCCGCTGGCGGGCTGGAATGCGTTTCTGGCCGGGGCGCACAAGGCCGATCTGTCTCAGATGCCCCGCCTGACCAATACGGTGCAGCGGATCATGATGCGCCGCGCGGCGCTGGCGCTGCGCCCGGGACAAGTGATCAACCTGGGCGCCGGCGTGGCCACGCAGCTGCCGCGAATCGCGCTCGAAGAGAACATTCTCGACCGGGTGGTGTTCACCAACGAGCACGGTGTCTTCGGCGGGTTGATGGCCACGGCGCTGGGCGGCTCGTTCGTGCCGGCGCTGAACGCCGACGCGGTGATGGACTCGGCCTTCCAGTTCAATTTCTACGAAGGTGGCGGGCTGGACATCACCTTCCTGGGCATCGGCGAGATCGACGCGGCCGGCAACGTCAACGTCAGCAAGTTCGGCAACGAGTGGAACGGCCCGGGCGGCTTCAACACGATCACCGAGCACACGCCCGATCTGGTGTTCTGCGGCTCGCTGACCTCGGGCGGCCTGCGCGTGGCGGTCGACGATGGCCAGCTGCGCATCGAGCAGGAAGGCAAGCACCGCAAGCTGGTGCCGCGGGTCGAACAGATCACGCTCAACGCCAGCCGGGCCATCGCGCGCGGCCAGCGGATTCTCTACATCACCGAACGGGCGGTGTTCCGTTGCGATGAGCAGGGGCTGCTGCTGACCGAGATCGCGCCGGGCATCGATCTCGATACCCAGATCAGACCGTACGTGGGCTTCCCGTTGCGGGTGGCCGACGAGCTCCAGACCATGGATGCGCGCATCTTCGCGCAGGCAGGCATGCGGCTAGACCGCGAATTCGACACGGAGGAACAGCGATGAACGGCAAACCGGAACCAGTGGTGCTGGGGCTTTGGTTCGAGGATTTCACAGAGGGCGAAGAGCGGCTTTCGCCCGGGCGCACGATCACCGAAAGCGACCTGATGGCTTTTTCGGGCCTGACCGGCGACTACAGCCAGGTGCATACCGACGAGGAATTCTGCAAGAAGACCGAGTTCGGCACGCGTATCGCCCACGGGCTGCTGGGGCTGTCGATCGCGCAGGGACTGTGCTGGCGCACCAACTACACCCAGGGCACCGGCGTGGCCTCGCTGGGTTGGGACAAGTGGACCTTCAAGCTGCCGGTGTTCATCGGCGACACCGTGCGCGTGCGCTGGCACCTGGTCTCCAAGCGGCCCAGCCAGAGCAAGCCGGGCATGGGCATCATCGTCGAGCACGTGGCGCTGGTGAACCAGAAGGGCCAGGTCGTGCAGGAGGGTGAACACATCACCTTGATCCGCCGGCGGCCCCATGAGTAAGCCGCCTGCGTTTCAGCATCTGCAGGTCTCGGTCGAGCAGCGCGTCGCGGTCCTGTGCCTGAATCGGCCCGAGGTGCTCAATGCCTGCAACAGCGCGCTGCACCTCGAATTGCAGCAGGCCGTTGAGATGGCCGAGCAGGACCCGCAGGTGCGGGTCCTGCTGCTGCGTGGCGGCGGCCGGGCGTTCTGCTCGGGCTCGGACCTGCGCGAGGTCGGGCAGTTTCGCGGTGACGCGGCGCGACGCTACATTCGCCTCGATTTCGCCACCAAGAACCGGGTCGCGGCCTGCAGCAAGCCGGTGATCGCGGCCGTGCATGGCCATGTGGCGGGAGGCGGCTTCGAGCTCGCGCTGGCCTGCGATATCCGCATCGCCGCCGACGATACGCTGTTCTCGCTGCCCGAGGTCCGGCTCGGCACCTTGCCCGGCGCCGGCGGCCTGCAACGGCTGCCGGCCATCGTCGGGCTGGGGATCGCCAAGGAGTGGGCGCTGAGCGGTCGCCGCATCGACGCCGACGAAGCCCGTCGCACCGGCTTGGCCAACCACGTGGTTCCGCTCGCCGAGCATTACCAGCAGGCCTTGCGCTTCGCCCAGGATCTGGCGCAGCGCAATCCGGTCGCGCTGGCGCTGATCAAGCGGGCGCTGGATCCCGAGCCGCCCGCCGTCGATGGCCTGGTCGGCATGTTCCACATGCTGGCCTCGCAGGCTTGTCACGACACGCCCGACTACGGCGCGCAGACGCAGGACTACACCAACAAGGCGTGACGCCACGGCGGCGCCGGAGGAGACGACCATGAAAAGAATCCTGATGAGTCTGGCAAGCGGCGCGGCCCTTGCGCTGCAGGCTTTGACACCTGCCGTGGCGCAGGCCGATTGGCCGGCCCGGCCGATCACGCTGGTGGTGCCGCAGTCGCCAGGCGGCGGTGCCGACATCCTGGCGCGCGAACTGGCGCTGCGCCTGCAACCCCGCCTGGGACAGTCGGTGGTGGTCGAGAACCGCGCCGGCGCCGGCGGCATCATCGGCACCGATTACGTCGCGCGGGCCGCAGGCGACGGATACACGCTGGTGATGGGGGCGATCAGCACCCACGGCATCAATCCAGGCCTGTACAAGAAGCTGTCGTACGACGCGCGCAAGGATTTCGTGCCAGTCGCGCTGGTGGCCAACGCGCCGTTGATGGTGGTGGTGCATCCGGGTCTGCCGGTCGATTCGGTACCGGCGCTGATCGAACTGGCCAAGTCGCGGCCAGGGCAGCTGACCTTCGCGTCGGCCGGCGCCGGCAACTCGACCCATCTGGCGGGCGAGCTGTTCGAGAGCCTCTCGGGCGCGCAACTGCTGCATGTCCCGTTCAAGGGCGCCACGCCGGCGGAAGTCGGGCTGATCGGCGGCCAGGTCTCGCTGATGTTCAGCAGCATCATGACGGCGCTGCCGCACTCGCGCGAAGGCCGGATGAAGGCGCTGGCGGTGACCAGCGCCGAGCGCTCCAGCATCGCGGCCGAGCTGCCCACCGTCGCCGAGTCAGGATTGGCAGGCTTCGACGTCAATCCCTGGTACGGCGTCTTCGCGCCAGCGGGCACGCCGCCGCAGGCCGTGGCGCGGCTGCATGAGGAGATCGCCCGCATCCTGCGGCAGGACGACGTGCGTCAGCGCTTCGCCACGCTGGGCGCCGAACCGGCCGCCATGACGCAGGCCGAGTTCACGGAGTTCGTGGACAAGGAGATCGCCAAGTGGGCCAAGGTCGTGAGTGACTCGGGGTCGGCGATCGACTGAGTCCTGGTGTGGCAGCCAGGCAGGCTGCGCGGGGGGGGGCGGGGGGGGGGGGGGGGCGCCCCCCCCGGG
>JAEZBO010000027.1 GCA_023427085.1 Pseudomonadota bacterium
CCCGCAGGTCCTGGCGGGCCCGCCGCAGCGCGGCGGCCTGGCCGCGGCCGCGCGATTCGGCCAGCGCCTCGGCAAGGTTGCCGAACAGCACGGTCAGCAACAGGATGCCGGTGACCGCCAGGCCGAAGCCGGTCGGGGTCCAGCCGGCCAGCGTGGCGACGGCGGTCAGCAGGGTGCCGGCGCCGACCACCGCCATCACCGGATTACGCAGCAGATGCCAGGGCGCCAGCTTGGCGAAGGCCTGCGGCAGCGCCTCGCGCAGCTGGCGGGCCAGCGTCGCGGGCGCGGCGGCCGATGGCGAAGCCGACGCCGACGCCGATACCGGATCGGATGCGGGTGCCGGCGCGGACGCGGCGGATGCGGACACGGACACGGACGCAGACGCCTGCGGCGTGACGGCGGACGGTCCGGACGACGGGCGCGCGGCGGCGCCCGGCTGGTCAGGGATCTTCATGAATCTTCCTCAATACGCGCCGAGCGTCAGATGGTCGGCCACCGGGCCCAGCACGAGCACCGGCATGAACTGCAGCAAGGTCAGGATCAGCACCACGCCGATCAGCGTCAGCGCAAAGGTCGGCGTCTCGATCTGCAGGCTGCCGGCCGACGCCGGCGCGCGGCGCTTGCGCGCCAGCAGCGCCGCGATCAGCAGCGGGATCAGCAGCGCCGGATAGCGGCCGGCCAGCAGCGCCAGCGTGGCGCTGAGGTTCCACCACAGGCTTGCATCGGCCAGCCCCTCGAAGCCCGAGCCGTTGTTGGCGAAGGCCGACACGTACTCGTAGAGCACCTGGCTGACGCCATGGAAACCCGGGTTCGAGATGCCGGCCCAGCCCGGCACCGACAGCGCCACCGCGGTCAGCCCCAGTACCACCAGCGGCTGCAGCAGCACCAGCAGCGCCAGCAGCTTGATCTCGGGCGCCTCGATCTTGCGGCCGAACAGCTCGGGCGTGCGGCCGGTCATCAGGCCGGCGACGAACACGCTGAGCATCAGGTAGACCAGGAACTGCTGCAGCCCGCAGCCGACACCGCCCCAGATCGCATTGATCAGCATGTTCGACAGCGCCACCAGGCCGGTCAGCGGCGCGGCCGAATCCAGCATCAGGTTGACCGAGCCGTTGTTGACCTGGGTGGTCAGCGCGGCCCACGCGGCC
Source organism: Pseudomonadota bacterium (assembly GCA_023427085.1). Taxonomy (GTDB): domain Bacteria; phylum Pseudomonadota; class Gammaproteobacteria; order Burkholderiales; family Burkholderiaceae_B; genus Orrella. Next base: position 1,149 of record JAEZBO010000027.1, read on the forward strand.
GAACCGTCCACGCCCACGCGCAGCTCCTTGCCTTCGAGCGCGGCGGCCTGCAGCGGCCCCGCGGCGGACCACTCGGCCCAGGCGGCCAGGCCGCCCGACACCAGCGACATCAGCAGCATCGCACCGAACACCATGGCGCCGAAGCGCCGCCGGCCGGTGAAGGCGCCGACCATCATCACCACGGTGACCGGCAGCAGCACGATGGCGACCAGTTCGAACAGGTTGCTCAGCGGCGTCGGGTTCTCGAGCGCGACCGCGCTGTTCGGGCCATACCAGCCGCCGCCGTTGCTGCCCAGCTGCTTGGCGGCGACCATCGGCGCGACCGGCCCCAGCGGGATCTTCTGCGTCGCCGGTGCATCGGCCTGCGCCTGCGCCAGCGGCGTGGCCACCGGCCCGGCCGCCAACGTGGCCGGCACGCCTTGCCAGGTCAGCAGCAGCGACCAGACCAGGCACAGCGGCAGCATCACGCGCAGCGCCACGCGCAGCACGTCGGCCCAATAATTGCCGACGTCGGCCTCGTGCCCCGCCGCCTCGGCCGCGCCGGCCTGCTGGCCCCGCGCCTGCGCCGCCAGCGCGTGGCGGCCGCCGAACAGGCCGCGCAAGGTCGCGGCCACGCAGGCCAGCGCCATCAACGGCGTGATCATCTGCAGCCCGACGATCGCGGTCATCTGCGCCAGGTACGACAGCTGCGCCTGGCCGGCGTAGTGCTGCTGGTTGGTGTTGGTCAGGAACGAGACCATGGTGTGCAAGGCCAGGTCCCAGCGCATGTTGCCGATGCGGTCGGGATTGAACGGCAGCCAGGCCTGCGTCATCAGCACCAGCCAGACCAGCAGGCCCAGCACCAGGTTGCTGACCAGGAAGGCGCGGGCGTAGGCGCCGCCGCTCATGCCGGCAGCGGGCGAGGTGCCCAGCAGCCGGTACAGCGGCGCCTCGACCGGCGCGAACAGACGGTCAAGCCGCGTCGGCGCGCCATGCAGCACCGCGGCCAGGTAACGCGACAGCGGCCAGCCCAGCAGCACCGCCAGCGCCAGCGCCAACAGGAAGTGAGTCATGGATGCGCTCCAGCGTGGCCGGTGGGCAACACCGGACGAAGCGCGGCGCGACGCTGGCGCGCCGGAACGACAAAGGGGAATGTCTGCATGGAAACGGAGCCCGGATACGGCGAAATCGCCTGCGGCAAGTATTCGGCGGCGGGCCGTAAAAATGCCATGCGCAAAAGGCCGCCGGCCATAAATCCGGCATAAATTCGCGACCTTTCAGGGCGTCCCCATACAGAAATTTACGGCGAATTTACACAAGCGCGCGTGCCACTGATTTAACGTTCGGCTCATGCATCCTCACGGAGAAACGTAATGCCTGAGACCCTTCAGGATCTGCTCTTCATCGGCTTCGTCGCCGTCGTGTTCTATGGCCTGATCAAGTGTGGCGGCCCCCTCGAGCGCTGGCTGCATGCCCGGCGCCAGCAGCGCAGCGTGCGCCCGTGATCGTTCCGCTCGGCCCGCTATAGAATCCCTGCCAGGCCCTGCGCGCCATCGCGACGCGCAGGGCCGTCGTTTTTGAATCGACTCAGGGAGCCATCCAGATGAAAGTCGCCGTCATGGGCGCGGGCGCCGTCGGCTGCTACTACGGCGGCATGCTCGGCCGCGCCGGTCACGAAGTCGTGCTGATCGGCCGGCCATCGCACGTCGAAGCCATCGGCGCGCTGGGCCTGCGGCTGCAAGCGCTGGACTTCGACGAATTCGTGCCGCTGGCCGCCAGCACGCAGGCGCAGGCGGTCGCCGGCGCCGACTTGGTGCTGTTCAGCGTCAAGTCCAACGACACCGAAGACGCCGGCCGCCTGATCGCGCCGCACCTGGCGCCACACGCGCGGGTGGTGACGCTGCAGAACGGCGTCGACAACGCCGAACGGTTGCGCGGCGTGATCGCCAACGAGGTCAGCGCCGCGGTGGTCTACGTCGCCGCGGCGATGGCCGGCCCGGGCCATGTGCGCCACCACGGCCGCGGCGAACTGGTGATCGAGCCCTCGCCGCAGGCGGCGCAACTGGCGCGGACGCTGGCCTCGGCCGGCGTGCCGACCGAGATCTCCGACAACGTGCGCGGCGCGCTGTGGACCAAGCTGATCCTCAATTGCGCCTATAACGCGCTGTCGGCCGTCACCCAGGTGCCCTACGGCCAGCTGGTGCAGGTCGATGGCGTGGCGGCGGTGCTGCGCGCGCTGGTCGACGAATGCCTGGCGGTGGCGCGCGCCGAAGGCGTCACGCCCCTGGGCGACATCGACGCGGCGGTACGCGGCATCGCGCAGACCATGCCGCGGCAGACCTCATCGACCGCGCAGGACCTGGCGCGCGGCAAGCGCAGCGAGATCGATCACCTGAACGGCCTGATCGTGCGCAAGGCGCGCGAGCACAGCCTGGCCGTGCCGGTCAACCAGGCCATGCTGACGCTGGTCAAGGTGATCGAGGCGAAGCAGGCGGCCGGCTAACCACGCGCCCGCTGCGCACCCTCGTAGCTCAGCGTGGCCGCCGCCAGATCCTCGAGCGCCGAGCCGACCGACTTGAACAGCGTGATCTCGGCCGCGTCGCGCCGGCCCGGGTGCGCGCCGCGGCACAACTGCTCGAGCGTGGCGGCCAGCGCGGCCGGCGTAAAACCGCCCTCGCGCACCGCCTCGAGGATGTCGCCCGACTTGGCCAGCGCCTCGTCGGTGTCGACGAACACGGTGCTGCGCGCAAAGCACGCCGCATCGCTCTCGCGCATGGTGGGCGCGAAGCTGCCGATCAGGTCCAGGTGCGTGCCGGGGCGCAGCCAGTCGCCGTGCACCAGCGGCCGGTCAGACAGCGTGGCGCAGCTGACGATGTCGGCGCGCCGCACCGAGGCCTGCAGGTCGGCCGACAGCGAGGCGTCGAAGCCATCGGCGCGCAGCCGCTCGACCAGCGCCTGACCGCGCGCGCGGTTGGGATTCCAGATCTCGACCTGCTCGATGCCGCGCACCGCGCGATACGCCTCGGGCAGCAAGGCGCCGACCCGGCCGGCGCCCAGCACCAGCAGCCGCTTGGCATCGGCGCGCGCCAGCCACGAGGCCGCCAG
>JAEZBO010000140.1 GCA_023427085.1 Pseudomonadota bacterium
CGGAAGGCATGTATCGCGGCGGGCCCCCCATATACAAAACCCCCCGCCGGGGGGCGCCCGGGGGGGGCCCCCGCGCGACGTGCAGCGCATGGCCCAGCTGCGCGAATGGCTCGATAGCGGCCAGGCCGACGGCCTGAGCCTGGAAGCCATCGCCAGCCACGCATGCATGAGCGTGAACACCCTGCAGCGGCACTTTCGCGCGGCCTGGGGCCGCACGGTGGTCGATTACCTGCGCGACGCGCGGCTCGAGCGGGCGCGCCTGGCGCTCGAGCAGGACGGCATGAGCGTCACCCAGGCCGCCTGGCAGGCCGGCTATACCAGCGCCGCCAATTTCGCCACCGCGTTCCGGCGCCGCTACGGCGTGGCGCCCGGGCATCTGCGCGCCAGCCATTGAGCGGCCGGGCTGTGGTTCAATGGCGCGTCCGCGGCATACAGGAACCCATGACATGCACAGCCCCCTGAACGGCATCGACCACGTGGTCATCGTCTCCGACGACCTGGACCACGGCGCAGCGCGATATCAGGCGCTGGGTTTCAAGCTGACGCCGCGCGGCCATCACACGATGGGGACGGCCAATCATTGCGCCATGTTCGGCGACGATTACCTCGAACTGATGGGCGTGCCGGCCAGCGCGCAGGTGGCGCCGGCGATGCGCGCCTTTCTCGACACCGCGGGGCCCGGGCTGGGCGCCATCGCGCTGCGCACCGACGATGCGGCGCAGGCGCGCGAGGCGCTGCTGGCACGCGGTCTCGACGCCGGCGAGTTGCGTGATTTCTCGCGGCCGGTCGATCTCGACGGCGACACCGTGCAGGCGCGTTTCCGCACGCTCGACCTGCCTGCCGGCCACACGCCCGGCGCGCACGCCTTCGCCTGTCAGCACTACACACGCGAGGTCGCCTGGCGGCCGGGCTATGACGAACATCCCAACGGCGTGACCGGGCTGGACGCGCTGGTGCTGGTCTCGCGTGAACCGCAGGCCGACCTGCTGCGTTATGCCGGGCTGCTGGGCGGCGACGTCGAACCCGACGCCAGTGCCTGGCGCTTGCGGGCGCCGGGCGCCAGCCTGCTGGCGATCGAGCCGGGCAGCCTGGACGCGCTGGCGCCGGGCCTGCCGGCCGATGCGCGGCCCTTGCCGTATCTGGCGCTGCTGCGCCTGACGGTCCAGGACATCGCCCGCACCCAGGCCGTGCTCGAGCGCAACGGCGTGGCCTTCGCGCGCCAGGCCGGCGGCGACCTGCTGGTCGCGCCGGCGTTGGCACAAGGGGTGGCGCTGGTGTTCGCGGCCGGCGTCAGTCCACGGCCTTGACCATGTCCTCGATGACCTTCTTGGCATCGCCGAACACCATCATGGTCTTGTCCAGGTAGAACAGTTCGTTGTCCAGGCCGGCGTAGCCGGCGGCCATCGAACGTTTGTTGACGATCACCGTACGCGCCTTGTAGGCCTCCAGGATCGGCATGCCGGCGATCGGCGAGGACGGGTCGTTCTTGGCGGCCGGGTTGACCACGTCGTTGGCGCCCAGCACCAGCACCACGTCGACCTGGCCGAACTCGCCGTTGATGTCGTCCATCTCGTAGACCTGGTCGTAGGGCACCTCGGCCTCGGCCAGCAGCACGTTCATGTGGCCGGGCATGCGGCCGGCCACCGGATGGATCGCATACTTGACCGTCACGCCCTTGTGCGTGAGCTTCTCGGCCAGTTCTTTCAGCGCATGCTGGGCGCGGGCCACCGCCAGCCCGTAGCCGGGCACGATCACCACCGACTCGGCGTTGCCCATCAGGAATGCCGCGTCGTCCGGGCTGCCCGACCTGACCGCGCGCGCGGCCTGCTCGCCTGCCGCGGCGCCGGCCGCGCCGCTGGCGCCAAAGCCGCCCAGGATCACGTTGAAGAACGAGCGGTTCATCGCCTTGCACATGATGTAGGACAGGATCGCGCCCGACGAACCCACCAGCGAGCCGGCGATGATCAGCATCGGATTGTTCAGCGAGAAGCCGATGCCGGCAGCCGCCCAGCCCGAATAGCTGTTGAGCATCGACACCACCACCGGCATGTCGGCGCCGCCGATCGGGATGATGATCAGCACCCCCAGCACGAAGGCGATCGCCGTCATCGCGATGAAGGGCAGCCATTGCTGCGTGGCCATGAACCAGAAGCCGCAGGCCAGCATCGCCAGCGCCAGCAGCAGGTTCAGCTTGTGCTGGCCGGTGAACACCACCGGCGCACCCTGGAACAGCCGGAAGCGGTACTTGCCCGACAGCTTGCCGAAGGCGATGACCGAGCCCGAGAACGTGATCGCGCCGACGAAGGTGCCGATGAACAGCTCGAAGCGGTTGCCGGCCGGGATCGGCTGGCCCGGCAGCGCGATGCCGAAGGCGTGCGGCTCGGCCACCACCGCGACCGCGATCGCGACGGCCGACAGGCCGATCATGCTGTGCATGAACGCGACCAGCTCGGGCATCTTGGTCATCTCGACCCGTTGCGCCATCAACGCGCCGATGCTGCCACCGGCCAGCAGGCCCAGCAGCACCCAGCCCAGGCCCGGCGCCGCCGCGGCCAGCCCGCCGCCGGCCGTGCCCGCGGCGCCACCGGCCAGCGCGACGATCAGCGCGCCGGTGGTCAATACCGCGATCGCCATGCCGGCCATGCCGAACACGTTGCCGCGGCGCGAGGTGGTCGGATGCGACAGCCCCTTGAGCGCCTGGATGAAGCAGACCGAGGCGACCAGGTACAGCAGCGTCACCAGATTGAGCGAGATCATCGCGGCTCTCCGTGGCCGGCGGCGGGCTTGCGGTCTTTCTTGCGGAACATCTCGAGCATGCGCCGCGTGACCAGGAAGCCGCCGAATACGTTGACCGCGGCCAGCGCCACCGCGAACACGCCCATGCCGCGCGCCAGCGTGCTCTCGGTGAGCGCGGCGGCCAGCATGGCGCCGACGATGATGATGGCCGAGATCGCGTTGGTGACCGCCATCAGCGGCGTGTGCAGCGCGGGCGTGACGTTCCAGACCACGTGGTAGCCGACGTAGATCGCCAGCACGAAGATGATCAGGTTGATCAATGTCGGATCGATGGAGTCCATGGTTCAGGCCTTTTGCACCAGCGTGCCGTGTTCGCAGACCAGGCAGGCCGCGACGATTTCGTCGTCGCGCTGGATCGCCAGCGCGCCGTCCTTGTCGGTGATGAGCTTGCAGAAGTCGAGCAGGTTGCGCGCGTACAGCGCCGACGCGTCGGTCGGCAGCAGGCCCGGCAGGTTGGTCAGTCCGACCAGCACCACGCCGTGTTTCTCGACCACCTGGCCGCGCTCGGACAGCGGGCAGTTGCCGCCGCGCTCGACCGCCAGGTCGACGATCACCGAGCCCGGCCGCATCGACCTGACGGTGTCCTCGGTCACCAGCGTCGGCGCCGGACGGCCCGGGATCAGCGCGGTGCTGATGACGATGTCGGCCTGGGCGCAGCGTTGCGCGACCCGTTCGGCCTGGCGCGCCATCCACGCTGGCGGCATCGGCCGGGCATAGCCGCCGCTGCCCTGCGCGATCTCGCGTTCCTCGTCGGTCTCGAACGGCACGTCGATGAACTTGGCGCCCAGCGACTCGATCTGTTCCTTGGCGGCCGGCCGCACGTCCGAGGCATCGACCACCGCGCCCAGCCGCTTGGCGGTGGCGATGGCCTGCAGGCCGGCCACGCCGGCGCCCAGCACGACCACGCGGGCGGCCTTGAGCGTGCCGGCGGCAGTCATCATCATCGGCAGGATGCGGCCGTAATGGTTGGCCGCCAGCAGCACCGCCTTGTAGCCGGCCAGATTGGCCTGCGAGGACAGCACGTCCAGGCTTTGCGCGCGGGTGATGCGCGGCGCCTTTTCGAGCGCGAAGCCGGTGGCACCCGACGAGGCGGTCAGCGCCAGGCCCTCGGCGTCGTAGGGATCGAGCATGCCGGCCAGCACGGTGCCCGGCGCGATCAACGCGATCTCGTCGGCGGCGGGCGGCCGGACCTTGAGGACCAGGTCGGCGCGCCACGCGTCATCGCGCTCGGCCAGCATGGCGCCGGCTGCCGCATAGTCGTCGTCGGGGTAACGCGCCGCCAGGCCGGCGCTGCGTTCGACCGTGACCTGATGGCCGGCGGCCAGGTACTTGCGAACGGTTTCGGGCGTGGCGGACACACGTGTCTCGCCATCCCTGCGTTCGCGGGGGATCCCTATGCGCATGAGCGCGTCTCCTCGTTGTCGCCCCGGTGTGGAGGCGTTTTTTGGCTACTGTATACGCAAGGGCAGGGGATGTCACCGCCGCCGCGGCGGCGCAAATCAGGCGGCTTTCAGGGGCTTATCAGCAAGCGCACCGCCGCAGGGCATAAAATACGCCGATCATGAACGTATCGACCCCCAGCCACGCGCCCGCGCAAGCGCCCGGCGCAGCCTCGCCGGCTGGCGAGCCAACCCCCGTCTCACAGCGTCGCACCCGGTCCGCCAAGGGCCGCGTGGTGGTCGGCATGTCCGGCGGCGTCGATTCCTCGGTCACCGCCTGGTTGCTCAAGCAGCAGGGCTACGAGGTCATCGGCCTGTTCATGAAGAACTGGGAAGACGACGACGACTCCGAGTACTGTTCGACGCGCCAGGACCTGCTCGATGCGGCCAGCGTCGCCGACCTGGTCGGCGTCGAGCTCGAGGCGGTCAACTTCGCCGCCGAGTACAAGGACCGTGTGTTCGCCGAGTTCCTGCGCGAGTATTCGGCCGGCCGCACGCCCAACCCCGACGTGCTGTGCAATGCCGAGATCAAGTTCAAGGCCTTTCTCGACCATGCCATGGGCCTGGGCGCCGAGCTGATCGCCACCGGCCACTATGCGCGCGTGCGTCGTGTCGCCACGTCGGCCGGCGAGCGCAGCCAGTTGCTCAAGGCGCTCGACGCCAGCAAGGACCAGAGCTATTTCCTGCACCGCCTGAACCAGGCGCAGCTGGCCCGCACGCTGTTCCCGCTGGGCGAGCTGCCCAAGACCGAGGTGCGCCGCATCGCCGCCGAGATCGGCCTGCCCAACGCGGCCAAGAAGGATTCGACCGGCATCTGCTTCATCGGCGAACGGCCGTTTCGCGAATTCCTGAACCGTTATCTGCCGACCCAGCCCGGGCCGATCCGCACGTCCGAGGGCAAGCTGCTGGGCCGGCACAACGGCCTGGCCTTCCATACGCTGGGCCAGCGCAAGGGCCTGGGGATCGGCGGCGTGCGCGGCAGCCAGCGCGAGGACGGCACCGCCGACGCGTGGTACGCCGCGCGCAAGGATCTCGCCGCCAATACCCTGTATGCGGTGCAGGGCCACGATCATCCGTGGCTGCTGTCGCGCCAGCTGTCGGCGCAGCATGCCAGCTGGATCGCCGGCGAGCCGCCGGCCGCCGGCGCCTACGCCGCCAAGACCCGCTACCGCCAGGCCGACGCGGCCTGCCGCCTGGCGGCGGGCGGCGCGGCGGCCTTCTCGCTCGAATTCGACCAGGACCAATGGGCCGTCACGCCTGGCCAGTCCGCCGTGCTGTACGACGGCGAGGTCTGCCTGGGCGGAGGCATCATCGTCTGAGGCCGCCTGCGCCGGCGGCCGTCTCCGGCCCGCCGCGGCGCACGCGTGCCATCCCGCTTTCTTAATTCCATCCCTACAAGAGGAAAATCGTGGATCCAGTCTTTCTAATCTGCCTGCTGATATTGGGCAGCGCCGTGGGTTTTGCGGCAGGCATGCTCGGCATCGGCGGCGGCATGCTGATGGTGCCGTTCCTGACCATGCTGTTCACGTGGCAGAAGATGCCGCTGGATCTGGTGGTGCATGCCGCCATCGCCACCTCGATGACCTCGATCCTGTTCACGTCGATCTCGAGCGTCTGGGCCCATCACCGCAAGGGCGCGGTGCGCTGGAAGATCGTCGCGATGATGACGCCGGGCATCATCTTCGGCGGCCTGTTCGCGGGCGGCGCGGTGTTCAAGGCGCTCAACACCGCGTGGCTGTCGCTGGCCTTCGCGCTGTTCGTCGGCTATTCGGCCACCAACATGCTGCGCAGCCGCAAGCCCCAGGCGGCGCGCCAGATGCCCGGTGTGGCCGGCAGCTCGGCGGCCGGCGCCGGCATCGGCTTCATCTCGGGGCTGGTGGGCGCGGGCGGCGGCTTCCTGTCGGTGCCGTTCATGACCTGGTGCAACGTGGCGCTGCACAACGCGGTGGCTACCTCCGCGGCGCTGGGTTTCCCGATCGCGCTGGCCAACAGCGCCGGTTATATCTTCGCCGGCCTGAGCGAAACCGGCAGCCAGCCGGGCATGCTCGGCTACATCTATCTGCCGGCGCTGGCCGCGTTGCTGGTCAGCGTACTGACGGCGCCGTTCGGCGCCAAGGTGGCGCACCAGCTGCCGGTGGCCACGCTCAAGAAGGTGTTCGCCTTCCTGCTGTTCGCGTTGGCGGCCTACATGCTCTACAAGGCTGTCGTGGCGTTCTCGCTGGGCGTCTGAGCGGCGGCGAAGGCCCCGCGGCCGCCGCCTGCGACCGCGCCCGGGGCCGACGCCATGAAAAAAGCCTCGCGTACTGCTACGCGAGGCTTTTTTGCATCCGTGCCGCCGGATCAGGCGACCGGCGGCGCGGTGTCGATGAAGGACTGGCGCGCGGCCAGCTTGGTGTGCAGGCGCGCCAGGTTGTGATGCTCGGCGCGCCAGTCGATGTGGGCGAAGCGCAGGTCCAGGAAGCCCAATGCACAGCCGACCGCGATGTCGGCCAGGCTGTAGTTCACGCCCATGCAGAAGGCGTGGTCGCCCAGGCTCTTGTCCATGGCCGCCAGCGCCGCGGTGATCTTGCCGTGCTGGCGCGCGATCCAGTCGGCGCTGCGCTGGGCTTCGGGGCGCTGGTTCTCCTTGAAGCTGAGCACGCAGGCGTCGAGCACGCCATCGGCGATGGCTTCCCAGCATTTGACGGCGGCACGCTCGCGGCCGGTCTGCGGGATCAGCCGGCTGACCGGCGACAGCGTGTCGAGGTATTCGACGATGACACGCGAATCGAACAGCGCGCCGTTGTCTTCCATCACCAGGCAGGGCACCTTGCCCAGCGGGTTGGTGGCCTGGATGGTGCTGTCGGCAGCCCAGACGTTTTCGATCTCGAGGCGGTAATCCAGTTTTTTCTCCGCCATGACGATGCGCACCTTGCGCACGTAGGGACTGGTCAGGGAGCCTATGAGTTTCATGATGGTATGCAGCAAGAAAAGCCACGCCGCGATCGGGCGCCATGCCGGGCAAGGCTTTGCGGCCAGCCGGGGGGAGTCCCGAGTTTATCTTGGCGCGGCCGGTTGTGGGCTTCAGGGCGCGGCCAGGCCGGGTGATAAAATCACCCGCTGGATATTTGTCGCGTTTTAACATCATGCAGATCGCCCAGCAGCTCAGCCAACTCAATGCCTTGTCCCCGCTAGACGGACGCTACGCCTCGCGCGGCGACAGCCTGCGCGGGCTCCTGTCCGAAGCCGGATTCATGGCCCACCGCGTCGAGGTCGAAGTGGCCTGGCTGGTCGGCCTGTCCGACGCCGGCCTGCCCGAGCTGCCGCGCTTCTCGGACGCCGCGCGCGCCCGGCTGCGCGCGCTGGTCGATGACTTCTCCGAGGCCGACGCCGCGCGCATCAAGGACATCGAGCGCGTCACCAACCACGACGTCAAGGCGGTCGAATACTGGATGAAGGAACGGGTCGCCGGCGATGCCGAGCTCGACCGCGCCGCCGAGTTCATCCATTTCGCCTGCACCTCGGAAGACATCAACAACACCTCGCATGCGCTGATGCTGGGACGCGCCCGTGACCAGGTCGTGCTGCCGCGGTTGCGCGAACTGCACGCCAAGCTGGCCGAGATGGCGCGCACCCACGCCGATCAGCCTATGCTGTCGCGCACCCATGGCCAGCCGGCCAGCCCGACCACGGTCGGCAAGGAATTCGCCAACGTCGCCGCCCGCCTGGGCCGCGCCATCGACGCGATCGCGCAGGTCCAGCCGCTGGCCAAGCTCAACGGCGCGACCGGTAACTACAACGCGCACCGGTCGGCCTATCCCGAGATCGACTGGCCGGCCTTCAGCGCCGGCGTGCTGGGCGGCCTGGGCCTGACGCAGAACGAACACACGATCCAGATCGAACCGCACGACTGGATGGCGGCGCTGTTCGACGCCATCGCGCGCGCCAACGTCATCGTGCTCGACCTGGACCGCGACATCTGGGGCTACATCGCGCTGGGTTACTTCAAGCAGCGCCTGAAAGAAGGCGAGGTCGGTTCCTCGACCATGCCGCACAAGGTCAACCCGATCGACTTCGAGAACTCCGAAGGCAACCTGGGCCTGGCCAACGCGACGCTGCGCCACCTGTCCGAGAAGCTGCCGGTGTCGCGCTGGCAGCGCGACCTGACCGACTCGACAGTGCTGCGCAACCTGGGCGTGGGCCTGGGCTATTGCCTGGTGGCCTACGACGCCTGCATGCGCGGCCTGAACAAGCTCGAGCTCAACGCGGCCGCCGTCGATGCCGATATCGATGCGTGCTGGGAAGTGCTGGCCGAGCCGGTGCAGACCGTCATGCGCCGCTACGGCCTGCCGCAGCCTTACGAGCAGCTCAAGGCGCTGACGCGTGGCAAGGGCATCACCGAGCAGGCGCTGCGTGACTTCGTCGGCGGGCTGGATCTGCCGGACGAGCCCAAGCAACGGCTGCTGGCGATGACGCCGCGCAGCTACGTCGGCCTGGCCGCCAGCCTGGCCAAGGCGGTCTGAACCGCCAGCGGCCTATTGCGCTGCCTGTCCGTTGCCGGGCAGCAGCGCCGTCAGCGCCTGCTTGAGCGCGGGCGAAAAGATCGGGATGACGTGATGGACACCTTGTTTGTCCATGCCGTGCTTGAGCGTCACCGACTGGCCGTTGAAGGCGGTCGGATGCGCCCCTACGCGCACGTATTGCGCCAGCAGCTTGTCGACCCCCTGCTGGGCCGCCAGCACCGCCAGCCCCGATGATTCGCGGCCCAGCGTGTGCTGCGCCAGCACGCGGTGCAGGTCGTCGATGAACATGCCCAACGCCCGCGAGCCGCGGCAATCGGGACGTTCGTGGCCCCAGGGGCGTTCGTAGCGGGGCGCTTTCGAGGACGGTGCATTGTGTTCCATGGCGGCATGCTAGCGCATTGCCGCAGCCATGCACAGGCGAGGGCTCTGCTATGGTTGCGGGATGACTGCCGACCTGCGCTACGCCGCCACCGCGGACGCCCGCCACGCCGCCAACGCCAACGTCAACCCCAACGCTCGCAGGGCCGCCCGTGCCCGGCCGGGGGCCCGATGAGCTGGCTGATCGCGTTCGCGGCGCTGGCGCTGTTCGTCGTGCTGCGCTGGCGCCTGATCACCTCGCTGCTGGGCAAGCTGCTGCTGTGCCTGGGCCTGGCGCTATTGCTGGCCTGGGTCGGCCAGCGGCTCGGCCCCGAGGGCGCGCCGTGGATGCTGGCGGTGCTGGGCCTGGCCCTGCTGCTGGCGTTCCTGGTCTATCTGCTCGAACCCTGGCTGGCCGCCCGCCGCGGCGGCCCCCCCCCCCGCCCCCCCCCCCCCG